>CAIQNH010000103.1 GCA_903873135.1 uncultured Actinomycetes bacterium
GGGTTCGCCCCGCCCCCCGGCCCGCCCGCGGCACCGCCGCCCGGCTACGCACCCCAGCAGGGCGGGTTCGCCCCGCCCCCCGGCCAGCCCGGCGGGTTCGCCCCGCCGCCCGCCCAGCCCTACGGGGGCGGCACCGGCGGGTTCGGCGGTGGGTCCGGACTGGTGCCGGCCGAGTCGAGCAAGCGACTGATCGCCCGACTCATCGACTTCGGCATCTTCGTGCTGGCCTACGTCATCGTCCAGTTCCTGTTGGTCGGCGCGCTCATCGCCGGGAGTTCGTCGAACAGCTCGAGCATCGGCTTCGGCTTCAGCTTCGTGCCGTGGCTGATCCTCACGCTCTTCTTCGTCCTCTACTTCGTGTACGAGGCCTACATGGCCTCGTCCTCGGGTCAGACGGTCGGCAAGATGGTGATGAAGATCAGGATCGTCCGCACCGACGGCCAACCGGTGTCGTTCGCCGACGGCGCCAAGCGCTCCCTCGTGTGGGTCGTGCTGCTGATCCCGTGCTGCATCGGCTGGGTCGCCTTCCTGGTGCTCGAGATCTGGGGCCTGGTCAACATCTTGAACTCGCCCGATCGGCGCACGCCGTTGGACCAGTTCAGCGACACGACCGTCGTCGACGCCTGAGCGCACCGGTAGGGTGCTCCGAGGCCGCCAGCGCGGCCCATCACGGAGGTAGTGACCATGAGTGATCCAACCCTGACGCCGTCCCCCGGCGGCGCCGTACCCCAGCTCGACGCGGGGGCGGCGGTCTCCTACGGCTGGGAGAAGTTCAAGACGTACCCGCTCCAGTTCGTCGTCCTGGTGATCGGCGTCTTCGCCGTGCAGGCCGTCTGGAGCCTCGTCTCGAACACCATCACGCCGCGGGTGAACGGCATCGTCGGCCTGCTGGTGAGCATCGGGATCACGGCCGTCGGTCTGGCCCTGGCCTTCGTGGTCGAGGCCGGCGTGTGGCGGGCGTCGCTCGGGGTGACGCGGGGGCAGGCCCCCTCGTTCTCGCAGTTCACCGAGACCCACAACCTGGGCCCGTTCGCCCTGACGGCGTTCCTCTACGGACTGATCGCCGGCGTGGGGTTCCTGCTGTGCATCATCCCGGGGATCCTCTGGCTGATCTTCGCGGCGTACGCGCCGATCCTCGCCCTGGAGAAGGGCATGGGACCGGGTGAGGCGTTCAGCACCTCGATCAACTACGTGAAGGAGAACTTCTCCCAGGTGTTCCTGATCCTGCTGGTGTGCTGGCTCATCGGCATCGCCGGCGTGATCCTGTGCTGTGTCGGCGTGCTGGTCACCTACCCGATCAGCCGCATCGCCATCGTGCACTCGTACCGGGCGCTCAACCAGGAGCCGATCACTCCCTGACCGGGCCCGACCGGCCGGGACGCTGCGAGGGGAGCCCCCGGGGCTCCCCTCGTCGCGTCGGGGCTCAGGTGGTGTGCAGCACCCGCACGGACCGCAGGCGCCGCTCCAGGTGGGCCTCGACGATCGCCGTGGCCAGCGAGTCGACCTCCCGGGTGACGTCGCCGTCGGGGAGGTCGAGCACCACCGAGAGCCCGCCGCCGAGCACCGCACGGCACACCGCCAGCGCTTCGTCGCTGATCGACCGGCCGCCGCCACAGGACCGACAGCGGACCCCGCCGGCCTCGACGGCGAAGCCGACCTCGGTGTCGACGGCGGCGCACACCACGCACTCCCGGAACTCAGGGGCCACACCCTCCGCCGCCAGGAGCTTCAGGTAGAACGCCGCCGGAAGCAGCGGTGGATCGCGTTCCTCGACCACGCCGAGCGCACCGACGAGCATGTCGTAGCGACGAGCCACGGGCTCGCGGTCGGGCGCCACCAGGTCGACGACCTCCAGCAGGGCGGCGGCGTGGGCCACCCGGGACATGTCGGCCCGCAGGTTCGGTCGGGCCTCGATGGTCTCGACCTGGGTCACGAGGTCGAGCTCACCCCGGCCCTCGTGGAGCTGCACCTGCACCTGCGACCCGGGCTCGAGTCGGGAACCGAACTTGGACCTGGTGCGCCGGACCCCCTTGGCGACCGCCCGCACCTTGCCGGTGGCCCGCCCCAGCAGGACGACCACCCGGTCGGCCTCGCCGAGCTTGTAGGTGCGCAGCACCACGGCGTCGTCCCGGTAGAGGCTCACGGTTCCAGTCTCCCACGGGGCTCGGACGGACCGGCCGACCCCCGACGGGCCGGTCAGCGGGCGTTGGGGTCGGCGTCGGACAGCCCGCCGAAGCGCCGGTCCCGCCGCTGGAACTCGTCGACCGCCGCGTAGAGGTCGCTGCGCCGGAAGTCCGGCCACAGCACGTCGGTGAACACCAGCTCGGAGTAGGCCATCTCCCACAGCAGGAAGTTGGAGGTCCGGTACTCCCCCGAGGTGCGGATCACCAGCTCCGGGTCCGGCATCGTCGGGTCGTAGAGGTGACGACGGATGGTGCGCTCGTCGATCTTCCCGGCAGGGGTGCCCTCGGCCACGATCGCCCGCACGGCGTCGACCAACTCGGCCCGACCGCCGTAGTTGAACGCCATCGACACGGTCATGGCGGTGTTGTCCCGGGTCAGCTCCAGGGTCTCGTCGATCCGCCGCAGGATCCGCTTGGGGACCCGCCAGTCCCGGCGGCCGAGGAACTGCATCTTCACGTTCTTGGCGTGCAGCTCGTCACGGCGCGTCAGGAGCAGTCGCTCGTTGAAGTTCATGAGGTAGCGGACCTCGTCGACCGGCCGCTTCCAGTTCTCCGTCGAGAACGCGTACACCGTGAGCCACCGGATGCCGGCGTCGAGCGCGCCCCAGATGGTGTCCATCAGGGCCTCCTCGCCGGCGGCGTGGCCGTCGGTCCGGGGCAGTCCTCGGCGCTGGGCCCAGCGGCCGTTGCCGTCCATCACGATGGCCACGTGGACGGGGATCCGCCGGGCGTCGAGCTCGGTCAACTCCACAGCCGAACCGTAACCGATCCGCCGACCCGCAGGCAGTGAGCCCGTCGGCTCAGTAGCCGAGCTGCTCGAGCGAGCCGGGACGCGACTGCCAGTCCCGCTCGACCTTGACCACGAGCTCCAGGTAGGCGCCCTCGGGGAGCTGGCGGCGGACCCGTGTACCGACCTCCTTGAGGACCGACCCCCCCTTGCCGATCACCATCCCCTTCTGCGACTCGCGCTCGACGAGCACCTCCACGGTGATGTGGGGCCAGTCCCAGCGGACGGTCCGGGTGGCGATCGAGTGCGGGAGCTCCTCCCGAACCACCCGGAGCAGCTGCTCGCGGACGAGCTCGGCCACCCGGAACCCCTCCCCCAGGTCGGTCGTGACACCCTCCGGGTACCACGCCGGGCCCTCGGGCAGTCGGGCCCACAGGTGGTCGAGCAGCGCGTCGACGCCCTCGCCGGTGCGGGCCGAGACGGGGAACCACTCCGCCACGTCGAACGCCGAGGCCTCGGCGAGTCGTTCGAGCAGCGCCTCGGGCGAGGCCCGGTCGATCTTGTTGACGACCACCACCGATCCCGGCGGGAGCTGCCCCCCGATCCGCCGGTCGCCGGGCCCGACCCGACCGGTCGCCTCGATCACCAGACAGGTGACGTCGACGTCGCCGATGGTGTCGGATGCCGTGGCGTTGAGCCGCTCCCCCATGAGGGTCCGGGGGCGGTGGATGCCCGGCGTGTCGACGAACACCAGCTGGGCGTCCGGGCGCTGGAGCACACCACGGATCTGGTGTCGGGTGGTCTGGGGCTTGTCGGAGACGATCGAGACCTTCTCGCCGAGGATGCGGTTCAACAGCGTGGACTTGCCCACGTTCGGCCGGCCGACGAACGAGACGAACCCGGAGCGGTAGCCGGACGACCCGCCCTGCTGCTCGTCGTCGGACTCGGTCTGGTCGTCCCCGGACACGGCGGACATCAGTCCTCGGCCGCAGGTTCGGCGTCCTCGTCGACCGAGGGCGGCGCGACGACCCGGACCCGGGTCACCCGCCGACCGTCGATGCGCTCGACCACGAGCCGCACCCCGTCGAGCTCCACCGAGTCGCCGACGACCGGCACACGGCCCAGGTGGCTGAACACCAGTCCGCCGACGGTGTCCCAGTCACCCTCGGGCAGCGCCACGTCGAGCCGCTCGTTCAGGTCGCCCAGGTTGAACGAACCGACCACCAGCACGTCGCCGCCCGGGAGCACGTGCAGCGGTTCGTCCGCACGGTCGAACTCGTCGTCGATCTCGCCGACCAGTTCCTCGAGCAGGTCCTCGAGCGTGACCAGGCCGGCGTTGCCCCCGTACTCGTCGACCACGATCGCCAGGTGGGTGCGCCGTGACCGCATCTCGGCGAGCAGGTCCCGCACGGGCTTGGTCTCGGGCACGAAGTACGGCTCCGAGGCGACCGAGGTCACCGAGGTCGCCCCCGCGCCGTCGCGCTCCGCCTTGAACGCCGTGCGGACGTTGACCACACCGACGACGTCGTCGGGACCCGTGCCGTAGACGGGCAGGCGGGTCAGGCCCGCGTCGATCGCCACCGTCACCGTCTCGCTGACCGTGGTGTCCCGACTCACGGCGACCACGTCGGGTCGAGGCACCATGACCTCCCGGACCACCGTGTCGCCGAAGTCGATGATGGACGCGATCAGCTCACGCTCGGACTCCTCGATCACCGACGCCTCGGCGGCCTCCTCGGCCAGGGCGATGATCTCCTCCTCGGTGACGAACGGACCCTTCTTCAGACCCTTGCCGGGCAGCACGACGTTGGCCACGCCGATGAGCGCCCGGGCCGGCCACCGCATGAGCCGACCGATGCCCTCGACGATCGGCGCCGTCAGCAGGGCCGCCCGGTCCGTGTGCTGCAACGCCCAGGTCTTGGGGGCGGCCTCGGCCAGGGTGAAGAGCACCACGACGTTCAACACGATGCCGACCGCCACGCCGATCGGGCCGAAGAGCCGGGCGGCGAGCACACCGACGAGGGCGGCCTGGACCGTCTGGACGATGTTGACGGCCAGGTAGACCGCGTTGAGGTCCCGCTCGAGGTTGTCGACGATGCGCCGCACCATCGGGCCCCGACGTGGGTGCTGGTCGACCAGGGACGAGGCCCGCGACCGGGTCATCCGGGTGACCGCCGTCTCGGCGACCGCCAGGATCGCCGCAGCGATCACCAGGACCACGACGACCACGAGGAGCACCAGGTCGGTCCCGCTCACGCGCCCACCTCCCGACGCCAGGGGTCGGCGCTCGGCTCGACGCCGAGCGCCGTCAGCAGGGCCCGCTCCCGGGCCCACATGGCGGCCTCGTCCTCGGCGGTCGCGTGGTCCCACCCGCACAGGTGCAGGCCTCCGTGGACGACGAGCAGCGCCAGCTCGCCCGCCAGGTCGCCGGCGTGCTCCGGGGCCTGGGACGCAGCCACCGTCGGGCACAGCACCACGTCGCCCACCAGCCAGGGCTCCGGCTCCCCCACCGGACCCCTCCCGTCGATCGGGAACGACAGCACGTCGGTCGGTCCCTCCGCACCGAGGTGCGCGGCGGCCAGCTCGGCGATGGCCTCCGGGTCCACCAGCGTGAGCGAGGCCTCGGCGCGCTGCGGCAGGCCCTCGGCGGCGAGCACGGCGTCGAGCAGCCGGGCGCACTCCTCGAGCGACACCTCGACGGTCCGGTCCGTCCGGTCGTCCCTGACCACCACACCCCGCGACGCGCGCTCGGCCACCGGGTCGCTCACGAGGGTCCGCGCCGTGCGTAGGCGTCGACGATGTCCTGGACGATCCGGTGCCTGACCACGTCGCGGGAGCTCAGGTGCACGAACCCGAGCCCTTCGATCCCGTCGAGCACCTGCTCGAGTCCGTCGAGTCCGGAGCGTCCACCCTGGACGTCGACCTGGGTCACGTCGCCGGTGACCACCGCCTTCGACCCGAATCCGATCCGGGTCAGGAACATCTTCATCTGCTCGGGAGTGGTGTTCTGGGCCTCGTCGAGGATGATGAAGCTGTTGTTGAGCGTGCGCCCACGCATGAACGCCAGCGGCGCCACCTCGACGGTGCCCCGCTCCAGGTAGCGGCCCGCTCCCTCGGAACCGACCATGTCGTGCAGGGCGTCGTAGAGCGGACGGAGGTAGGGGTCGACCTTGGCCATGAGGTCGCCCGGGAGGAACCCGAGCCGCTCCCCGGCCTCGACCGCCGGGCGGGTGAGGACGATCCGCTCGACCTGCTTGCGCTGGAGGGCCTGGACCGCCATGGCCACGGCCAACCACGACTTCCCGGTCCCGGCCGGACCGATGCCGAACGTGACGATGTTGGCGGCGATCGCGTCCACGTAGCGCTTCTGCCCGCTGGTGGACGGGCGGATCCGGGCACCACGGTGGGAGCGGAGCACCTCGTGGGTGAGGACCTGCGAGGGACGCTCGTCGGCACGGACCATGTCGATCGTCCGGCGCAGCGCCCGCTCGTCGAGCCGGTGGCCCCGCTCGGCGAGCACGACGAGCTCCTCGAACAGTCGACCGACCCGCTCCGCGTCGGCGCCGCTCGTGGTGATCTCGTTGCCCCGGACCACGACCAGGGTGGACGGGAAGGCCGACTCGACCACGTCGAGGAACCCGTCGCCGGGGCCGAGCAGCTCGGCCATCAGGTGGTTGCCCGGCACGCGGACGACCACGGTGGTCGGGTCGGGGTCGTCGGCTGACGCCGGGTCGGGGTGGGCGTCGTCGCCGCCGCCGGGATCCGACGAGGCGGAACCCCGGCCGGGGCGGGCCGTCTCGGTGCCTTCCATGTTCGTGGTCATGCTACCGGGCCGCAGAGCCCTCGCCCCGCCGGAACGCCGGCCCGGGGTCGCTCCTCACGCGTCGGCGAGCCGTTCCCGGAGCCAGGCCACGCCGTCGGGGCCCTCGGCGTGGGACTCCCACCCCTCGAGCCGCTGCTCCACCTGGTCCCGGTCGGCCACGGTGGCGAGCACCTCGACGGTGATCAGGTCGACCGGCATGTCGGGGACGAACGAGTCGCCCAGCGGATCCATCTCCACCGGCTCCTCGGGTTCGGCCATCAGGTAGAGCTCGCCCGTGTCCACGACCCAGTTGAGCTCGTACCGGCGACCGCCCGCGTCGAGCCAGTCACGGCCGAGGTTGACCTCGTCCGAGGCCCTCCGTCGGGGGTCGGCGTCGTAGAACTCCTCGATGTTCATGCTGGGCTCCCACCTGCTCGGTCCGGCTCCGCGCCCCGGGTGGGGCCCTCCGCAGCCGGCGAACTGACGGGCAGACCCTAGAGCCGGGAGTGCCTCGGGGATCAACCAGTCCGGGTCGGGCGACCCGTTGAGCTGGGGCACCCGGCGTCGTAGAACCGACCCGACGCCGGTCGGACACCCCAGGGTCCTCCGGCCGTCGACCCGGGCCGACGGCCCGCTCGCCGGCCTCGCCGGCCGATCGGTTCGGCATCCGCCGTGACCCTCGGAGCGCTCCGTGCACCGAACGCAACGACACGCCGGCGACCTCCCCGCAGCGGACCGCCGGGGACGCTCCCGTGACGTGGCCGGCACCGTTCGCCGGCTCGCGCCGCCGCTCACCGGCCGGAGCCTGCTGGGTGCTGCACTCGTCGTGGTCGCCGCCGCCTCCGTGCTCGCCACCCACCGAGCCGCGGTCGGCCCGTCCGGGGATCAGGTGCTCGTCGCCGCTCGGGCGGTCCGGGGTGGCACCGTTCTGACCGCCGAGGACCTGCTGGCCGTCCGGAGCGACCTCCCCGGCGAGGTCGCCACCGTCAGCGCCGACGACGCTGCCGCGGTCCTCGGGAGCGCCGCCACCCGGGATCTCCCGCCCGGTGCCGTGCTCGCCCCGTCCGACGTCGCCCCGGCCGCTGCTACCACCCGGGAC
>CAIQNH010000104.1 GCA_903873135.1 uncultured Actinomycetes bacterium
CGACCTCCTCTGGCGATTCCACCTCGACGGATCCGCTCCCGACCTCTCGGGCGCTGAGGCGTACTGGTTGCGCGTCCTGCGGGCCGAGGACCTGATTCCCCTGGCGTTCGTCCCGCTCCGCAGCACCGGACCGACCGGTGCGGTCACCGAGTTCGTCCTGCCGCCCGACCACCGCCCGGGCGACCTGCGGTTCGTGTTCGAGCCCCAGCGGCCCCGAGCCGGTCGGGCCGATCTCGTCCGGCAGGCGTTCAGCCTGGGACGCGCTGCTGCCCGGCTCTCCCGGCTCGACCAGTCCGCTCCCGAAGCTCGCGACGCCTGGCTGAGCTGTGCCGAGGCGTGGAGCGTCGCCGACGATCCGGACCGGGCACTGCTGGCGTCCCGGTTCGCGGCGTGGCCTGCCCGACGTCCGCGTGCCTCGCGGTCGGTCGAGCTGGCCGACCAGGTGGCACACGACATCCTCGACTCGGAGTGACCGGACGCCGACTGGTCGGCTGACTCACCGACCGAGCACGTCGCCGTGGCTCCGGAGCACCGCCCCGTCGGGGGTGAACCGCTCGAACCACTCGGCGTCGTCCTCGAGCATCCGCTCGAGCCGGTCGGCCGAGGCGTGGTCGGACGCGCTCGATGCGAAGAGACGACCGGCCATGCCCTCGGTGGCGATCCCGACCGCTGACGCCCGTTCGACGAACTCCACGGCGTCGACGTGCCGGTGCAACTCGTAGCTGAACGAGGCCACGTGCACCCGTTCGACCACCTCCACCAACTCCAGTTCGCCGGGTGTCACCTCGGCGGCGACGACGACGTCGCCGAGCCCGACGTGGTGGACGAGGAACGGCACGTTGGCCACCCGGTACCGCTCGTCCCCGAGCGGTACCGCCCAGACGCACTCGCTCGGTACCTCGGGGTGCGGGAGCGGGATCCGCAGGTGGACGTGGTCCGTCGTGGCGGCACGGTCCGGCTCGGAGGGACGGTCCGTCGTCGGCCCGGACTCCCGGTCGGCGGTGGTCTCGGACCGGTCGCCGGCGTGGTCGGCTGGTCGGGGAGGTGGGGTCACGGGTCGCTCCGGGTGTGCGGTGTCGGGGACGTGGTGTCCGAGGCCGCACTGCGGCGCCGACCCCATGGTGCTGCGACGCCGCTGCGGTGTCAGCGGGGCGGGCGACCCGCCCGATCCGGCGAGGGGGTCTCCGTCATCGGGTCGGGCAGGCGTGGGGCTACGGTGCGCTCGTGGACACTCCTCCGATCGATCTCCGAACCTCCCGGATCATGCTCACCGGTGCGAGTGGCGGTCTGGGTGCCGCCATCGCGCGGGAGCTCTCACGTCGTGGTGCCGAGCTGGTGCTCACCGCTCGTCGCCGGGAACTCCTCGTCGAGCTGGCCGGCCGCACCGGTGGCGAGGTGATGGTCGCCGACCTGGCCGACCGGCTCGACGTCGACCGGCTGACCGAGGAGTCGCTCGGCTGTGACGTGCTGGTCCTCAACGCCGGGATCGGCAACGACGGTCCCCTGGAAGAGGTCTCGGCGGACTCGGTGGACCTGGTCCTCGACGTGAACCTGCGCGCGCCCGTCCAGATGGCCATCGCCTTCGCCCAGCACCACCTGGCCCAGGGGACCCGTGCGGCGATCGTCACGGTCGGTTCGGTGGCGGGCATCGTGGCCACCCCCAACACCCGGCTCTACAACGCCACCAAGTTCGGGCTGCGGGGGTTCACCCTGTCGCTCCATCAGGACCTGCTCGGCACCTCGGTGTCGGCGTCGTTGGTGGCACCCGGCTTCATCCGTGACGCAGGGATGTTCGCCGACAACGACATCGAGCTCCCGCCGGGTGTGCGGACCAAGAGTCCCCAGGACGTCGCCGACGCCGTGGTCCGTGCGATCCAGGACGCCCCGCCCGAGGTCTTCGCCGCCCCGCCGGAGCTCCGGGCGGTCGCCAAGATCTCGGCACTGGTCCCCGGGATCTCCGCCCGCCTGCAGCGCAGCCTCGGTGTGGCCGACCGGACGGCCGAGCGCTGATCCGACGCATCGTCGGATCGTCTGCGCGAGGATTCGAGACGTGAACGACATGACGCAGAGCATCACCAACAGCATCATGGTCTCGATCGTGGTGACCTTCGTGGTCGTCGGGGTCATCACCGTCGGACTCATCTGGTTCATCCGGAGGTCCATGTTCGGCCAGTCCCGTGCCAAGCAGGATCAGATCGCCCGGCTCCAGGCCACGGGACACAAGGCTCGTGCCATGATCCTGTCGGTCCAGCCGACCGGGACGATCGTGAACCACATCTACCTGCGCAGCGTCGTCCGGTTCCGCCTCGATCCGATCGACGGGGCACCGTCGTTCGAGACGGAGAAGACGATCATGCTGGCCCAGACCAACATGCCCCGGGTCGGCGACGTGTGGCCGGCGTGGTTCGATCCGGCCAACCCGTCCGAGAGCGCGGTGGCGCAGGTGAACTCGCTGACCTCCGATCAGATCCCGCTGTACCGTGAGTTCGGGATCCCGCACCCGCTCGACAACGCCACAGCGGCACCTCCCCCGGCGGCACCTCCCCCGGCTGCACCTCCCCCGGCTGCACCTCCCCCGGCCGCAGCGCCACCGCCGGACACCCCGCCGTCGGCACCACCATCCGCCGGCTGATCCGAGCACCGGGGCGTCGTCGGCCTCGGGACCCGGTCGGGCCGCCGGGGTACGGTGCCAGCCGTGGGTGACCCTGCCGTCGTGCTCGTCTCCGGTGGTCTGGACTCGGCGACGGCGCTCGCCGTAGCTGCGGCCGAGGGCTGGGATCTGTACGCGCTGAGCTTCCGCTACGGCCAGCGTCACGTCGTCGAGTTGACTGCGGCCCGAGCGGTGGTGGCGGCGCAGTCCGAGCGCAGCGGGGTCGAGATCCGCCACGAGGTGCTCGACGTGGACCTGGCCCGACTGGGTGGGTCCTCGCTGACGGGTGACGGCGAGATCCCGCACCACTCCTCGGTGTCCGAGGTGCTCGACAGCGCGGCCTCGGCGATCCCGTCGACCTACGTGCCGGCGCGCAACACGGTGTTCCTCAGCCACGCGCTGGCGTGGGCGGAGGTGCTGGGCGCGACCCGGTTGGTGATCGGGGTCAACGCGGTGGACTACTCGGGTTACCCCGACTGTCGGCCCGAGTACCTCGAGGCGTTCGAGCAGATGGCCAACCTGGCCACCAGGGCCTCGGTCGAGGGTGGGCGACGCCTGGAGGTGCACGCACCGTTGGTGCGACTCACCAAGGCCGAGATCGTCCGACTCGGCACCAGCCTGGGGGTGGACTACGCAACGACGGTGAGCTGCTACGACCCGGACCCGTCGGGTGCGGCCTGCGGACAGTGCGACTCCTGTCTCCTCCGGGCCGAGGGGTTCCGCGCCGCCGGACTCCCGGATCCGACCCGGTACGCCACGCCGGGACCGGCGACGTGAGCTACCGGGTCAAGGAGCTCTTCGCCACGCTGCAGGGCGAGGGCGCCCAGGCCGGTCGCGCCGCAGTGTTCTGCCGGTTCTCCGGGTGCAACCTGTGGTCTGGCCGGGAGGAGCACCGGGCCACCGCGGTGTGCCGGTTCTGCGACACGGACTTCGTCGGCACCGACGGTCCGGGTGGGGGAGTGTTCGCCACGGCCGTGGAGCTCGCGTCGTCCGTCGCCCGGTGCTGGGATGCTGCGTTCGGCACCGGTGGCCGACCGCTGGTGGTGTGCACGGGTGGTGAGCCGCTCCTGCAGCTCGACGTGGTCCTGGTCGAGGCCCTGCACGACGCCGGACTCGCCATCGCTGTCGAGACCAACGGGACCCTGCCGGTCCCGGAGGGAGTCGACTGGGTGTGCCTGAGCCCCAAGGCCGGCACGGAGGTGGTCGTCGAGCGGGCCGACGAGGTGAAGGTGGTGGTACCGCAGGCGGTCGACCCCTCCACCTGGGACCACGTCGAGGCGACCCACCGATTCGTCCAACCCATGGCCGACCCCGACCCGGAGGTGACGGCCGCCAACACCTCGTGGGCCCTCAGCCACTGTCGGGCGCACCCCCGGTGGCGCCTCAGCGTCCAGACCCACAAGTATCTGGGGATCCCCTGACCGGACCGGTCGGGCGCCCGCAGGGTGACGGGACGGACACGGCTGAGGAGCGCGACGGTTGGAGATCTTCAAGGAGTTCCGGATCGAGGCGGCGCACCACCTGCCCAACGTGCCCGAGGACCACAAGTGCCGCCGACTCCACGGGCACTCGTTCAGGATCTCCGTCCACGTGGAGGGACCGGTGGGCGCGAGCACCGGGTGGGTGCGCGACTTCGCCGAGATCAGCGCGGCCGTCGAGCCGCTGGTGGAGCAACTCGACCACCGCTACCTGAACGAGGTGCCCGGGCTGGAGAACCCGACGAGCGAGCACCTGGCGGAGTGGGTCTGGGACCGACTCCTGCCGGCGCTGCCGGAGCTCAGCCGGGTGGTGGTGCACGAGACGTGCACCAGTGGGTGCGAGTACCGCGGGTCCACCCGCCCGCGGTACTCGCAGGACTGACGCCGGGGCCCTCGGGTCAGGCCGCCAGCGCGAAGGCGCTCGCGTGGACGATGGCGCCCTCCCAGGTGAGCGCCTGGCCGGAGACCCGGTCGGACCGGAGGTGGTGCTCGGTGCCCAGGCCCACGCCCTCGGCGGTCACCTGACGGGACTTGCGAATCCGCTGGAGGAAGCGCATGGCCCGGTCGAGCGACGGGGAGCCCTCGGGCTCGGCCACCGCGTCGATCAGGTGACTGCGGACGATCGCCGTCCAGTGCTCCCGGAGCAGCTCCGGAGTGCTGAAGAGCTCGAGCGCCACCGGACGTCGGCCGTGGAGGACCACGACGCCGACCTGCCCGGGGAGCGGGCCCCGGCGCGTCAGACTCCGCAGCGCCCGGCTCAGGCCCTGGTCGGTCTCGAAGAGCAGGTCGGCGTCGGCGGCGTTCGACGTGGACGAAGACACCTTGCGCTCGTGGAGCACCTCGCTCACCCCGGCCCAGATGGCGTGCTGGTCGCTCATCGGGTGGCCGTGGGACTCCACGTTCGCCGCGACGCTCCACTGCTTGGCCCGGCGGACCCGGGTCGGCGCGTACGAGTCGCCCTTGGCGAACGAACGCCCGCCGCCCCAGCGGCCGGCCTCGATGCAGGAGACCGGGACCTCGACCGTCTGGCCGGCCGGGATCAGGATCGTCGTGTTGACGACCCGCTGCTGGAGTCCGCCGCGGATGGTCTCGCCCTCCACGAGCAGGGCCGGGGACTCACCGGAGTTGGTCACGGTCACCGTGGGGACCCGCTGCTGCTCCACCTCCTGGATCACCAGCTGTGCGTTGTCGCCGGTCTGGACGGTCGTGGAGGACCCGCCCCCGGACCGCCCGGGCAGGTAGATGGGGATGAACGTCAACCCGCCCCGGGTGATGCCTCGGCCCAGAGCGGCGTGCACCAGGAGGTCGAACGGGTCCGACGGGCCCTCGGTGGTCGTGGTGGTGGATGGGGTGCTGGTCATGGTCGGCTCCTCGGTCGACGTGGGGACGGCTGTTCGCCGCCCACACGAGGAGCGTGGACCCGACATGTGACAGCGTCGGTCGAGCGGGTGGTGGGGCCGGTCCGCACGGGCTCTCCGGCCGGGTCCGGACAGGAGCGGCGCAGCTGCCGGGGAACGGTCGACGGTGCGGCAGCACCCCGGACGCGGGACGACCCGGGCCCGAGGCCCGGGTCGTCCGTTCGACCGATGCGGTCCGGCCCGGAGGCCGGCCCCGGTCAGGCCTGACCGGCGGTGAAGGAGTAGGTGTGCCGCCCGTCGGCGCCCGAGAACTGCTGGGTGAAGTTCTTCGGGCCGGTCATCGTGAAGATGCCGCCGCCCTGGACGTCCGGCGGGACGTCGACCACCGGGATGGCGATGTTCGGGATGGTCACGCTCCCGAGGAGGGAGTTGATGGTGTTCCCGAGCGTGCCACCGGCACCGATGCCCACGTACACCGCACCACCGAGCACGTCGTCGCACAGGCCGAGGCACGGGATGTTGGAGACGATGACGTTGAACAGGGCGCCGATGTTGTTGAAGAGGGCGTCGAGCACCAGGTCGATGATCGCCTGCTCGCTGCTCGGCAGGGTGGCCGAGGCGAGGAGGCTGTTCAGCACCGACTTGAAGGTGTTGGCCAGCCCGTTGGCGCCGGTGGACAGCGAGTTGATCGTGTCCTCCTCGGCGGCCCAGGTGTACGTGCCGAACACGGTGAGCTTGTTGCTCGGGTTGAACACGTCGAGGATGTCGAGCGGACGGATGCCGCTGAACGTGACCGGCGCCTGCTGGCCACCGGACAGGGCGTTGGTCTCACCCTCGCTCAGGCCGTTGACCTTGTCGCCGGTCACGACCCAGGCGTCGGCCGAGTTGGCCTGCCCGATGGTCACCTTGAACGCGATGTGGATGAGGTAGGCCTCGTCGTCGCAGTTCGGGATGGCGATGCAGGCGTTGAAGATCGGGTCCCGGAGCTCGTCCTGGGAGTCGTTGGAGGTGATGCTGGTGGCCTTGAGCGACCAGTTCTTGGTGGGTGCCGGGGGCGGCGGCGCACAGGCCGCAGCGACCAGACCGATGGCGGCCACCAGGCCGACGATCGCAACCTTCACGGAACGTGACTTCATGGGACTCCCTCGTTCGCCCTGTCGACCTGAGGTGTTGGTCGAACCCTCGTGTACCGCCGGAGACTCCAGCCGCACCTGCTCACTGTAAGGAAGGTCACACGCCACGTCCAGAACATCCGAACGCGATGCAGGTGGTCGACTGGCGGCGACCACCGTGGGGCCACTCAGCGCATCGTGGCGAACGCGCTCCGTAGCTCTGCGACGAAGAGTTCGGGCTGCTCGAAGGCGGCGAAGTGTCCTCCCCGATCGAGCTCGCCGAAGTGGCGCAGATCGCTGAAGCGCTGTTCCGCCCACCGCCGTGAGGTGCGGAAGATCTCCTTCGGGAAGATCGAGCAGCCGACCGGCACCGAGATCGGCGAGAAGTCCGGTTGCTTGAACGACTCCCAGTAGAGGCGCGCCGAGGACGCCGCCGTCCGGGTCGTCCAGTAGACCATCACGTTGTCGAGCAGCCGGTCGGCGTCGACCGCCCTGCGGGGGTCGCCGTCGCAGTCGGTCCAGGCCCAGAACTTCTCGACGATCCACGCCAGCTGGCCGACGGGCGAGTCGGTCAGTCCGTAGCCGACGGTCTGCGGTCGCGTCGACTGCTGGGTGGAGTACCCGCTGTCCCACTGCTGGTAGTGGTCGAACGCCGCGAGCGCGGTGAGCTCCCCCTCGGTCAGGTCGTCCATCGTGGCCGGGTCCGGCAGGACGAGCGGCATGTTGAGGTGGATGCCGGCGAGGTGCTCCGGGTGGTTCGACCCGAGAGCGGCCGTGACCATCGACCCCCAGTCGCCCCCCTGGGCGCCGAACCGGTCGTACCCCAGGCCCAGCATGAGCTGCTCCCAGGCGGCCGCGATCCGGGGGACGTTCCAACCGGGCGAGCTCGGCCGGTCGCTCCACCCGAACCCGGGCAGCGACGGCACGACGAGGTGGAACGCGTCCTCCGCCCGGCCTCCGTGAGCCTCCGGGTCGGTGAGTGGGCCGATGACGTCGAGGAACTCCACGACCGATCCCGGCCACCCGTGGGTGAGGATCAGCGGGAGCGCGTCCGGGTGGGGGGACCTGACGTGCAGGAAGTGGATCCCGAGTCCGTCGACCTGGGCGCGGAACTGTGGGTGGGCGTTGAGGCGCGCCTCGACGATCCGCCAGTCGTAGTCCGTCCGCCAGTGCTCGGCGAGCTCCCGGGTCACCTCCAGCGGCATGCCCTGGGACCACGGCTCGGCCGTCCCCGACACGGTCTCGGCCTCGGGCCAGCGCGTCCGGGCGAGTCGGCTGCGGAGGTCGTCGAGGTCGGCGTCGCTGACCTCGACGATGAACGGGGTGGGCTCGATGCGGTCGGTCACGGCCGGGAGGCTAGACGGCGTCCCCCGCCGCGTTCCGACCGGGGAGCCCGCGTCGGCCCGGTCGGCCTCGGTGTCGCCGGTGTCTGGGATCATGGTCCCGTGGACGGGAGCGACACCCCTGCCGACGACGTCGGTGACCCGTCGGCCACGCTCCTCGCGGTGGTCGAGGCGGCGCTCGAGCCGCTCGGTTCCGACTGGGTGGAGCGAGCGGCCGCAGTGCTGCCGGACCTGCGTGCGGCGGTCGAGGCCCGGGCGACGGCAGCGGCTGAGCTGCTCGACGGCCACGGCGTCGAGGCCGTGGCCCGGGTCCCCAAGAGTCGTCTCGCGGACCTGCAGCGTTGCGAGCGCTCGGCCCGGGCCCGGTACCTGCACCCCGACGACCGGGGGCCCGGTCGGGCGGCGCTCAGGGGTGTGGCGCTCGACCGGTTCGTCCTGCTCGCCGCCCAGGGGTCGCCGTTGTCAGCGCCGACTGCGGAACTCCTCTCCGTGCTCGACGCGCAGGGCGAGGAGGGGCTCTGCGACCAGGTGATCGAGGCGGTCGCCGAGGACCTCGCCGTGTTCGACGACCTGGTCGACCCGACGGAGGCGTGGCGTGACCTGCCCGACGAGTGGTGGCCGCGCCTGCAGTCGGCGGCCACGGCCTCGCTGGCCGGCGGGCGGATCGTGTGCTCGGGTCGACTCGACGCCGAGCTCGGTGGTCCGCTCGTCGGCCGTCCGGGAGTGGTGGTCGAGGTCAAGTCCGGAGCGCCGCGCCAGGCGCACGTCGAGGAGGTCGCGCTCTACGCCCTCCTGGTCGGCTGGCGGGACGGGGTGCCGCCGGCGCTGGTGGTCCGCTGGTACCCGTTCCACGGTGCGGCGGTCGCTCCGGTGGACGCGGGTTCGCTCTCGTCGGCCGCAGCTCGACTCGGTGACGCGGTGGAGACCTGGGCCCAGCTGCTCGTCGGCCGCACGCCGAGCGAGTCACCGGGTCCGTGGTGTCGCTGGTGTCCCGACGCCCCGACGTGCCCGAGCGCGGCCCCGGTCCAGGTGTCGGTCGGCGCGCCGACGTCCGCCGGGGGCCCTGCGGAGCTGCCGGAGGACGACGAGGTGGAGTGGGAGCCGCCGGACGACGGGGTGGGATCGTGAGCGCCGCCGGCGGGCCGGTCCCCCTCGAGGTCCGTCAGTCGTGGCTGTCGGACGCCCGATCGCACCTCGACGCCGAGCTCGAACGGGTGCTCGGTGACCGGTGGCGTCTGGACGGTCGGCGTCGACCACCACGTCGCGAGTGGGTGACGATCTCCGACTTCGACGTCACCCAGCCGTGCGCCACCCGCTTCGCACGTCCCTCGGACGACGAGTCCTCCCCGTCGGTCACCACACTCGTCACCCGGGCGCTCGCCAAGCTCGCGCTCGCCGAGTGGGACGGGGTCGAGCCCCCGGTCCGTGCGCTCGACCGCACGCTCGCAACGCTCGCCGAGCCTGCGTGGGTGGCCGAGGCGCTCGACGAGCTCGACTCGGCGGCCCGAGCGGCGGTTCGGGCGTCGGTCGAGGCCTGGATGGCCGACGTGCTCTCGTCGGTGCGTGGTCGCTCCGATCTCCGGTGGGAGGTCGAGCGGGCCCGGGTGGACGTGCCGGGTCGGTCGATCCGTCTGACCGCTGCGTGCGACGCCCGCCTCGGCGAGCGTCTCCGGCCCACGACGCTGCTCGTGCACTCCGGTCGCGTCCCCGACGAGCACCACGACCGGATCGTGGCCGGGTTCGTGGCGCTGGTCGTGAGCTTCTGGGCGCAGGCGGTCCCCGAACGGGTGCGGTGCTCGACCGCGGGGACGGGCACGACGCGGGCGGTGCCGATCACTCCCGAGGTGCTCGCCGTCGCCGTCGGGCGGATCGTGGACCTGGCGGCTGCTGTCGCCGAGCCCGAGACGGCTCCGCTGGCCCCCGGTGGGTGGTGCCGCTGGTGCCACCGGCTCGGCGAGTGTGAGCCCGGGCAGTCCCAGCTCGGCGGCTCGACGTGAACCGAGGATCGTCCGGGTGACTCAGGGGCGGGGCTCGACGAGCGCCGCCGGTTGGCAGGCCGACCCGCTGGCGAGCACCGGGTTGCACCGGGCCTGCGCCCGCGTCGGGAACTCCACGACGTAGCCGCTGCCCAGTTTGGCCTCACCCCGGGGGAAGTCCGTGTGGACGATCTGGGCACCCGACGCCAGCGCGGCCGCTCGCTGCGCCGGACTCGGGGTGACCACGTCGGCGTCGGCTCGGGTCCGGACCATGTAGCCCTGCTCGACGAGCGATCGGATCTGGCTCCCGTCGCCGGGATCGTTGAGCTTCAACAGGGCGCCGTGGGGCTCGCCCTGGCCGCCGCTCGTGAAGATCAGCGCGTCCTGCAGGTTGGGGTGCAGGTCCAGGTAACGGTCCTGGACGGCGCCGTCGTTGTCGAGGAAGAGCAGGAACCGACCGCGGGTGTCGGCCACGCTCGGCCAGCCGGAGGTGGTCACCGCAGTGGCCAGGTCGGGCGCCGTACCCCGCACCTCGTCGGGGGTGACGAGCCGATCCCCGATGACCGATCGGATCTCGTCCTCGAGGATCGTCAACTGTGCGGCGTCGAACGGCTGGATCGGCGTCACGTCGAACGGGCTCGGAAGGGTGTCCTCCTTGAGCTCCAGGTTGATCACGATCGGCAGGTGGTCCGGGTTGGCGTCCGAGAACGCACGGAGCTGGGTCAGGCACCGCACCAGGGTGGGGCAGGTCGAGATGTAGTTGATCTCCTGGATGTGCAGGACCTTGGTTCCGGGCTGGTCCACGCCCGTGGGGTAGGGCTCGTTCAGGAGCTGGGCGGCGAGCGGACGGCTGAACCGTCCACCGGTCGGGTCGGCGAACAGGTCGAGCTCGAAGGTCCGGAGGCCGGAGGCGAGCTGGTCGGGCAGCGGACGGTGCGAGTAGTTCAGCTGTGCTGGATCCAGGTCGGAGCCCTCGAGCTCCGGGAAGATCCCGGCGCCGACCGTGAGCGCGTTGATCAGGCCGAGGGACGGACCCAGGATGTAGGAGTTGTGCGTCCCGAGGAACTGGACCTCGTTGAGACGGACCAGGTCGTCGCCGACCGGCGCGGCGGCCTCCTCAGGTGGTGGGGGGACGCAGGCCACGACCAGCGCGACCAGCGAAGCGACCACCGCCCCTGACGTCCACCGAACAAACTGGCGACTCCGCACCGGCACCTCCGTCGTCGGCACACATGGTCGCCCGTCGTCCACTGGAGCGCAAGGAGGCGTTCATCCCGGGTTCACCCGCCGCGGGTCGTCCGGAGGTCGTTCGCCATCCGGTGCGGCCTCAGCCCTCGTCGGGCGGCGATCCGACGACGTGGATCAGGTCGCCAGTGGCCACGAGCACCGCCGAGGCGGTCCGGACCTCGACCTCGCAGAACACCACCCGGGTGCCCCTGCGGACCACCCAGCCCTCGGCGACGAGGTCCTCGGAGCGGACGGGCTGGAGGTAGCGGACCGACATCTCGATCGTCGAGTAGATGCGACGGTCGTGGTACGCCGTACCGATGGCGGGCACGACCGTCGAGTCGACCAGCGTGGCGATGGCCCCGCCGTGCATCAGGCCGGTCGGCTGGTTCAGCTCGGCTCGCCACGGCAGGCGCATGCGGGCGTAGTCACGGCGGAGCTCGTCGACCTCGATCCCCACCAGATTGGGGAACCACTGCTCGTTCGGTCCGCCGAACCGGGCCCACCGCTCGAGCACCGACGGCGGGAGGAGGTCGAACTGCTCGGATCGCCAGGACGTCACGGCGAGATTGTGCCCGACCTGGCGGCGGCGCGCCCGGAGGATTCCGTTCGGTCGGGGGTCGGCCCGGATGCGACGACGGGGCCTCCCCGCCCGTAGCGTGTGCTCCTCGAACCGTCGCCGGTGACGGCGGCACCACACCTCCGGAGGAGTCATGGCCGAGGCCTACATCATCGACGCCGTCCGCACGCCGGTCGGCAAGCGCGGCGGGTCGCTCTCGCAGATCCACCCGGCGGACCTCGGCGCACACACGCTGCGGGCGCTGGTCGAGCGGACCGGGGTGGACCCGGGCGCGATCGACGACGTGGTCATGGGGTGCCTCGACACGATCGGTTCGCAGGCGGGTGACATCGCCCGGACGGCGTGGCTCGCCGCAGGGCTGCCCGAGCACGTGCCCGGCACCACGGTGGACCGGCAGTGCGGCTCCTCGCAGCAGGCGGTCCACTTCGCCGCCCAGGGAGTGATGTCGGGGACGCAGGACCTCGTCGTCGCTGCCGGCGTGCAGAACATGTCGAGGATCCCGATCAGCTCGGCGATGCTCGTGGCCGAGCAGTTCGGTGACCCGGATCCGTTCTCCGGATCCACCGGCTGGGTGGAGCGCTACGGCGACCAGGAGATCAGCCAGTTCCGAGGAGCGGACCTGATCGCCGAACGCTGGGACGTCACGCGGGAGGACATGGAGGAGTTCGCGATGGAGTCCCACCGTCGCGCCATCACGGCCACGGCAGAGGGACGCTTCGAGGGCGAGATCGTGGAGCTCGCCGGCCTGTCGGTCGACGAGGGCCCCCGCGAGCCGAACCCGGAGAAGATCGCATCGCTCCCGACGCTGCGGCCGGACGGCCGGATCACCGCTGCCGTCGCCTCGCAGATCTCCGACGCATCGGCAGCCATGCTGGTCGCCTCGGAGCGTGCGGTCGCCGACCACGGACTGACGCCGCGGGCCCGGATCCACCACCTGTCGGTCCTGGCCGACGACCCGGTGTTCATGCTGTCGGCTCCCATCCCGGCCACCCGTCGGGCGCTCGAGCGTGCCGGCATGTCGCTGGACGAGATCGACCTGGTCGAGATCAACGAGGCGTTCGCCCCGGTCGTGCTGGCGTGGGCCAAGGAGCTCGACGCCGACCTGGACCGGGTCAACGTCAACGGTGGGGCGATCGCGCTCGGCCACCCCCTGGGGGCGACGGGCGTCCGCCTCATGACGACGCTGCTCTCCGAGCTCGAGCGCACAGGCGGCCGCTACGGCCTCCAGACCATGTGCGAGGGCGGGGGCCAGGCGAACGTCACGATCATCGAGCGGCTCTGACCGAACGTTCGCCGTCCGAGCGGAGCGAGGACCAGTGAGGGAGCGAACGTCACGATCATCGAGCGGCTATGACCGAACGTTCGCCGTCCGAGCGGAGCGAGGAACCTCCGCGTTTTCCTTGAGTGTCGCCGGGTCCTGCCGATGAGTTGGTCGGGAACACCCGGGCAGCAGCCGTGCCGGATCCCGCCGTCCGGCGGTCCGGCCGGCTCGCCCACCTCCGGGGCCGGCGGACCGTGCTCCGGCTCGCTCCGGTGGCGCCCGGTCCGACCGAGGACGGCACGTTGAGCGAGGACGACCCGAACACGGAGGCGAGCGACCAGCTCGCCGGATGGTTCCTCGATCCGACCTCGCTCGCCGAACCCGATCGGCGTCAGGAGATCGTCACCGGACTGACCCTGCTCGTGGCCGACCCCGACAGCTCGACCGCGGCCACCGTGGCGAGCCTCGCCGGGACGCTCGCGGGCGTGTTCCGTCTCGACGTGGTGGCGGCGGGGGAGTCAGCCGGGACCTGGGGTCAGGAGCTGGGTGCCCGGTTCGAGGAGCTGGGTGTCCGTCACCGCATCGTGGCGACCTCCTCGGGTGGTCCGACGGCGCTCGCTGCGGCGGCGGCGGTGGCGAGCGGAGAGTTCGCCGTGGTGCTCCGCGGGGACCTGCCCGACCTGTCCCAACTGGTGCCCGGCCTGCTCAGGGTGTGGATCGACGGCGGCGACGCCCTGGTGCTCCCGGTCGCTGGTTCCGTGCCCGAGGTCGACCCGGACGCGGTGGTGCCCGAGCTGGTGGCCGGACACGTCGTGGATCTGCTGGGTCTCCGTCCCGAGGGTGCCCGGGGGGCGCTCGTCGTCCGACGCTGGCTGGTGCAGCGCCTCACGGAGGGACTCGGCGACGTGGCCGACCCGTCCACGGAGATCCTCGACCGGCTCCACAGCGTCGGGGCCGTCCTCGTCGAGCTGGTCGTCGGACCGGGCTGATCCCCCGGGCCGACTGGAACGCGTTCCAGTCGGGGGACGTACGATCCGGCCGTGGACTTCGACGACACCCCGGAGCTCGCTGCGTTCCGCGCCGAGGTCCGGGCCTTCCTGGACGAGCACGCCGAGCTGCGACGGGGCGACGACAGCGACTGGTCCCGGCACGGGGCCTCCACCGACGAGGAGGTCGCCACCGACTACCGACGTCGCTGCCGGGAGTGGCAGCAGCTCCTGCACCGCGAGGGTTGGGCGGGCATCACGTGGCCGACGGCCTTCGGGGGCCGCGGCGGCACCCCGGCGCAGCAGGTGGTGTTCAACCAGGAGCTCGCCCGCTACGACGCCACCGCCGGGTTCATCACCGCCGCCCAGGCGCTCGTCGGTCCGACGCTCATGCGTCACGGGAGTCCCGAGCAGCAGGCTCGCCACCTCGGTCCGTTGCTGTCGGGCGCGGAGTGGTGGTGCCAGCTCTTCTCGGAGCCGGGTGCCGGCTCCGACCTGGCGTCGTTGTCGACCCGGGCGGTGCTGTCCGAGGGCACGGGTGCCGACGGCGGTGACGAGTGGGTGGTCGACGGTCAGAAGGTGTGGACGTCGAACGCGCAGTACGCGGACTTCGGGATCCTCGTGGCCCGGACGGATCCGGAGGTCCCGAAGCACGAGGGGCTCACCTTCTTCATCCTCGACATGTCGAGCGAGGGGGTCGAGGTCCGTCCCCTCGTCCAGGCGCAGGGCGTGGCCCACTTCAACGAGGTGTTCCTGACGGAGGTCCGGATCCCGGCGGCGAACGTGGTGGGCGAGGTCGGCGACGGGTGGCGCGTGGCGCGCACCACGCTCCGGAGCGAGAGCTCGATGATCTCGGGAGCGGGTCAGGCCACACCCTTCACCGCCGTGCTCGACCTGGCGCGACGCCGGGGGCTGACCGACGACCCCGTGGTGCGTCAGCGGCTCGCCGGTGTCTACACCGACGAGCTGGTCCTGCGCTGGATGGGCTGGCGCTCCCAGACGGCGGTGATGCAGGGCCGCCACGACCTGGCGCTGCACGGCTCGCTGCTCAAGAACTTCTTCACCCGGTCGTTCCGTCGCAAGGTGGAGCTCGCCGTGGACGTGGAGGGAGCCGAGGGGCTGCTCTGGGACGACGCCGAGGGCAGCGGTTTCTGGCAGTACCAGTTCCTCAACCAGTTCGCGTCGCGCATCGGCGGTGGCACCGACGAGGTCCACCGCAACAACCTGGGCGAGCAGGTGCTGGGGCTGCCGAGGGAACCGAGTGCCGACCGGGACCTGCCCTGGTCGCAGACCACCCGGGCCTGATCGTCAGGAGTCGCGGTACCGACGCTTGGTGCGTCGGACGCCGACGGTCAGCCCGACGAGGAACCCGACGAGCGCCGTCCCGGCGAGCACGATCCACAGGGGCATCTCGACGCTCGTCACGACGAAGTTGATGGCGGTCGGGTCGGCGTTCGCCACGATGAACACCACGAGGAGGACGGCGAGCACCAGCACGCCGATCTGCTTGGGAGTGGGCCGGAACCCCGCCTGCTCCTCGTCGCTCGGATTCTGCCGCTGCGGGTTGTCCATCACGTCGGCACGCTCCTGGGTCGTGGAGGCCGCGCAGGTGCGGCCCGGTCCGGTACCCCGAGACGTTAGGACGTGGTCCCCTCCGCCGCGTCGACCGTCCGGTCGGGCCGTCGACCGAGCAGCGCCACCGGCGCTCAGCCCGGTGCGGGGTACGGCAGCTCCCCGTCGTGGTCGGCGATCCACTGGTCGATCTCCCGGCGCATCCAGCGGGTGTCGAACAGGTCCATCTGGCAGCTCAGCAGGCCGTCACCCGCGTAGGTCAGCACCGATGCACCGGGGACCTCGTAGTACGAGCCGTCGGGGCGGGTTCCCGGCAGCCGGTTCGACCAGTGGTTGAGGATCCGGCCGGTCCCGACGTCGTAGGCCACGGCGTGGATCGGGAAGGACCAGCCGTCGAGCCCGCGCATCGACTCGTGGAGGAACGTCCGGATGGCAGGGAGCCCCTCGGACCAGCCGTAGACGGAGTCGAGGTAGCGGGCGTCCTCGGTGAAGAGGTCGGCCAGTCCGACCCAGTCGCCGGCCTCGTGCAGTCGGCGGTGTCGTTCGTAGACGGTTCGCAGTTCGTCCTCGGTCACCACGGTGTCAGCCTCGCATCGTGGCGGCGAGCGCCGCCTGGTCGTCGAGCACCGGGAGCACCTCGTCGGCGGACCCGGTGGGGAGTCGGAACACGCACTCGGTCACGCCGATCGCAGCGAAGTGCTCGAGCTTCGCCCGGTCCGGGAGCGTGCCGAACGGGACGATCCGGGCGGTGGCGGGATCCCGTCCGGCGTCCTCGACGGCCCGGAGGTAGCGGGGGATGTCCTCGGCGAGTCCGGACCCGCCGATCGGGATCCAGCCGTCGGCGTACGACACGAGGTGCGACACGAGCTTCGGCCCGAACCCACCGCCGATCAGCACCGGCACCGGAGTGTCGGGCTTGGGCCAGGACCAGGTGGGCGGGAGCTGCACCCAGTCGCCCTCGAACGACGCCACCTCGTCACGCCAGAGCGCCTGCATGCACAGCACGTGCTCCCGGGCTCGGGCCCGACGTGACGGGTAGTCGACGCCGTGGTCCTCCATCTCGTCGGCGTTCCAACCGAACCCGACGCCCAGCTCGAAGCGACCACCGGAGAGGTTCTGCAGCGTCGCCACCGCCTTGGCGGTGACGATCGGGTCGCGCTGGGCGACGAGCAGGACGCCGGTGCCCAGGTGGATCCGCTCGGTTCGAGCGGCAGCGGCGGCCAGGGCCACGAGCGGGTCGACCGTCCTGCGGTACTCCTCGGGGAGCTCGTCGTCGCCGGTCGGTGGCGGTGTGCGGCGGGAGATCGGGATGTGGGTGTGCTCGGGGATCCAGAGCGAGTCGAGTCCCCGGGCCTCGACCTCCACGGCCAGGTCGCTCACGTCCACCGACCGGTCGGTGGCGAACATGGTGACTCCGAACCTCACGCGGCGACCCTACCGGTCGGTTCGCAGGTGCGGGTGCGCCGGACGGTCCACCCGACGCTGGTCGGCTCAGTCCGAGCGGACGACCGGTTCGCCGGTCTCGGCGAGCGCCGACTCGAGGTCGTCCACCCAGGACTGACGACGCTGGTACCGGCCGAGCTGGCGGCCGTCGGCGATGCCCATGCGGTACCCCACGGCGATGCCGCAGAAGAAGGCCACGCTGAGGAGGGCGATGATCAGGAGGGGGAGGGGCATGGGGTGGATCCTTGGGTGCGGAGTGGGTGTGACAACTGTGAGTTCGTGCGGTGCATTCCGAACGCTTCGCCGCTCGGGGTCCACCTGAGCGAACCCGAGGGATCACTCACCCGCCGGGAGCAACGTACACCCTGCACGGTGGGCAACCCGGCACATCGAGACGGAGTTCACAGCGTGTTCACGACGGCTCCTGCGGTCTGGATCCCGCTCCGGGTCTGCCATCTGACGGTGCGTCAGGTACGGTGCGGCCCGAGGTGGGCTCAGGTCACCTCGAGTGGTCAGAGGACGACGGAGGGTGGTGGACGGTGGGAATCTGTGACGACCGGGTCGTGATCGTGACGGGAGCGGGCCGAGGGATCGGTCGGGCGCACGCCCTGGAGTTCGCCCGTCAGGGAGCCTCGGTGGTCGTCAACGACCTCGGTGTCGCCCAGGACGGTTCGGACCCCTCCGACACGCCGGCGCAGCAGGTGGTCGACGAGATCACCGCTGCGGGCGGGGCGGCGGTCGTGTCCACCCACGACGTCGCCGACTGGGAGGCCGCCGGGGAGATGGTCGAGCTGGCGGTGGCGACCTTCGGCCGGCTCGACACCGTGGTCAACAACGCCGGGATCGTCCGAGACCGCATGTTCGTGAACTCCGAGCAGTCCGAGTGGGAGGCCGTCCTGCGGGTGCACGTCCTCGGCCACGCTGCCCCGGCCCGTCACGCCGCGTCGTACTGGCGGGCGCAGTCCAAGGCCGGCACCCCGGTGGCCGGCCGGATCGTGAACACGTCCTCCGGTGCGGGCCTCATGGGGTCGGTCGCCCAGGCCGCCTACTCCGCAGCCAAGGGAGCGATCGCCAGCCTGACCCTCGTCCAGGCTGCGGAGCTGGGCCGCATCGGTGCGACCGCCAACGCCATCGCTCCTGCGGCCCGCACCCGCATGACCGAGGAGGCCTTCGCCGAGATGATGGCCGAGGTCGACGACGGTTCCTTCGACGCCATGGACCCGGCCAACGTCTCGCCGCTCGTCGTCTGGCTCGGTTCCGACGACTCGGCCGACGTGACCGGTCGGGTGTTCGAGGTCGAGGGCGGGATCATCGGCGTCGCCGAGGGGTTCCGTCACGGCCCGCGGGTCGACAAGGGTGCGCGGTGGGACCCGGCAGAGGTGGGTGCCGTCGTGGCGGACCTCCTGGCGGAGGCCGAGGCGCCGACCCCGGTCTACGGGGCCGGCTGAGCGGACCTCAGCTCAGGCGCTCGATCACCATGGCCATGCCCTGGCCGCCGCCCACGCACATCGTCTCGACGCCGAACGTGCCGTCGGACTCCTGCAGGTTGTGGATCAGGGTGGTCATGATGCGAGCGCCGGTCATGCCGAACGGGTGACCCAGGGCGATCGAGCCGCCCCGGGTGTTGAGCTTCTCCATGGGGATCCCGAGCTGACGCTGCGACGGGAGCACCTGGGCGGCGAAGGCCTCGTTGATCTCGAACAGGTCGATGTCGTCGACGGTCATCCCGGCGCGTCCCAGCGCCTTCGTCACGGCCTCGACCGGGCCCAGGCCCATGATCTCCGGGTTGAGGCCCGTGGCAGCCGAGGCGACGATCCGGGCCAGCGGGGTCAGCCCCAGCGCAGCGGCCTTGGTGTCGCTCATCACCACGACAGCAGCGGCGCCGTCGTTCAGGGGGCAGGCGTTGCCGGCCGTGATCGTGCCGTCGGGGCGGAACACGGGGGCGAGCTGGCTGATCTTCTCGTAGGTCGTCCCGGGCCGGATGCCGTCGTCCTGGGTGACCGTGCCGTCGGGGGTCTCCACCGGCGTGATCTCGGCCTCCCAGTAGCCGTTCGCCAGGTTCTCCTCGGCGAGGTTCTGGCTGCGGACGGCGAACTCGTCCTGGTCCTGACGGGAGACGTCCTCGAGCTGCGCCACGTTCTCGGCGGTCTGGCCCATGGCCAGGTACATGTCCGGGAGGCCCTCGCCGGCGCTCCAGACGGGTGCGCCACCGGCGGCGCGCTCGGCGCTGCGGGCCTCGGCGTCGGCGAAGATCGGGTTCTTCGGGCCGTCGGCCATGCCGAAGGGGAACCGGCTGGAGGTCTCGACGCCGCCGGCCAGGAACACGTCGCCGTCGCCGGCCACGATGGCGTGGGCGGCCATGCGGATCGTCATGAGCGACGACGAGCAGTAGCGGTTGACCGTCGCCCCGGGGACGTCGTCGAGGCCGGCGAGCACTGCCGCGACCCGGGCGATGTTGTGCCCCGACTCACCTCCCGGCTGCCCGCAGCCCCACAGGACGTCCTCGATCTCGGTCCGGTCCAGCGCAGGGACCTTGTCCAGCACCGCCGTGATGATCGCGGCCGACAGGTCGTCCGGCCGCAGGTCCTTGAGCGAGCCCTTGCCCATCCGCCCGATGGGCGTCCGGGCGGTGGCGACGATCACGGCTTCGGTCATGGTGTTCCCCTGTTCGCTCAGGTCGTGGTCGGTCAGGACGTGGAGCGCTCGCCGTGAGCACGGGTCCCGCAGACCGGCTGGACGAGCGAGGCTACCGACGGACCGTCGGGCGGGGCCAACCGCAGTTCGGTTCGGCCCGCCCCGCTCAGGGGAGGAAGCGACTGATGGTCTCGGCCACGCACGCCGGCTCGGGGAGGGGCTCGCCGTCGGGACCCTCGACCTCGACGCTGAGGCGCACCACGACCTGGACCCCACCCTTGGCCTCGCTGGCCTCGACCACGTGGCCCACGCCCCGTACCCGGGCGCCGGAGGGGACCGGTGACGGGAATCGGACCTGACCCAGCCCCACGTTGACCCCGAGCGAGGCACCGCGCACCTCGAGCAGCTCGGGGAGGAACAGGTTGACCAGCGACAGCGTCAGGTAGCCGTGGGCGATCGGCCCGCCGGACGGTGACTCGGCGCGGGTGCGCTCGACGTCGACGTGGATCCCCCCGCCCACGCCACCCCTCGACGTGCCTCCGGCGCTGTCAGGACTGTGGTCGCCGGTCGCGTCGGCGAACTGATCGATGCGCTCCTGGGTGACCTCGACCCAGTCGGTGGCGCCCAGGTCGGCGCCGACCAGCTCGAGCAGTCCTGCGGGGGTGTCGACGACGGTGGTCACGGGACGGCTCCTCCGGTCGGGTGTCCGGTCAGGGGTGCTGCGAGGAGACCGAGACCACCTCGCCGGTCAGGTAGCTCGACAGGTCCGACCCCAGGAACACCATCACGTTGGCGACCTCCCACGGTTCGGCTGCCCGCCCGAAGGCCTCTCGGGCCACGAGTTCCTCGAGGAGACCCGGTGGTGTCACCTTCGCCAGATTGGCGTGCATGGCGAGGCTCGGGGCGACTGCGTTGACGCGGACCCCGTGGGGCGCGGCCTCGACGGCTGCGCTGCGGGTCAGGGGCCATCACGCCGGCCTTGGCCGCCGCGTAGTGCGACTGGCGTTCCTGGGCGCGCCAGCCGAGCACCGAGGCGTTGTTGACCACGGCCCCGCGTCCCCGTTCGTACATGCCCGGGAGCACGGCTCGGAGACACTTGAAGGTCCCGCCGAGCGTCACGTCGATCACCCGGTCCCACTCCTCGTCGGTGAGTTCGGTGACGAGGCCGTTGCCGCCGAGACCGGCGTTGTTCATCCAGACGTCGATGCCGCCGAGCTCGACCTCGGACGTGGCGACCAGGGCGCGGACGCTGTCGTCGTCGGTCACGTCGCAGTGGAGCGCGATCGGGCGGTGACCGAACTCGTCCGCGAGCGCGTCGGCGGTCTCGCCGAGCCGACGCTCGTGGGCGTCGGAGATGACGAGCCGAGCGCCCTCGAGCAGGCACCGTCGGGCCAGCGCGCCGCCGATGCCGGTGCCGGCGGCCGCCGTGACGACCACGCCGAGTCCCTCGAGGAGTCCGCGCCCCGGTGGTTCGGCGGGTACGGACGGGGCGTCGGTCATCGGGGCTCCTTGGGCAGGCCCAGCGCCCGCTCGCCGATCAGGTTGCGCTGGATCTCGTCGCTGCCCCCGTAGATGGTGTCGGCACGGCTGAAGAAGAAGAGCTTGTGGTCGACGCTCATCTCCAGCTCGCCGGCGTCACCCTCGTCGGCGGCGGAGTACCGGGTGAGCATGGCGTCCGCACCGAGCACGTCGACGGCTGCCTCGCCCATGTCCTGGTGCAGGTTCGCCCAGGAGAGCTTGTTGATCATCGCCTCACGGGGGAGCTCGACCTGCTCGTCCACTCGCAGCGACCGCACGGCGTTCCACCGCATGATGTTGACCCGGGACCACAGGTCGGCGAGCCGCTGTCGGACCACGGGGTCCCGGCTCGAGCCGTTGCGGCGGCTCGCCTCGATCGTGTGGGCGAGCTCCCGCTCGAAGGCCATCTGCTGGCCCAGTGTGAGCACGCCACGCTCGAACGCGAGCGTGCCCATGGCGACCTTCCAACCGTCGCCCGGAGCGCCGACGACCAACTCCGCGCTGGTCCGTGCGCCGTCGAAGAAGACCTCGTTGAACTCGGCCGTCCCCGTGATCTGGCGGATCGGCCGGATCTCGACGCCGGGCTGGTCCATGGGGACGAGCAGGTAGCTGAGGCCGCGGTGCCGTTCGCTGCCGGGTTCGGTTCGGGCCACGACGAAGCACCAGTCCGACCACTGGGCGAGCGACGTCCACACCTTCTGGCCGTCGATCACCCACTCGTCGCCCTCGAGACGGGCCCGCGTGGCGACGTTCGCCAGGTCCGATCCGGCGTTCGGCTCCGAGTAGCCCTGGCACCAGAACTCGGTCCCCGCGGCGATGCCGGGCAGGAACCGTTGCTGGACCTCGGGTGCGGCGAAGTGGATCAGGGTGGGGCCGAGCAATCCCTCGCCGACCAGCCCGGCCCGGCCCGGGCCGCCGGCCCGTGCGTACTCCTCGTGGAACGCCACCTCGAGGTGCAGGGGCAGGCCGCGACCGCCGTGCTCGACGGGCCAGCCGACGCACGTCCAGCCGCCCGAGGCGAGCTCACGCTCCCACGCCATCCGGTCCTCGACGAACGCGTGCTCGTCGCCCGGGCCACCCCGGTGGGCCAGGTGGGCGAACTCGCCGCGGAGATGTTCGTCCATCCACGAGCGCACCGAGGCGCGGAACCCGGCCTCGTCGGGCCAGTCCGCACCGGCCGGCGAGCCGGCGGCCACGCTGGGGTCGGCGGTGGTCGTCACGGGTCCAACGTACCCCGAACCTGACGACCCGTCAGGAGCCGGTGGAGCCCTGACCGGGCTGACGGGGCGGCCCGGGTGGTGGGCCCTAGGGTGCTCCCTCGGTGCTCGACGACCGGAGGTGACGTGGCTCGGGGTCCCGACCGAGGAGTGCTGATCGCAGCGGCCGCGGGGTTCGTCGCTGCGCTCGTCCTGGTGGCCGCGGTGGTGGTGCTCCGTGCTCGAGGCGGTCCGGACGGGTCGGCCACCGCCGAGCTCGACCCGGCGCCGGTCCCGTCCACCGTCGCTCCGAGCTCCACCGCGCCGACGACCCGCCCCGCCGGTGGGGCCGGTCAGGTCGACTTCGGACCGGGTCGGGTGGAGGCTGGGGTCAGGACCCAGACCGGGAGCGTGCCCGACGGGATCGTCCAGCGCCCGTTCACCGTGCTCTCCCCGGCCGACGTGGCTCCGGGGGAGCAGCTCCCCGTGGTGGTGGTGCTCCACGGGTTGACGGTCGACAGCGACACCATGTCCCGGGCGGCGGACTGGCGTGGTGCGGTGGCCCGCGACCGGTTCGTGGCGGTCTTCCCGCAGGGGGTGTTCGACTCCTGGAACGCCGGTCCGTGCTGCCCGCCTGCATCGGCACTCGGGAGCGACGACCTGGGTTACCTCGACGAGGTCGTCCGGCAGGTCGACACGCGGGCCGACGTGGATCCCGGCCGGAGGTACCTGACCGGGTTCTCCAACGGTGGGGTCATGTCCTACGCCGTGGCGTGCGCCCGTCCCGGTGTCTACGCAGCGGTGGCGCCGATGGCCGGCTCCAACCTGGCTGACTGCACCCCGGAGGAACCGGTGAGCCTGCTGCACGTGCACGGTGACCCCGACCCGGTCGTCCCCTACGACGGCCGGCCGACGCTCAGCCAGATCCTGAGCAGCGCTCCCTTTCCCCGGGTCCCCGACTCGGTCGCCGAGTGGGCGCGGGCCTCGGGTTGCGCCGGTGCTCCGGAGCGGGTGGAGGAGACGCCGGGAGTGGTGCGGCAGGTGTGGTCCGGGTGTGGCGAAGGAGCACGGGTGGAGCTGCTCACGCACCCGGGCAACCAGCACCGCTGGCCGAACGCACCGCTCGACGGGCTCGACGCCGTCCTGCGGTTCTTCGACGTGCGCCGCTGAATCCGCTGCAGGCCCGCCGGGATCGAGGCGCGCCGGCACCGGATGCGGGTGATCGGTGGTCCAGCCCGAGGTGGAGCCTCAGGCGATCGGCGTGACCGACGCGAGCCGCCGGGGCGGACTCGACGACGAGGCCGGCTGGGCCTGGTGCGTCGCCGGGGAGGCGAGCCGGCCGTGAGGGACCGGAGTCGTCCCCGCGCCTCGCTCCCGACGGTGCGCGGCGACGGCTCGGCGGAGGTGGGCGTGGCTGGCCGATCCGGGCGCCAGTGCGTCGTGGGCGCGGAGCCAGGCGAGGTAGGTCGTGAGGGTGGACAGCACCCGGTCCGGTGCGGGGAACCGGACACCGCGGCTCCGGCACCACTCCGTCACGCCGGACCAGAGCAGGTCGTCCACACGGTCGGCCGTCCAGGCCGGTTCGCCCGCGCTGGCTGCAGTGGACCCGGTGGCGGAGGTCAGGCCGACGACGACGGCGAGCGCGTCACGGTCGACAGGGTGGTGGTGCTCGAGCGCCCAGGCCGCCACGGCGGACCTCCGGGCCCGCAGCGCCGGTGGGGCCGGGACGGCGTGGGCCCGGCGGGAACGGAGGGGGGAGGGGGAGTGCTGGTCCATGTCCCCACTCTGACGGGTGGGTGTGACAGCGAAGCGAACACCCGTTCGTCCCGGTGTCGGGTGCGGTCGCCTCAGGGGCTGACGGGCGCTGCGTCCAGGTAGTCGTCGAGCAGTGCCGGTCGGAGGCCGGCCGCCTCGATGCGGTCCACGAGGGTCTCGAGGTCCTGGGACAGGTGGTCGTTGAAGTGCAGCAGGATGATCTCGCCCGCTCGCAGCGGGCCCTCCTGCAGCTCCAGCTGGCCGTCGTTGTAGGTGGCGGACCACCACAGCACGGCCTTGAGCCCGCAGCTCTGCGCAGCGAGGAGCGTGTTGGTGTCGTAGTTCCCGTACGGCGGTCGGAAGTACCGGGGTCGGACGCCGTAGTCCCGTTCGTAGGAGTCGACCGGTTGGCAGACCTCCTTCGTCTGGAACTCGAGCGGCTTGCCCCGGAGGCTGGTGTGCGTGATCGAGTGCGCCTGGACGGTCGCGCCGAGGTCCTGCAGCTGGCGGAAGTAGTCGACGCCGTCGCCGCTCGTGTAGCGCTCGGTGAGGAACATGGTGATGGGGACGCCGGTCCTGCGCACGTGGTCGACGAGCTCCGGTCGTTGGATGCCCCCGTCGTCGACCGTGATGAACACGACCGGGTCGAACGTCCCGATGCGGAACACGACCGGGACCGGCCGACCCTTGGCCTCGAGTGCTCCGACGGTGATGGACGGCTCCGGGACGGTCGTCGTGGTCGGAACCGTCGTCTCGGTCGTCGTGCTCCGCTCGCCGGACGGGGTGGCGACGTCGGCCAGCGTCGTGGTGTCGCCGTTCCCGTCGAGCAGTCGCCAACCGGCAAGCCCGAGCGCCAGGACGGCGATCGCGGTCACCACCGGGACGGCCACACGCCGCCGCGACCGGCGGGGAGGCCTCCGGTGGCGACGCACCACCACCGGAGACTCGTGGATGCTCGTCACCCGGCCACGCTACCGGGAGACGCCCCTGGTCGGGTGGAGCCCCTCGGGGTGTCAGCCGGTGAAGGCGAGGGCGGCGCTGCTGGAGCCACCCAGACCGGACGGCGGGCCCGTGTTGTCACCCAGGACCTCCTCGGGCGGCTCGCCGGCGACGATCACGTCGACGATGGCCTGGGTGCAGATGCCGGTGGGCGTCTCGCCGCTGGTCTCGACGCTCGTGCTGGGGGCCGAGGAGAACAGGTCGCTCAGCAGCTTGGTGGCCGCCGTGGCGAACTCCGGCTTCTGGATCTCGAGCTTGACCTGCTCGAGCTTCTTGTCGAAGGCCAGCGAGATGTTGCCGGCGCCGAGCGCAGCGTCGACCTCGACCTGCAGTGCGTCGATCTGGGCCTGGATCTGCTCCGGGGTGGGAGCGGGTCCACCACCGCCGCCGCCCTCGCCCTCGTCCTCGCCGCCGAGGGATCCGGCCAGCGCGAGCGCCTTGGTCTTCAGCTCCTGCGGGAAGATCGAGAACCACGTGCCGCCCTTGATCTTCTGGGCGTCGGTCAGCTCCTTCTCGGCGAGCGCTCCCACGAACTCGACCCGGTAGCGGTCCTTGCCGGGCGGGTCGTTGGCGGCGTCACGGGTGACCACGACGTTGCCCGGCCCGATGCCCGGGGTGAGCTCGAGGGCGGCCTGGATCTCACCGGCCGAGGGCATCTCGTGCGGGGCGAAGATGAACTGGTTCGCCTGCAGCTCCCACGGCGACGGGTCCTGCGGCGGGTTGGTCGCCGGCGGGAGGGCCGGGAACGGGATCGCCGGCGGCATCAGCGACACGACCGGCGACTCGGAGGCACCGAACTTCAGGGTGAATCCCACGCCCTTCTTGACGATGTTGCTCGTGGCGTCCACGTCGATGATCTGGACCTCGTTCTGGCCGGGCAACGATCCGGAGCACACCTCGCACGTGATCGACGTGGTGGTCCCCGGTCCGCCGGAGGTCACCTCGAGCTTCCCGCCGACGATCGCACCGGGGCCCTCGAGCACCTTGAACGAGGACGGGTCGACCTCACGCAGCACCCCCTCGTCGTCCTTGGTGGCCTTGGTGAACTGGCCGAGGATGTCGACCGTGACCTTCTCGTTGGGCTGGGCGTTGACCTCGATCGGCTGGGCGATGTCGGGCGAGCCGGGGATCTTCACCGTCGAGGTGAAGGCCGTGCCCGGCACGGAGCACTTCACGTTGACGGTCTGCACGCCTGCGACGACCACCTTGATGGTGAACGAGGTCTCCACGACCGTCACCTTGATGACGCCACCCTTGCCGATCCCGGTGAAGGCACCGTCGAAGGGTCCGTAGGCGACCGTCGCCGGCTGACCGGCCGTGATCGGCAGGTCCTGGGGTGGCAGTTCGGGGCTGACGAGCGACTTGGTCTCGGTCGGGCCGCTCACCGCCAGGGCGAACTTGAGGTTGCTGACGTTGACCGAGGAGATGCTCGCCGGGATCCCGGCAGTGGTGTTGCCGTCCAGCGTCACGGAGAAGCCGTACTTGATCGGCACGTCCGCCTGCTCGGGCTGGAGGGTCGTGGGGGCGTCCACGGTGACGTTGATCGGCAGCGCGATCTGACCCGACGGGTCGAGCACGCTGACCAGCGGCTTGGACAGGTCGTCGGCGGCCACGCAGGTGGCGCCCAGGGTCTTGGTCACCGGAGCGGCGCTCGACGACGGCGCCGCCACCACCAGCACCGCACCGAGCAGCGCAGCCGCCGCCACGGCACGCACCGAGTTGCTCCGAATCGTCCGGGAGAACACGTTCATCTACCTCTCCACCCCGCTCGTGGGGACCCCCTGTCGGAGGTTCCGCCCCGCCTGTGGGGGAGATGGTAGGTGGTCGCTCTCGTCGGTGTCCAAGGATCGGGTACATCTGCCCGCCGGGGCGGCGGTACCGTCGGCGCCGTGCGGCACACCCCTGACCCCGGCCCCCGGCGCCTCGGCAGCAGCGACGTCGCCGTCGGACCGATCGCCTACGGCTGCTGGCGCTTCGCCGGGACCGGGGTGGAGGCCGCCACGGCGAAGATCGGCACGGCCCTCGACTGCGGGATGACGCTCGTCGACACCGCCGACATCTACGGCTTCGACGGCTCCGGGGGGTTCGGCGACGCCGAGGTGCTCCTCGGCAGGGTCCTGGCGGGCTCGCCCGACCTCCGGGACCGGATGGTGCTGGCCACCAAGGGCGGGATCCGTCCGGGGGTCCCCTACGACCAGAGCGGCGACTACCTGACCACCGCCTGCGAGGACTCGCTCCGTCGTCTCGGCGTGGAGCACGTCGATCTGTACCAGGTGCACCGACCGGACGTCCTCACCCACCCCGAGGAGCTGGCCGGGACGCTCCGCTCGCTGGTGGACCGGGGGCTGACCCGACTGGTCGGAGTGTCCAACTTCACGCCCTCGCACACTCGATCGCTCCGGGCCCACCTGGGGGACGCGCTCGTCACGACGCAGCCGGAGTGGAGCGCGCTCTGTCTGGACCCACTCGACGACGGCACGCTCGACCTGTGCACCGAGACGGGGGTGACTCCGCTCGCCTGGTCCCCCCTCGCCGGCGGTCGGCTGGTGTCGGCGACACCGGGCGACGAACGGGTCGCCCGCGTGGTCGAGGTGCTCGACGACCTGGCAGCGGTGCACGGTGTGGACCGTGCGACCGTGGCGCTCGCCTGGACGTCGACCCACCCGGCCGGCGCGGTGCCGATCGTCGGGACCCAGCGGGTCGACCGCATCGTCTCGCTCGCCGCTGCGGCGCAGGTGCGCCTCGACCGGACCGAGTGGTACCGGGTGCTCGCCGCGTCGCGAGGTGTCCCGCTGCCGTGACCGACCCACCGACCGGGACGAGGCCACCGCTCGAGGTGGCGTGGTTCGCAGCGCTCTGCGACGACGACTACGAGTTCCTGGGGGTACCCGACCCCGATCTGGCGTCGAGCTTCGAGCACTGCGGTGAGATCACCCGGGCAGCGGATCGCCTCGGGTTCGACAACATCCTGCTGCCGTCGGGCTACACCCTGGGGATCGACAGCGTGGCCTTCGCTGCCGGTATCGCCCCGCAGGTGCGGGACATCGATCTGCTGCTCGCCGTGCGGTGCGCCGAGATGTGGCCCCCGCAGCTGGCCCGGCAACTGGCGACGATCGACCGGATGCTGGGCCCCTCGACACGTCACCCGGAACGGAGCCGGCTCTGCGTCAACATCATCTCCTCCGACCTGCCCGGCGCGCCGCTCGACAGCGCACCCCGCTACCGCCGGACCGTCGAGGTGGCCACCATCGTCCGGGAGCTGCTGTCGGGCCGACCGGTCGAGCACCACGGCGAGTTCTACGACCTCGAGGTGGAGCCGCCTCGGGTCAGGACCTCGGACGGGACCTGCCCACCCTTCTACTTCGGCGGTCTCTCGGAGGCGGCCCGCGACGCCGCAGCGCAGATCGCCGACGTCTACCTGACGTGGCCCGACACCGTCGCGGCGACTGCGGAGGTCGTGGCGGACCTGCGGCGTCGTGCCGCTGCGGTGGGGCGGGAGCTCCGGTTCGGGTTCCGGTGCCACGTGATCGTGCGGGACACGGAGTCCGAGGCCCGCGCCGCGGCCGAGCGGCTCGTCTCCCGGCTGGACCCGGCGCTCGGTGAGCAGATCCGCCAGCGGTCCCTCGACACGGGTTCCGCCGGCGTGGCCCGTCAGGTCGAGCTGCGCGAGGCCGCCGGTGAGGACGGGTTCGTCGAGGACCACCTGTGGACCGGGATCGGTCGGGCCCGGAGCGGGGCCGGCGCCGCCATCGTCGGCGACCCGGACCAGGTCGTCGACACCATTCGGAGGTACCGGGAGGTGGGCGTGGACTGCTTCATCCTCTCGGGCTACCCCCACCTGGGGGAGTGCGAGCGCGTCGCCCGCACCGTGCTCCCCGCGCTGCGCGACGCCAGCTGAGCCGTCCCGGGTGTGGACCCGGTCCGCCGGGTACCCTCGCCGTCGTGTTGGTCGCGCTGGCCGCTGGGGCGCTGGTGCTCTCGACGGTGGCCCTGGTGGTCACCCTCTGGCCCCGCGCCCGGACGGCGGACGGCTCGCCGTCCGCCGCGTCCGGGACGTCGCCCGACCCGCTGCCGCCGAGCGACGTCCGGCCGGGGCTCGTCACGTCGGTCGACACCGCCGGTGCGGTCCGGCGGCTCGCCGTCGCCGACGCCGCCGCTCGGATCCGTGACGCCGAGGAGCTGGCCACGCTCGCCTCCCGGGCGGTGGCCGCGGTCGCTCCACGGGCCACGACGGAGGTTCGACTCGACGGGGCGCCGGTCGCGGTCGACCGGTCGCCGGCCCCCGGGCAGTCCCCGGCGTCGGGCGGCGACCGTTGCCCCGTCCCCGACGTCGGCTCGTGCCCGGCGGTCCGACACGCGACCGTGGTGGTGTGCGCCGACTCGGCCGGGCTCGACGCCTGTCCGTGGCTCGCCGTCCGGCCGGGTGCCCCGGTGGCGGCGACGTGCGCGCCCGTCGCCACCGCAGGCCGGGGGGTGGGGTTCCTGCACGTGGTCGAGGCGAGCCCTGCCGTTCCCGGAGGCGCCGCGGTGGTGGGCCCGGAGGTCGTCGCCGAGGTGAGCTGGCTCGCGGCGCACCTCGGGTCCCGTCTCGAGTCGCTCGATCCTGGTCAGGAGTCGGTCACGGAGCCGCCGCCGTCACCCCCGGAGCCGGTCGACGGGTCGAGCGGGGCGTCGGCGGCACCGGACTCGCCGGTGGTCCTCGACCTGACGGTGCCGGCGCCAGGTGGCGTCCCGGAACCCGCGGATCCCCGATCGCCGGCTCCGGTGCTCGGGGATCGGGTGGTCGAGGTTCCGGTGGCAGCGGACCCGGCACACCCGCACGGCGCCACCGGCTGGTCGGACCCGGCGGCGTTCCACGAGGAGGTCGCTGCGGTCCTGGCCGCCGGGACGGCCTTCGTCCTGGTGCTGGCGGGCGTCGACGACCACGACGTCCTGCTGGCCACCCGGGGGCGACCGGTCGCCGAGTCGGCCGTGGCGGCGCTGGGCGTCGAGCTCGTCGCCGACCCGGATCCGCTCGGGACGGCGACGTTGCTCGCCTGTTCCCGGCTCGACGAGTCCACCGTCGCGGTGGCCTGGTCCGGACTCACCCTCGGGCGTTCCGTCGAGCTGATCGAGGTGGTGCGCAGCGAGCTCCTCGATGCCGAGCTGGCGGGTTCGGCACCGGCGTGCCGGCGCTCCTACGGACTGACCCACTCGTCGATCAGCTCGGAGCCCGCAGCGCTGGTGGCCGCAGCGCGGGCGGGACTGGAGCGCGCCCGTGCGCTCGGGGGCGACCAGATCGTCTACGCCGACCTGACCCTGCTCGACGGACCCCCCGCTCCGGGGTGACGGCCCGGTCGGTGTCGAGCGGTCAGCGGCCGGTCGTCGACCAGTGCCACGGCTCCGACGGCAGGTTGAAGAAGCCGAAGCGGGAGGCGTTGCCTGCGAGCCAGCGGTAGCAGGCCGTGGATCGGGTGCTGCAGTTCCGGAAGTCCACAGCGAGGCCGCGCTCGTGCATGGAGCTGCCGGGTCGGGCCGTGGGTGGGCTGCACGACGACGGCGACGCCTGGTAGATCGCGTAGGCGCTCGAGCCGCAGTGCTGGCGGCGCAGCTCGATCTGACGGGCCGAGTCGCGGTACCCACTGCCGCTGAGCGGCACGCCGGCGCTCGCAGCGGCGCCGAGCAGCGCCGACAGGTTGGACGCGACGCTCTGGTGGATGCGGATCCCGCCGACCTCCACGATCTCGCCGCTGCCCGTCACCGCCGGCGGCGTGACGCTGGCGGCGGGCGCAGTGGCGCCGCTGGTGTCCCCCGACCCGGAGGCGGCGTTGCCGGAGCCGAGGGACTCGAGCCCCTGGGCCGCCCGGGCCTGCTCCCGGGCCGCGTCGGCCTCGCGCTGGGCGGCGATGCTCCGGGCCAGCTCGGTCTCCCGGGCGGTGATGGTGGCGGCCAGTTCGGCGTCGACGGCGGCGAGCGACTGCGCCTCGGCGAGGGCGGCCTCGACCCGGGCCTCCACCTGGTCGGTGTAGGCCTGCTGCTGGTCCTGGGCGGCGCCGAGCTCGGCGAGGCGCTCGGCGACCACCTGTCGCTGCTCCCGCGCCCGCTCGGCCGCCTCGATGGCGGCGAGCCGCTGGAACTCGAGGTCGTCCTGCACGGTCCGGTAGTCCTCGATGAGGTCCTGGCGCTCGCCGGCGCGGACCTCGAGCAGCGCCCGCATCTGGACGGCCTCGTTGGCGGAGCCGGCTCCGGCTGTCTGGACCACCCGACTGTTCGTCGAGCCGCCCGCCGAGATGTACGCGTCGACGGCGACGTCACGCAGGTCGTCGTGGATGAGGTCGAGCTCGCGCTGGGCCTCGGCCTGCGCGGCCTCGGCCTGCGCCTGCTCGTTCTCGGCCTGCGCCACGGCCCGCTCGGCCTCCTCGACCCGGTCCCGCTGGGCGTTCACCTGGGCGTTGAGTGCTGCGAGGGCCGACTGCGCCTCGGCGGCCGAGGACTGGAGCGCGTCGACCTCGGCGGCCTGGGATGCCTGCTGCGCCTGCACCTGGTTGCGCTTGGCTCGCAGGTCCTCGAGGGAGCCACCGCCGTCCTGACCCTGGGCGGGCGAGGAGACGGCGAGCAGTCCGAGCGCTGCCACGGCGATGGCGGCCACGGCCCGGCGCAGCGACGAACCGTTGCGGTCCGACGCGGCGAGAGTCGTCGCGCGCGAGCGTCGGCTCGTGCGCCCGGCTCGGTGGAGGGTGCTCTCGTGCGACGGTTCCATGACGGTGTTCCCTAGGAGTTGACGAACAGCGCGCGTTTCGTAACGAAACAGAAATGTACGCGCGCGGTTCGTCATGTGGCAAGTGCTGGGGTCGGGCCCGTGCAGCCACAGGGGTCTCGCCGCCCGGGCCCCGGCGGCCCCCGACCTCCGATCCCGGGAGTGCCGCCGCCCCCCCGGGCCCGCCCCCGGGACGGATCGGGGGAGCTCAGCGACGCTGGCAGGTGCGGCAGAAGGTGGTGGACCGGGCGTCGACGACGGTCCGGACCAACTCGTCCCCGCACCGCTCACACGGTTCGCCGGCCCGGCCGTAGCAGCGGAGCTCCACCTGGAACCCGCCCCGTTCGCCCCGGGCGTCCCGGTAGTCGCGCAGCGTGGTGCCCCCCGCAGCGATCCCTGCGGCGAGGACCGAACGGATGGAGGCGTGGAGCCGGGTCGCCTGGTCCACCGTCAGGCGCCGGGTCGAGGGGTGCACCGCCGACTCCCACAGCGCCTCGTCGGCGTAGATGTTCCCGAGCCCTGCGACCACACGCTGGGAGAGCAACTGGGTCTTGAGCGCACGCCGGCTGCCGTTGACCCGGGCGCGCAGGGTGACGGGGTCGAAGGCGGGGTCGAAGGGCTCCGGCCCCATCTGCTCGAGGGTGGCGAGTCCACGGTGGTCACCTCGGGGGACCACGGCGACGCGACCGAACCGACGCACGTCGGAGAACACGAGCACCCGGCCGTCGTCGAGGGTCCAGCGGACCCGCTGGTGGGCGACGTCGGTCGCAGCGAGGGGGCTCGCAGCGTCGGCCTCGATCCGCAGCCGACCGGTCATGCCGAGGTGGACCACGAGCTCGCTCGGGTCCGGGGCGTCCGATCGCGGACCGTCGGGCTCGAGCTCCACGAGCAGGTACTTGCCGCGACGGCCGACATCGACGACCCGGTGACCGACGGCCAGGTGGCCCGGGGTGAACTTGGGGTGGTCGAACGCAGCGCACTCGACGATCGAGGCACCGACGAGCCCCGGTCGGAGCTGACGCCGGATGGTCTCGACCTCGGGCAGTTCGGGCACCTCGCCAGTCTGTCCACCGACCGCCCGGTCGGCGACCCGGGTCCCCGGACGACCTCGCCCGGGCCGCCGTCGGAATCCCTGCCCGACTAGCGTGTGGCGATGGCAGTGACCGCAGTCGTCAACCAGAAGGGTGGTGTCGGCAAGACCACGGTCGTGCTCGGCCTGGCCGCCGCCTCCGCCGCCCGCGGCCGCACGGTGCTGGTGGTCGATCTCGACCCACAGGCCAACGCCACGACCGGCATGGGGGTGTGGAACCCCGCCTCGACCATCGCCGACGCCCTCGACACCGACGCCGTCGGCTCCATCCGTGCCGTGGTCGAACCGGCCGGCTGGCCCGAGGGGGACGGTCCGATCCCGCACGTGGCGCCGAGCTCGGCCCGGCTCGCCCAGAGCGAGCACCAGATGGCGACGGACCTGATCGGTGCGCAGGACCGACTGGCCTCGGCGCTCGACGGTGTGGCCGCCGAGTACGACGACGTCTACATCGACTGCCCGCCGTCGCTCGGACTGCTCACGGTCAACGCCCTGTTCGCCTCCGACAGCGTGCTGATCGTCGCCGAGCCGTCGGCGTGGAGCCTCGACGGGGTCCAGCAGATCCTCCGGAACGTGCGGCGCATCGCCGAGCGGCGGGACGGACGCCCCGGCGTGGTGGGCATCGTGGTCAGTCGACTCGCCCGCACCCGAGACGCCTCCTACTGGCACGGTCAGCTGAGCGAGACCTACCCGGAGCTCGTGCTCGAGCCGCCGGTGCGGCTGCGCGCCGCGGTCACCGAGGCGGCAGCCCAGTCCGTCCCGGTCGGCTCGCTCACCCGTGACGGCGCCGCGGCCGCTGCGCTCGAGTTCGACGCACTGAGTCGCTCCGTGGCCCCCGACGCTGCTGCGGCGACCCCCGCGGCGTCGCCGACCGGGGGCGACGGAGCCCCGTCCTCCGAGCCCGACGTCGTCGAGCTGAGTCCCGCAGGAGATCACTGATGGCCTACGACCCCAAACGACCGAGACGCGAGCTCACCGACGATGCACCGGTGGAGGCGCTCCTGACGGGGGAGGTCCCGGCGGTGTCGACGCCGGCCGCTGCTGTCACCCCGACCGACGGCGCCCCGACCGACGGCGCCCCGACCGACGGCGCCTCGTCCGACGGCGCCTCGTCCGCCGGCGCCTCGGCCGACACCAGGACCACCGGTGGGAGGGACCGCCGGGATCCCGTCGACGACACGACGGACGCACCGTCGCCCGGGCGGGCGGAGTCGGCCGCTCCGGCTGCTCCCGCGGCGACGACGAGCTCGTCGGATCGCACCGGCGACCGGCCAGCGGTGCGGCCCGGGTCCTCCTCGTCGGTGCCGGTCGCTCCGGCGCCGAGCGAGCAGACGGCCAACCAGGCGGTCGCCGTCGCCACGGGTGCTGCGGCTCTGCTCACCCTGATCGTGCTGATCCTCCTCCGGCGCCGGTCCCGTCGACGGGACTGAGCCCCGACGGCGGTCCTCCCGGTGGTTACCCAGCCCGTGGGTGCCACGGCTAGGGTCGGCGCCGCATCCGTCGGCCGACTCATCGACTCACGAGGGAACCCGTGACCAACCGTTCTCGACTCCTGGCGATCGCGTGCGTGCTGGTGCTCGCCGCCGCAGCGTGCGCCAAGGCTGATCCGCCGAAGCCCCAGTTCAGCGGGGACATCTCCAAGGGCAATCCGACCGAGGCCGAGGTGGCGTCGGTCGAGCCCGCCCTGGAGGCGCCGGACCCGACACCCCTGACGGCGGAGCAGCAGCAGCGGCTCGACTTCGAGCTGTCGCAGGTGCCCGAGGGGTGCGACGTCATCACCACCCAGCAGTGCCTGCTGCCGTTCCCGTCGGACTTCTACACCGAGCAGAACCGGTCGACGGGCACCGGTCGGATCGTCTCCCTCCCGGGTGGTCAGCTCCCGAACACCGAGGGCGTGACCTTCGACCCGACGGAGTGGAACCGCAACGACGGGTGGAGCCCCAACACCCCGATCCTCGTCTACATCCCGAACTTCGACGCCGAGGCCACCCGACTGCCGAAGCAGTACGACATCGAGTTCTCGACGACACCCGAGTCCGCCACGGTGATCGTCGACCTCGACACCGGACAGCTCGTGCCGCACTGGGCGGAGCTCGACGAGCGCGCGTCGAGCCCGGAGGAGCAGGTCCTGATCCTGCGTCCGTCGTTCTCGCTCACCGAGACCCACCGGTTCGCCGTCGGACTGCGGCGGATCTACGGGACGAACGGCGTGCCCAAGCCCGCGACCATGACCTTCCAGGCGTTCCGGGACAACAAGATCGTCTCGGACCCGCGGATCGCCCTCCGACAGGAGGAGTACAACTTCACGTTCACCCGCATGGCCGAGGCCGGGGTGGACCGGTCCAACCTGTACCTGGCGTGGGAGTTCACCGTCGCCGGACCCGACACGCTCGCCGGTCGCCTCCTGTCCATGCGTGAGGACGCCATGGGCCGCCTCGACGGCGGCTCGCCGAAGTTCGCCGTGACCGAGGTGTCCACCGAGGACCTCCGTCCCGGGGTGGCCCGCAAGGTCAGCGGGACCTTCGAGGTGCCGCTCTACCTGGACGGCGGCGGCGCACCCGGCTCGCGCATGGTGTTCAACCCGCTCAACGGCCAGCCGCAGGCGGTGGGCACCTACACGGCGTCGTTCGCGTGCGTGATCCCGGAACTGGCAGTGGCGAAGGGTGAGGCGCTCCCCGTGGTGTTCGGTCACGGCCTGCTGGGCACCAACGGTCAGGTGTTCTCCGAGAACACGCAGGTGACCGCTGCGGCGCTCAACGCCGTCTACTGCGGGACCAACACCATCGGCATGTCGGCGGAGGACCTGGGCAACGTCGCCGAGGTGCTGGGCGACCTCAACGGGTTCCCCTCGGTTCCCGACCGACTGCAGCAGGGGATCCTCAACACCCTCTACCTCGGCCGACTGATGCTCGCCGAGGGCGGGCTCGGGTCCGACCCGAACTTCCAGACCGGCGGCGCCAACCTCATGAACACCGACCAGGCGTTCTACGACGGCAACAGTCAGGGCGCCATCGTCGGTGGAGCGGCCACGGCCGTCGCCCAGGACTGGACCAAGGCGGTGCTGGGCGTGGGCGGCATGAACTACTCGACCCTGCTCAACCGGAGCGTCGACTTCGACCAGTACTTCGTCCTCATGGAGCAGGCGTACCCGGAGCCGATCGCCCAGCAGATCTGGTTCGGGCTGATCCAGATGCTCTGGGACCGGGGTGAGACCGGTGGCTACGTCCAGCACCTGACGTCGCGCAACTACGACCTGACCCCCAAGCACGACGTGCTCATGACGGTGGCGTTCGGCGACCACCAGGTGGCCACGGTGACGGCCGACAACATCGCCCGCACGCTCGACATCCCCGTCTACACGCCCGAGCTGCCGGCGGACGTGGCGCCGCTCCTGGGCATCCCCGACCGTGCCGGTCGGGTCGGTGACGCCGGGGGCGAGGCGAACCAGCGTGGGAACCAGGAGCGCAACTTCTTCGACCTCGACCCGATCCGGAAGTTCCCGGCCACCGGGTCGGCGCTCTACTACTGGTACTTCGGGACCCTCCCGCCGCCTCAGGGCAACATCACGCCGACGATGAGCCCGGAGTACGTGGCGACCTGCAGCGCCCCCGGTGCCGCGCAGAACCCGGCGTGCGCCGATCCGCACGGCGACGTCCGTCGTCAGGAGGCCGTGATCGCGCAGAAGAAGGCGTTCTTCGCCACGCCGGGCGAGATCCTCAACGCCTGCCGGTTCGAGCCCTGCGTGGGCCGGCCCGGATCCTGAGTCCGCACCGTCCGGTCGTCGACGGAACCGACAGCCGGACGGGACTCACCCCTCGACGTTGAACTCGGCGAGGTCCTCGGCCAGCGAGGCGCGCAACAGCTCGGCCGTGCGGCCGTTGCAGTTGGCCCGGGTGATGCGGAACGGCGTCCGGTGCAGCGCTCCGGCGAGCTCCGCAGCGACCTCGAGGGACCGGTCGGCGACGTCGGCCATCGGCACGACCTCGTCGACGAACCCGGCGGTGAGCGCCGAGTCCGGGTCGTGGATCGTCGCCAGGTGCATCGCCTGGGTGAAGGCCGGTGGGGTGAGGCGGCTCCGGCAGAGCTCGACGGCGAACCGCGGCACGGGCATCCCGATGCGGACCTCGTTGAGTCCGATCTTGTAGGGCCCGGCTGCGGCGATCCGTACGTCGGCGCAGCACAGCAGGATCCCGCCCATCGCTAGGGCGTGCCCGGTGACGCCGAGCACGACGGGGAGCGGGTACTCGAAGAGGCGCAGCCCCAGGCGGGCACCCCGCTCGAGCAGCTCGCGGGCCTGGGTCGGCCCGGCCGTCATGACCGACAGGTCGAACCCCGCGGAGAACTTGCCGTCCCGGCCGACGACGAGCAGCGCCGCCGCCTCGGCCTCGGCCCGGTCCAGCGCCTCCTCCAGCTGCCCGAGGGCGACGTGGGTGAGGGCGTTCACCTTGCCGTCGTCGAAGGAGACGACGGCCACGTCGCCCTCTGCTCGGTAGGTGATCGGGCCCTCGGAGCTGTCCATGCCGGCACGCTAGCCACTCCCCGGTGACCGGGTTCAGCCGGGGTGGTGTGGGAGACTCCTGCAGCGGGCGGCGGCCCAACGGGTCCATCGCAGCGTGCGTTCCCGTCCTCCACCTGACTGCGTCCGAACCATGCTCGTCGTCGACCGTGCCACCAAGGACTTCGTCGGTCTGATCGGTCCGGCGCGCGCCCAGATCAGTCACCTGCCCGGTCTCGACGGGCTCCGGGCGCTGGCGGTGATCGCCGTCCTGGCGTTCCACGCCGGCTTCGACCGCATGGTCGGTGGCTACCTCGGGGTCTCCACGTTCTTCACGCTGTCGGGGTTCCTGATCACCACGCTCCTGCTCCACGAGCACCGTCGGTCGGGTGGGGTGGACCTGCGGAGCTTCTGGTCGCGCCGCTACCGGCGGTTGTGGCCGGCGTCGCTCGCGCTGCTCGCGGCGGTGGCGCTGCTGTTCACCCCGTTGGTGGCGACCGCCGCACAGCGGGCGAGCATGCGGGGCGACCTGTTGGCGTCGCTGTTCCAGGTGGCCAACTGGCACTACATCTTCTCGGGGGACAGCTACGGCGAGCTCTTCCTGTCGCCCTCGCCGGTGCTGCACTTCTGGAGCCTCGCCATCGAGGAGCAGTTCTACCTGCTGTTCCCCCTGCTGATCGTCGGCCTGTGGAAGTGGAGCCGAGGTCGACCGGGACGCCTCGCCGCCGGACTCGCCGTGCTCACGGCGTGCTCCGTCCTCGAGCCGTTCGTCTTCGCCATGTCCGACGACCGGATCTACTTCGGCACCGACACGAGGGCCGCCGAACTGCTCCTCGGCGGGTTGCTCGCCGTGGTCCTCGCGTCGGATCGCGTGCGGGTGCAGCTGGTCGCCCGCCGGGGGTGGCGGATCGGTCTGCCGCTGGCCGGCCTGGCGGCGTTCGGACTCCAGGTGTGGTGGTGGTGGTCCCTGCCCCAGGACACCTGGTGGCTCTACCGCGGGGGCTTCGCCCTGTACGCGCTGCTGTCGTGCGTCGTCATCACGGCCGTCGCCATGCCCTCCGGTCCACTGGCGGCGCTGTGCGGGACCTGGGCGCTCCGCTGGGTGGGTGTGCGCTCGTACGGGATCTACCTGATCCACTGGCCGATCTACCTCACGGTCTGGCAGACCTGGCCCGAGCTCGGCCGGGTGTGGGCCACGCTCCTGGCCGTCTCCGTGACGTTCGTCCTCGCGGCGATCTCGTTCCGGGTGCTCGAGGGGCCGGTCCGCCGTGGTGTCTGGCCCCGGGCGGGTCGGGGTGTCGGCGTCGGGGTGCTGGCGTCGGTGGCGGTGCTGTGCGCCGTGCTGGTCCCGTGGCCGGAGCCCGAGGGTCCGACCGCGATCGACTTCGAGGAGGCGCTCGCCGACTTCCAGCGCTTCGGTGACACCTCGGCGGCCGCCGAGTCGCCCCCGGAGCCGACGCCGGATGCACCGGTGGGCGGCGACCCGGTACCGACCACCGTGCCGCCACCGCCCCCGTTGCGGACGGCCATCTTCGGCGACTCCACGGCGCTGACCGCCGGGATGGGGTTCTTCACCGAGGCCGAACCGTCGGGACTGGCCCGGTACGTCCCGGGGCAGGTCGAACTCGGCTGCGGCGTGAGTCGGTTCGAGGCGTCCCGGTCGGACCTCTCGCTCGAGCCGGCCGCCAGGTGCCCGGACTGGCGCACCGTCTGGGCGGAGCGGGTGGCTCCCGGTGGGATCGACGTGGCCCTGCTCATGTCGTCGGTGTGGGAGCTCCCCGACTCGGTCCTGCCCGACGGCACCGAGGGCGCGATCGGCGATCCGGCGGTCGACGACTTCATCCGGTCCGAGTTCGTCGACGCGGTCGACCTGCTCTCGTCGACCGGTGCGCTCGTGGTGGTGGTCAACACCCCGGCCTTCAGCCAGTGGGCTGACGACGGTCGCAACGAGTACGTGGTCCGCCAGTACGACCCGGCCCGAACCGCCCGGCTCAACCAGATCCTCGCCGAGGTCGTGGCGGCGCGACCCGACCGGGCCGTGATCCTGGACCTGGCCGGCGGCATGGCCGACCGGATCGAGGATCCGGTGCTCCGACCGGACGGAGTGCACTTCGACCAGCAGGCGTTCGCAGCGTTCACGGTCTCGTGGTTCGGCCCCGAGCTCCGACGGGTCCACGACTCCGTCCGGCCGACTGCTGCCGGCTGACGGCCTGCTCCGTCGTCACGCGCGGTGGCTCGACTCCGGAGCTGACCGGTACCATCGGGCGCGTCGCGGGCGCCGGACCCGTCGGCCGGACGGGAGCGGAGGACGGCATGGGATTCCTCGACAAGGCGAAGGCGGCGGCCGATCAGGCCATGGCCAAGGCGGACAGCGCGCTCTCCGGAGCGACCGGGTCGGGTCCGTCCAAGCCCGTGGACGGGTACCTGCGTGACCTCGGGCTCCTGTCCTACCTGGAGGCGACGGGTCGGGCACCGGCGGACATCGCCGAGCGTCGGGCGCAGCTCTCCCAGTGGGTGTACGACGCCGAGTCCGCGGGTCCGATCAACCTGAACCTGACGAGCACCGCCCCGGGCGCCGTGCCGCCGCCTCCGGGTGCTGCCGCTGCCGCTGCACCCCCGCCACCGGGCGCCGCTGCTGCGGCAGCCCCGCCGCCTCCTGCTGCGGCTGCGCCGCC
>CAIQNH010000105.1 GCA_903873135.1 uncultured Actinomycetes bacterium
ACCGCGGTGGTGCACCACGCTCAAGGTACCGAGCGTCCACGCCGCCGACCAGCGACGGGGGTGAACTCGTGGTGAACGATCCGGCTCAGCCGGCCTGGCCGAGCAGGGCCTCCATGCGGGTGATCTCGGCCTGCTGGGCGTCGATGATCCGCTGGGCGAGCTCCTTCGCCTCCGGCGAGTCGCCACCGTCGAGCTCCTGCTGGGCCATCTCGATGGCACCCTCGTGGTGGAGGATCATCAGCTCCAGGTAGAGGCGGTCGAACTCGGCGTCCCGGGCGGCCCGCAGCTTCTCGAAGTCGCTGTCGGAGATCATCCCCGACATCATCATGCCGCCCGCCATCTCCATGTTCTCGTCCATGCTGGCCTCGGGATCGGGCACCTCGGCACCCCACGCGGTGAGCCACTCGGTCATCAGCTCGATCTCGGGTCCCTGCGCAGCGATGATCTCCGTGGCGAGCGCCTGCACCTCGGGGTTCGAGGTGTTGGTGGCCGCCAGCTCCGACATCTCCACCGCCTGGGCGTGGTGCGGGATCATGCCCTGGGCGAAGGCGACGTCGATGCTGTTGTGCACCCCGCCGGCCTGGTCAGCCGACCCTCCTGCCGCAGCGGTGGTCGAGGGGGCGGAGGTCGCCGGGGCCGTGGTCGACGACGCCGAGTCGTCGCCCCCGCAGGCGGTGGCGCCGAACAGGAGCGCCAGCGCAGCAGCAGCGGTCGGGAGCAGGAGTCGTGCGGGACGGTGGGGGGTGGGACGGTGATCGGACACGGGGCCTCCGATGTGCGGGTGGTGGATGATCAGATTCCGTAATGTAACCGCAACTCTACCGCAAAGTCGGTGGCGGGTGCGGCCGGCCCGGTTCACACCGGCGAGGACACGACCAGGACGGCGGTCAGCGCCACGACGACCAGGAACCCGACGGCCTCGACGGTCAGCGACGTCCGCAACCGGCGGACGACGGCCGCCGACGCCGAGTCGGCCTCGAACTCCGGGACCAGGTGGCGACGGTTCCACCATCCGGTCCACGCGATGGCCGCCACGACGAGGACCTTCACGCCGAGCACCCGGCCGAACGTGGTCGACACGAGCGCCTCGACCGACCCGAGGATCAATCCGGCCTGCACGACACCCGTCACCGTCACCGCCAGCAGCGCCCACCCGGCGATCGTCGAGAACCGGAGCACCGACCCGGCCAGCGGGTCGCCCGGGCGGACCCGGCTGCGCTGCCAGAGCGTCCAGCACAACAGCGCCGCGCCCGTGGCCCACACCGCCGCCGCGGCCAGGTGGACGACGTCGGACGAGGCCACCAGCCAGCGGGGGTCGGTCACGGCCGTGTGACCGGTGAACGTCTCGGAGGCGAGCAGTGCTGCGGCACCCAGCCACGCGATCGGTGAGGGGACGACCCTGACCTGGTCGTCCCGGTTGCGGCGTCGCCGGACGATCCGCTGGGCGACCGCCACCCCGCCGCCACCGTCCGGGTCGGTCGGGATCGGCTCGATGGTCAGGCCGGGAGCCCCCTGCACCGCCGTGGCACCGGTGACCGGATCGGGCTCGGAGGGCGGCGCCGGTGTCCGGACCCGCTCCACGTGCCCGGCCACGAACAGGGCGACACCAGCGGCCCCGAGGAGGCGCAGCAGCGTGGCGATGCCGAACCCTCCGGACAGGGCGTCGGTCCACGCCGACGGGTCGAGCAGGGACGACCACGAGCCACCGGCACCCACCACGACCTCGGCCACGGCGGCCGCCACGGCCAGGACGCCCACGGCCACCGCCGGACCGCGGACCAGACGAACGATCCGGGAGCTCTCGGACCGGGCCCCGCGGTAGACCGCGGCCAGGTACACCACGCCACCCACCGCCCCGAGGAGCGCCAGGTACAGCAGACCTCGGACCACGTCCGCGACGCGCTCCTCGGTGGCACCGGCCACGTCCCCGATCGGCTCGTCCTCGAACGGCTGCTCCCCGACCGGCTCGATGTCGGCGACGGGTTCGACCCCCTGCTCGGTCCCGGAGTCCGTCGGAGCTGCGACGTCGGGAGCCACGAGCGAGCTGGTCGGCACGGGGGCCGTGGTCACCGGCACCGTGCTCGGTGACGCCGGCGCGAGCGAGCCTGCGGCGTCGCTCGCCGCTGCCACCGTGAACGTGATCGCGCCGTTCATGGAGTGCGAGTCACCGGCCCGGATCCCCCACCGCACCCGGTACCGTCCGGCGTCCGCAGGCTCTGCGAGTCGGAGGAGCACGACGAGGCCATCCTCGAGCGACTCGACGGAGGCGATCGACACCTCCCCGTCGGGGCCCTCGACGGAGAATCGCTCGTCGACGGGTTCCGACGCCTTGGTGAACGTGAACCGGATCTCCTGAACCGGGGACGTGACCGTGGAGAGGTTCTCGGGGTCCGTCGACTCCAGCTTGGCGTGCGCCCCGGCATCGGTCGCCCAGAGGAGCTGCACCATGAGGAGCAGCACCGCAGCTCCCACCGCTCCGACGGACCGTCGAGCCCGGCTGCGAGTCGCCCCCTCGGTCCGCTCCGAACCACCCACACGGCTGCGGCTCGGCGACCAGATTGTCATCACTCCGTAACACTACCCCATCGAGCCGCAGGCTCCGGGCCGGCCCCTCAGCCCCCGTTGCCGGCGGGGACGTAGTCCCTGCAGGGCTGGCCACGGAGCGTGTCGCACCCCGGCAACGGCGTCACGGTCGGCGTGGCCGGGACCGTCGGCAGCACCAGCCGGGACGGCACGTCCGGGCCGTGGAGGACCGAGACCGTGGTGGTGCCGTCGTCGATGGTGTCGAACTCCCACAGGGGCACGTCGCCTCCCGGCGCCAGGACCGTCACCCGGAGACGCGAGCCCGCCCGGACCCAGGTCACCAGCGGGTTGATCGGCACGCGGACGTCGACGAACTCGCCCGGGACGAGCAGCTCCTGGTCCTCGCGCAGGTGGGTGTGCACCGGGTACGTCTCGGTGGTCGCCGCACCGTCGAGCGCTCGGTGCGACGCCCGCAACCAGCCCGAGGTCAGGTAGGTCTCGCGACCGTCGGGGCGGACCTCGCTGAGCGTCACCTGCAGGTCCGTGTCCTCCGCCGACGCCGACAGTCGCAGGTCCAGACTGCCGCCGCCGGCGACGAGCAGGTCCTCGGCGAGCGGCTCGGAGACGTAGCCGAGGCCCTTGCCGTCGGCGACCGGTTGCCAGTCGTACGGCTCGTCGGCGGAGTAGGCCACCCCGCCGCTGTCCACGTTGCGCCTCGGCCGGGCCGCCGGGTCCGCCACGTACTCGGCAGTCCCCTCGGCCACCTCGGCCTCGCCCTCGACGAGTCCGCCGTCGGCCGAGAGCGCCCAGGAGGTCGGGGACGTGCCCGGGGGTGGCCACTCGTCGAAGTCGAGCTCGGCGGTCGCCTGCAGCGACCGCGGTCCGAGTGGTCCGGCTCCCACCTCCATCAGGATGCGGATCCGCGGGTCCTCCTCGAACGTCGCCCGCGCCGCTGCCAGGTCGGTCGTCCCGGCGAAGCGGGTCTGCTCGAGCGGCGGCGCGGCCGCCGACCCGATCGTGCCGTAGAGCGCACCGGCCAGCGCCAGCACCTCCCCGGGGATCGACGGCACCTCGTCGGCCACGAACAGGTCGAGGAACTCGACCCACCTCGGCAGGACCTCTGGCCCGAGCGCGTCGTTGTGGTTCCCGTTGAACATGGTCACCCAGACGTCGGGGTTGTCGCCGAGCGCCTCCACCAGGTTCACCCAGTGGCCGCCCAGCTGGTCGTCCTGGAACGCGCCGACCATGAACACCGGCACGTCGATCCGACGGGCCCAGTCGATGGGGGTCCGGCGGTCGTAGAGCGCCGGTTCCCGGAAGCGGTTGTCGTCGAGCAGGTCCAGCACGTCGCGGGTCTGGAGTCGGAGTCGCTGGTTGCGCTCGCAGGTGGTGTCGCCCTGTTCGATCAGGAGCCTCGCCCACTCCTGTCCTCCCTCGGGGGCGGGCTTCGCCTGCTGCTGGCGCTCCGTCAGCCAGCCCTGTGCGAACCCGTTGTTGAAGATCCCGCCGGGGAACCCGACCCCGTCGTACATGTCGCCGAGCACCGACATGGGGGCGATGGCCGCCAGGCTCGGAGGCCGGGTGCCGGCGACGAAGAGCTGGCTGAAGCCGGAGTACGAGATCCCGACCAGGCCCACCTTGTTGCCCCGGACCCACGGCTGGGCGGCGACGGTCTCCACGGCGTCGTAGCCGTCGTGGACGGTCGGCAACCCGAACAGGTCGAAGTCGCCCCCCGAGCAGCCGGTGCCGCGGATCTGGAGGCTCACCGTCGCGAACCCCAGCACGGGCGTGATGATCGACCCGACGGCCGTGGCACCGCTCGGCGCCAGCGGGTCGGGCTCGCCGCCGACGGCGGCCAGCAGGTCGCCGGGCGCGGCCACCTCGTAGCCGGAGTACTCGATCACCGTGGGGAACGGTCCGTCCTCCACGTCCTTGCCGGGCGGCAGGCGCAGCGTGGCGGCGAGGGTGACCCCGTCGCGCATCTCGATGTAGTTCAGCCCCTCGACCATCTGCTGTCCCTCGTAGAAGGACTGCGGCGGGACGTCGGACTCGGCGAGCACCCGGAACTCCGCCGTGCGCAGGTCCTGGCCGGAGTCGCTCGACACGACCCGGTAGCCGTCGCCGGGCTCGAGTTCCCGGAACATGAGCGACCCGTACTCGTCGGCGGTGCCGCTCGCGACCTCGTCGCCCTCGGCGTCGAGCAGGGTGAGCTGGGAGCCGGGGGTGGCGGTGATCACGGTCGCCTGGTCGATCCCCCCGTAGGCCGTGAACGGCGCGTTCGCCGGCGAAGGGGGTTCCGCCCACTGCGTGCCGGCGTCGTCGGTGCACGCACCGGCGAGGAGCGCCACCGCCACCACCACCGGAGCCAGGACGACCGCCGGTCGGCGTCGGAGGTCGGAGGTCCTGCGGGTTCCCCTGGTGCGCATCGGCGAAACCTAGCCCCCGGCCGCCGGCCGTCCGCCACTGCGACCTGAACCCGACCCGCGGGGATCGGGGTCGGGGTCGCTACGGTGGACGAGTGGACGACCGTTGGATCAGGATCGCCGACGGTCTGGCGGAGTCGGAGCGGGGTGCGTTGCTCGAGGACCGGGGCTGCTCGCTCGCCGTCTCGATCCTGGGCGTCGACCGCTCGGCGGTCACGATCACCCTGGGATCGACCACGGGGCGCACCTCCGGATCCGACGAGACGGCACGGTCGCTCGACGAGCAGCAGTACCTGGTCGGCGACGGCCCGGCGATCGCCTGCCGGACGAGCGACTGGCCGATCATGATCGACGACGTCGCCGCGAGCGTGGAGGACAGCCCCGGGTTCTGCGAGGTCGCCGGAGCGCTCGGTGTATCGGCGGCGTTCTCGTTCCCGCTGCGGGTCGGCGCCGG
>CAIQNH010000106.1 GCA_903873135.1 uncultured Actinomycetes bacterium
ACGAGCGCGACCCGCTGCTTCTCGGAGAGTCGTCGGATCAGCGAGCGCATCCGGGCGATCATGCACTCGTCGATGAGCGCGTCCTCCGGCTGCTCCTCGTGGCGCCTCGAGATGGCGGCGTCGGACTCGCTCGTGCGACCGGCATCGAGCGAGACGAGGTCGGCCGCTGCGGCCCGCTGGAGGGCGAACTGCAGCTCGGCCACGGTGATGCCGGCAGCGGCGGCGACGTCGGCAGGGTCGGGGGCCGGGTGCGAGGCCGTGGCCAGGTCGCGCTGCACGGCCGAGATCCGTCGCTGGGCGGCACGGAGTCGGGTGGGGAGCCAGTCGCCGGCCCGCAGACCGTCACGGATGGCGCCGTCGATGCGGATCTGCGCGTAGCCGGGGAACGGCACGCCCAGGCTCGGGTCGAACCGCTCGGCTGCCTGGACCAGGGCGAGGTAGCCGTAGCCGACCAGCTCGTCGCGTTCGACCCACGTCGGGAGCGAGCGCATCCTGCGATCCACGGCCCGTTCCACCAGCCACAGGTGCGCGGTGACGAGTTCGTCCCGATGCTCATCCATTCCTCCCCCTCATCTCTCGACCGAGTGGCGCAGCGGGTGGGGGGGAGCTCTGCGACGCAGGAGCGGTCACCACCCTGGGTCCGTCGGTCCACCAGCAGTGATCGTTCGGGTGGGCCGGAGCTGAAGGGCTGGTCGGCGGCTTGATGGTGTCTTGAGGTTCGGCGACACGCCGGGGCCCGCCGGTCAGGGTCGCAGCGAACCTGCACCCGGGGAGGCGCTGTCCCGCTCGACGACGGCCCGGGCGATCGAGACGAGCGACTCCCCGCTCTGACGTGCGGCCTCCCGCAGTCGACCGAGGGCCTCGGAGGCGGAGCACTCGAACCGCACCGCCAGCACGCCGATCGCCTGTTCCACGGCGTTGCGCGACTCCACGGTCTCCACGATCCGCCGGGCGACCACCGAGGCGTCGAGGTCCGGGTCGGCCTGCAGCAGCGCCACCGTGGCGGCGTCGGCGAGCGCCTGGGCGACCTCGATCTGGTGGGCGTCGAGCGGTGCCGAGCAGAACGCGTTCAGCGCACCGAGCGTCGTCCCACGCGCTCGCAGCGGCACGGCGACGACCGAGGCGAAGCCGTGGGCGCGCGTGGCCTCGGCGAAGCGAGGCCACGGTCCGTCCGGTGCCAGTTCGTCGTCGCGGACGACGGCGCCGGTCCGGCAGCAGTCCAGACAGGGTCCCTCCGCCGCCTGGATCTGGAACAGGTCCAGCAGTCGGGCGGCCGAGTCGGACGCACCGACCACCTCGAGCCTGCCCAGATGGTCCACCAGCAGCAGGCCGCAGGCGTCGATGGGCAGCAGCTCGGTGCATCGCTCGGCGAGTTGCACGAAGATCTCGATCGCGCTCGCCCCGCTGGTCGCGGCGCGGGCGAGGTCGATGAAGGTCGACGCCAGCGGGTCGACCTCGTGCTGCACCGATTCCGGCACTCCAGCGTCGTTCACGATTCCTCCTGTCCACCGAGGTCGAGTGATCGGTCGAGCACCTGGTCGGCCACGTCGCGGACCGTCGTGCCGTGCGCGAACGCGTGGCTGCGCAGCAGGACCAGCGCGTCGACGATCGACAGGCCGAGCTGCTCGGAGACCATCCCAGCTGCCCGCTGGACCGTCGCCTGGGCGTCGAGCGCTGGGTCGGGACCGTCGAGCGGGACCTCGACGGCCTCCGACATCCGGGCCAGGAGCAGCGTGGTGAGCACGCTGGCCAGGACCAGCCCGTCGGCGTACTGGCCGTCGGTCAGCGGACCGGGACGGTCCCGGTACCCCGTCAGCGTCCCGACCCGACCGGCGCCGACCCGCAGCGGGAACGAGAACGCCGCCGACACACCGAGCGCTCCGGCGACCTCGCTGAACCCGGGGCAGTCCTCCACGCTCCCGGTGACGTCGTCGATCATGATCGGCCAGTCGCTCGTCCGGCAGGCGATCGCCGGGCCGTCGCCGACCAGGTACTGCTGCTCGTCGAGCGACCGTGCCGTCTCGTCGGATCCGGAGGTGCGCCCCGTGGTCGACCCCAGGGTGATCGTGACGGCTGCCCGGTCGACCCCGAGCATCGTCACTGCGAGCGAGCACCCTCGGTCCTCGAGTTCCACCCCTCGATCCGCTTCGGCGAGACCCTCGGTGACCCTGATCCACCGGTCGTCGCTCACGTGCCCACCGTAGCCACTTCGCCCCCACCCGGACGCAGGCGTTCGTCACTTCGGAGTGGGGGTGGCTCGCCGGCCGGGGGCTAGGTTTCGCCGATGCGCACCAGAGGAACCCGCAGGACCCCCGACCTCCGACGCCGACCGGCGGTCGTCCTGGCTCCGGTGGTGGTGGCGGTGGCGCTCGTCGCCGGCGCGTGCACCGACGACGCCGGCACGCAGTGGGCGGAACCCCCTTCGACGGCGAACGCGCCGTTCACGGCCTACGGGGGGATCGACCAGGCGACCGTGATCACCGCCACCCCCGGCTCCCAGCTCACCCTGCTCGACGCCGAGGGCGA
>CAIQNH010000107.1 GCA_903873135.1 uncultured Actinomycetes bacterium
ACGCGTACAGGAGCGCACCCACGGCCCACCCGGCGCTCACGACCGTGACCAGGAGACCGAGGCGGCCGGGTTCGTTGCGGGCCTCGAACTCCACCGGCAGGAGCACGCTCTCCACGGGCATGTAGCAGGCGACGAGCCCTCCGATCACGAGGAGCATCGTGAGCAGCAGTCGGTCCCGGCGGACGAAGTCCAGGCCGGTGCGGATGCTCCGGAGCATGCCCTCCGTCACCTCCGGCTCCGGCCGGAGATCGGCGTTCGGGAGTCGGATGGTCGAGACGACGAGCGCCGAGACGACGAACGCTCCGGCGGTGAACCACAGCGCCGAGGCCGCACCGACGGCGGCGATCAGGAGCCCGCCGATGCCGGGACCCATCAGGAAGGCCACTCCCCACACGGCCTCGTGGACTCCGTTGACCCGTTGCAGACGCCACCCGGAGCGCTCGGCGGCGTCGGGCAGCATCGCCTCGCGAGCGGTCACGCCCGCAGGGTCGAACACGGCACCCAGCACGGCCAGGGCGATCAGCGCTGGCAGGTTGAGTCCGATCGTGGCGGCCACCACCGGGATCGAGGCGGCTGACAGGGCGGAGAACAGGTCCGAACCGATCGACGTGCGCCGCCGGCCGATCCGGTCGACGATCGCGCCGGAGAAGAGGCTCGAGGCCAGCAGGGGCAGCGCCGTCGCCGCCCCCAGGATGCCGGCGTCCGTGGCGTTCCCGGTCCGCTCGAGCACGAGCCAGGGCAGGATCACCAGCGCGGCGCCGTTCCCGGCTCCGGACAGCACCGTCGCAGCCTCGAGCTGCAGGAGCGGGACGACGCTGCGTGGCGGCGAGGCGGCCGCAGGTCCGGTGGCGCTCACCCCCCGAGTGTTGCAGTCGGGACGACGACCGACGAGCCGCAAGCCCACCAACCCGAACGTCGACCGGGCCGGCGGCGGGAGACCGGCCGCTGCCGGTCAGCCACCCTCAGGACGAGAGCGTCTCGAGCAGCTTCTTGAGCTCGCCCGAGGGGTCCTCGGGCACGATGTACCCGGACTCCTCGCGGATCTGCTCGAAGTGGTCCCGCACGTCCTCGGCGCTGTGACCCTCGGCGTACCAGCCCGGGGTGAGCCCGATGAAGTAGCGGGCCACGACGCCGCCGGCGACGGAGTAGACCTCGCCGCTGACCGGACAGTCCTCGTGCGCCAGGTAGACGACGGTGGGCGTGACCTCGGAGGCCTCGAGCTTGTCGCCGAGCGGGCCGAGCAGGTCCTCGGTCATCCGGGTCTTGGCCACCGGCGCGATGGCGTTCACCTTGATGCCCTTGGATCGACCCTCGGTGGCGAGCACCCGGGTGAAGCCGACGAGCCCGAGCTTGGCGGCGCCGTAGTTCGCCTGACCGAAGTTCCCGAGCAGGCCCGAGTTGGAGCTCGTGTTCACGATGCGTCCGTAGCCCTTGTCGCGCATGACGACCCAGGCCGGCTGCGTCACGTAGAAGGCGCCCAGCAGGTGCACGGCGATGACCGGCTCGAGGAGCTCCGGAGTCATGTTGTGGAACGTCTTGTCGCGCAGGATGCCGGCGTTGTTGATCACGATGTCGACCGTCCCGAAGGAGTCGAGCGCGGTCTGCACGATCGCCTGGCCGCCCTCGGGAGTGGAGACGGAGTCGTGGTTGGCCACTGCTTCGCCGCCGGCGGCGGTGATCTCGTCGACGACCAGCTGGGCGGCCGAGGCGTCGCCACCCTCGCCGGTCACCGAGCCGCCCAGGTCGTTCACGACCACGCGTGCGCCGCGACGGGCCAGCTCGAGGGCGTGCGACCTCCCGAGTCCGCCACCGGCTCCGGTGACGATCGCGACCTTGCCGTCGAAGGTGAGATCAGACATGTGTTCCCCTCGTGGTCAGGGCCGCTCGGCCCACCGGTGGCGCGCCCTGACGGCGCAGGCCGAGACGATACCGACGCCGTGCCCTGCGGGCGAACCCGACGGGGCCGGTCCGGACTCAGCCCTCGATGCCGAGGGTCTCGAGCGCGTAGGCCTGCATGCGCTTGTAGTCCACCTTGGCGTTGGGTGCCCGGCCGATGGTGTCGATCCCCACGATCCGCTTCGGGGCCTTGTAGCCCGCCAGGTGGGCCTTGACGTGCTCGACCAGCTCGCCGTCGTCGAGCACGTAGCCGTCGGTCGGCTCCACCACGGCCACGATCGCCTCGCCGAACTTGTCGTCCGGGACACCCACCACCACGGCGTCGGCCACCGAGTCGTGCGTCTTCAGGACCTCCTCGACCTCCTCGGGGAAGACCTTCTCGCCACCGGTGTTGATGCACACCGACCCGCGTCCCAGCAGCGTGATGCTGCCGTCCTCCTCGACCGTGGCGTAGTCGCCGGGCATCGAGTACCGGGTGCCGTCGATCTCCACGAAGGTCGCTGCGGACTTCTCCGGGTCCTTGTAGTAACCGATCGGGGTGCGACCCGGCACCGCCACCCGGCCCCGCGCTCCCGAGCCGGCCTGCACGAGCGTCCCGTCGTCGCCGACCACGACCACGCCGGGCCCCATGGAGAAGTGGGCGGTGCGCTCGGCCGACCCGGACGTGGACACGGACTGCCCCATGCCGATCGCCTCGGAGCTCGAGAACGCGTCGACGAGCATCATCGTCGGCTGGTGCTCGAGCAGGCGGGCCTTCACCGACTCGGACCACATCACCCCCGAGGAGGAGACGATCAGGACCGAGGACAGGTCCCAGCGGTCGGGCTCGGCGTCGAGTCGGGCGAGGATGGGCTTGGAGAAGGCGTCACCGACGATGGTCAGCGCACCGACCCGCTCCCGCTCGATCGTGTCGAGCAGCTCGTCCCAGTCGAGGTGCCGGTTGACCAGCGTGACCACCGATCCGCCGCCGGTCAGGTACAGCAGCGAGGTGAACCACCCCGTGCCGTGCATCAGGGGACAGGCCGGCAGACCCGGGATGCTCGGCCCCTCGATCCCTGCGAGCGCACCGGTGACGCCTCCGACCTCGTCGGGGTCGGCCGCCAGCAGCGGGTTGCCGGCGGCACAGACGACGCCGATCAGGTCGTCCTGCCGCCACATGACGCCCTTGGGCATGCCCGTCGTCCCGCCCGTGTAGATCATGAGCAGGTCGTCACCGGAACGTCCCCACGGGGCCTCCACCCGTTCGGTCGTGGTCGACGCGGCGTCCTCGAACGGTGTGGCCCACTCGGGGGCGGGACCGGAGCCGTCGTCGACCCAGATCCAGTGGCGGACGTCGGGCAGCCGGTCCCGTAGGTGCTCGATCCGCTCGGCGAACACGCCGTGGAACACCACGGCCACGGCGTCGGCGTTGTCCCAGAGGTAGAGCAGTTCGTCGTCGAGGTAGCGGTAGTTCGTGTTGACCGGGACGAGGCCCGCCTTCCAGGCGCCGTAGCAGGACTCCAGGTACTCGGGGCAGTTGTAGAGGTAGAGCGCGACCTTGTCCTGGTGCTGGGCCCCGCCGTCGAGCAGGAACCGGGCGAGCCCGTTGGCGCGGGCGTCGAACTCCGCCCAGCTGGTCCGCCGGTCTCCCTGGATCTGCGCCGGGGCGTCGGGGATCCGACCGGCGATCTCCTCCCACAGCTCAGCGAAGTTCCACCCGGCCATCGTTCCCCCCGGTCCTCGTTCGGCGGGCCGACGGGCGGCCCGGCTGGTCCCGGAGCATAGGTCGCCGTCCCGACGCCGCGACTACGGTCCGGTCGTGGACTTCGACCTGCCGGGCGAGGACGACGAGCGTCGGGTGGCCGTCCGCGAGTGGCTCGGTGCCAACCCGTCCCCGTCGGGCCGGGCACTGGCGGAGGCCGGCTACGTGGCGCCCCACTGGCCGGCGCCGTGGGGGCTCGACGCTGACCCGATCCACCAGCTGGTGATCGACGACGAACTCCGTCGCGCCGGCGTCCGTCGACCGGCCAACCCGATCGGGATCGGCTGGGCGGGACCGACGATCCTGGCGGCGGGCACCGACGAGCAACGGGCCGCCTACCTGTTCGGGCTGTTGTCGGGCGAGGACATCTGGTGCCAGCTGTTCTCGGAACCCGGCGCCGGCTCGGACCTGGCGAATCTGTCGACCCGGGCGGAACGGGACGGCGAGGAGTGGGTCGTCAACGGCCAGAAGGTCTGGACGTCGCTGGGTCACGTCGCCCGCTACGGGATCCTCGTCGCCCGGACCGACCCGAACCGGCCGAAGCACGAGGGGATCACCTACTTCGTCTGCCCGATGGACTCCCCGGGCATCGAGGTGCGGCCGATCGTGGAGATGACCGGCGGCCACACCTTCAACGAGGTCTTCCTGACCGATGTGCGGCTCGGCCCCGAGCACGTGGTCGGCCAGGTCCACGACGGCTGGCGCCTCGCCAAGGTGACCCTGGCCAACGAGCGTGTCTCGCTCTCCTCGGGAGGGGCGCTGTGGGGGATGGGTCCGACCGCCGACGACCTGTTGGACGTCGTGCGTGCCGCCGGTGGGGTGTCGGACCCGCTGGTGCGTCAGCGGCTCGCCGAGCTCCACATCGAGTCCGAGGTGCTGCGCCTCATCCGGCTCCGCACCGTCACCGCGGCGGTGCAGGGCCGGGAGCCGGGTCCGGAGGCGTCGATCCGCAAGGTGATCGCCGACGAGCACGGCCAGCGGATCATGGGACTGGCGCACGACCTGGCGGGGGCGGCTGCGCTCACGGGTGCCGCCGGCCCGCTCGGGACCGAGGCCTCGTGGTGGACGCACGGGTTCCTGTTCGCTCCGGCGCTCACGATCGGTGGTGGCACCGGTGACGTGCAGCGCAACATCATCGCCGAGCGGGTCCTCGGTCTGCCGCACGACGTCGACGTGGAGCAGGGGAGGACCTGGGCGGAGGCCCACCGGCCGGGTGGTTCCCAGCCGACGGCGTCGTGACCGGTTCCACGGCGGGATGCTCACCCCCGAGGGGACCGGGACTAGGTTGACGCCGTGGCCAGCAGCAGCGAACGTCCCCTCCGTCGACGACAACAGGTGGTCGCCGCCGTGGACCTGCCGGGCGTGCCGGCCGGGACCCGGGGACGGATCCAGCTGGTGAACGGGTTCTCGTGGATCCGGTACCGGGTCCACTTCGACAACGGTGAGGAGCTCGGCTTCCTCGACCGTGACCAACTGGTTCCTGCCAAGGAGTGGAAGGACGAGGGGGCAGCGTGAAGCTCAGCATGCAGATCGGATACGCCGGCGGGTTCGCCGAGTCGGTGGCACAGGTGCAGGCCCTCGAGCAGGCGGGCATGGACATCGTCTACGTGGCCGAGGCCTACGGCTACGACGCCCCGACGCTCATGGGCTACCTGGCGGCGGTGACCGAACGGATCCAGATCGCCTCGGGCATCCTCCCGATCTACACCCGGACGCCGACGCTCCTCGCCATGACGGCGGCCGGACTGGACGACCTCTCGGGCGGACGGGCCATCCTCGGACTCGGTGCGTCCGGGCCGCAGGTGATCGAGGGGTTCCACGGCGTGCCCTACGACGCTCCGATCGCCCGGACCCGCGAGATCATCGAGATCTGCCGGAAGGTGTGGGCTCGTGAGGAGCCGCTCGTCCACCAGGGTCGGAAGTACCAGCTCCCGCTGCCCGAGGAGCTCGGGACCGGGCTCGGCAAGCCGCTCAAGATCATCACCCACCCACCGCGTCCGCGGATCCCGATCCACGTGGCGTCGCTCGGACCCAAGAACGTGGAGATGACGGCCGAACTGGCCGACGCCTGGCTGCCGATCCTCTTCCACCCCGAGCGCGCCGCCGACGTGTGGGGTGCCGACCTGGCGTCCGGCACGGCCAAGCGGAGCGCGGACCTCGCCCCGCTCGACGTGGTCGCCGGTGGCCTGCTCGCGATCGGTCCCGCCGACGAGGTGCGCGGCTTCCGCGACTTCAGCCGCGGGATGGTGGCGCTCTACGTGGGCGGCATGGGTGCCAAGGAGCGGAACTTCTACAACCAGCTGTTCCAGCGCTACGGCTACGAGGCCGAGGCACGCGAGATCCAGGAGCTGTACCTGAACGGCCAGAAGCGTGAGGCCGCCGCCGCCGTGCCCGAGTCGTTCCTCGAGGAGACCTCGCTCTGCGGGGACGAGGGCTACGTGCGGGAGCGCATCGCCCAGTTCGCCGACGCCGGCGTGACCATCCTGAACGTCACGCCCATCGCTGCGGATCTCGCCGGTCAGCAGCGACTGATCGAGACGGTCGCGAACCTGCTGCCCTGACGTACCGCAGCGTCGACACCGTCCCGACGGCGGCGTCGGCTGGACCGGTGGAGGAGGGTCAGCCGCCGGAGAGCAGCGGCTCGATGATCGGCATGACCACCGAGTCGGTGCAGGCGATCGTCTCGTCGTAGCGCCAGTTGACGACGCCGACGGCGCTGGTCCCGAAGAAGAGTCCTGCGTACTCCGCAGTGGCTCGGCCCGTGTCGCCGAACTGCACGGAGTCACCGATCACCGCTCCCAGCGTCAGCGCCTCGTCGTTCAGCGGGGCGACCGGGTCGGGGTCCTGCACACGCAGGAGCCCGATGTGGATCGGCACGACGAACGGGGTGACGGTGGCGTGGCGGACCTGGACGCCGCTCGGACCGCTGGCCTCCAGGAAGAGCTCGGCCCCCAGACCGTTCGGGTTGGCGCAGTGGGCGAAGGTGCCGGCCACCTGCTCGTCGACCGACACGACCTCGTTGCCGTTCGGTCCGCGCACGCCGGCGAGGACGAAGTTGTTGGTCAGCGGGAGCGTCGTCGTGGTCTCGGGCGGCGCGGTGGTCGTCGTCTCCGGGGCGACCGTCGTGGTGGTCTCCGGTGCCGTCGTGGTCGTCGTCGACTCCTGCGCCTGCGTGGTGGTGCTCACGCCCAGGACGACGGCGGAACCGATGGCGGCGGCCACGAGCGCGCGGCCACTCCGCCTGGTGCGACGCACTGCGCTCCGCTCCCGCTCCGACACTCCGTCACCTCGCCAACGACGGCCCGACTGGCCTGAGGTGAGGGTAACCATCGGGGACCCCCTCCACAAGCAGGGATCCGGTCCGGACGGGCCTGTCTCCTGCCGGTTCAGCGGTCCGACTGCCCACCGGGACCAACCGGACGCTCAGCGTGGTCGTCCGTCGTCCGGCGACGACTCGACAGGTCGATCCGTCGGCCCTCGTCGGCACGGACCCGGACCCGGGACGGCACCACCGGGACGAGCATCCCGTAGGGAGCCTCGTTGAAGCGGTGGTGGAGCTCGTGGGCGGCTCCCAGCCGGTCGAGGACGGCGACCCGAGGCAGGTGACGGCCGCCGAGTCGGCCGTGGATGTAGACGTCGTGCACCAGGAAGTAGGCGGCTCCGTAGGCGGTGATCCCGGCGGCGACGGGCACGAGCAGCGCCAGCGCCGGCACGTTGGTCCCCAGGAGGAACAGGACGATCGCCAGTCCGGCGAAGACGAACGGGAACCGGTCGTTGCGCTCGAACCGGCCGGCGTGGGGCTGGTGGTGGCTGCGGTGCCACGACCAGGCGAAGCCGTGCATGGCCCAACGGTGCTCCACGGCGGCGACCAGCTCCATGGCGGCGAACGTGAGGAGGAACACGGCGACCTCGACCATCACCACTGGTTCGACACCTCACCGGGCGACGGATGCAGGTGCCGGGCAGGGTGTGGCCGACGACACACTCCGCTGGCCTCAGCCGACGGTTCCCCTCCAACGGTCGGAGGCAGCCAGGACCGCCTCGGCCTCGGCCACCATGCTGCGGACGATCTCGGCGGCGGGCGTCAACGCCCGGATGGCCCCCATGCCCTGCCCGGCCGGCATGAACTCGTTGGTCGGATCCACGTCGGGGGTCTGCTCGTCCCCACCCAGGTGGTTCACGCCGTCGGTCATCGACCGGATCACCTGACCCGGGAACGGCTCGGGCGTCGCCCCCGACCGCTCGAACTCCTCGGCGTACGGCGTCCGGATCACCCTGCAGGTCTTGCCCGTGTAGGCCCGGGTGACCAGCGTGCCGTCCTCGGCACCGTCGAGCAGTCGGTCCTTGTAGCCGGGCACGGCCCGGGCCTCGGGCGTGGCGATGAACCGCGTGCCCACCCACACGCCGGCGGCACCGAGGCACAGCGCAGCGGCGAGACCGCGACCGTCGACGATCCCGCCCGCTGCCACCACCGGAACCTCGCCGCCGACGGCGTCGACGACCTGGGGTACGAGCGCCATGGTGGCCACCTGGCCGGTGTGGCCGCCCGCCTCGGTGCCCTGCGCGACCACGAGGTCGCACCCTGCCTCGACCGCTGCGACGGCGTGGTGCACGCGGCCGCACATGTTGACCACGAGCACGTCCTGCTCGTGGCACTGGTCGATCACCTCTCGGGGCACGCCGAGCCCGGCGACGAACACGGTCGCCCCGCCGTCGATGATCGCCTGCACCTTGGCGGGCATGTCCTGGGGGGCCGCGGTGAGCAGGTCGACGCCGAACGGCCGATCGGTGCGCTCCCGGACGGCGGCGATCTCCTCGACCATCTTGTCGTCGCCCATGGTCGAGGCGCCAAGGCAGCCGAACCCGCCCGCCTCGGAGACGGCGGCGGCGAGCTGGTGGTAGGACACACCACCCATCCCCGCCAGCATGACGGGGTGTTCGACGCCGAGGAGTTCGGTGAGTGCGGTCTGCATGGGGGCACCCTAGGCGCCCGCTTCACTACACTCGGGTTCGTGCATACAGCGTGTAGGTCACTCGTTCGTCCCGGGTCCGTCACGGAACGCAGCCCGGTCATCCGCCGGCGGATCATCCCGTTCCTCGCCGTTGGGGTCGCCGTGGCCGTCGTGGCCGTCGGGTGCGGCAGCGATCCCGCGGAGTCGGGGACCCCGACCACGACGACCACCACGTCGACACCCGTGGAGTCGACCACGTCGGCCGTGGCCCGTCCTGTCCCCAGCCCGCCTCCGCCGCCACCGACGAACGCTGCGCCCGCCGTCGTCGCCGACCCGCTGATCGGGGAGCAGTGGGCGGTCGGCCAACTCCGGCTCCCCGAGGTGTGGGCTCGTGGCGCGCGTGGTGAGGGTGTGGTGATCGCCGTGGTGGACACGGGCGTCGACCTGGACCACCCGGACCTGGTCGACCGACTCGTCCCCGGGATCGATGTGGTGGACGGTGATGCGGTCCCCCAGGACACGAACGGCCACGGGACCCACGTGGCGGGTATCGCTGCGGCGACCGCCGACAACGGCATCGGGATCGCCGGGACCGCACCCCGGGCGAGGATCATGCCGGTCAGGGTCCTCGGGACCGACGGGACGGGAACCGACGAGGGGATCGCACGCGGGATCGACTGGGCGGTCGCCAACGGTGCCGGCGTGGTCAACCTGTCCCTCGGTGAATCCGGTGTCCTCAGCCGGATCTCCAAGGGTGGTCCGCTCAATGCCGCGATCCGGAACGCAGCGGCTCGGGGCGTCGTGGTGCTCGCCGCTGCCGGCAACGAGGGAACGGCCAAGCGCAACTACCGGGCCGGAACACCGACGCTCGTGGTGAACGCCACCAACGAGGCCGGGCAGGTCGCTCAGTTCTCGAACACCGGTGATCTGCGCGCCGTGGCGGCACCAGGAGTCGGGATCCTCTCCACCGCACCGACCGAACCCACCGCTCTGTGGCCCAACGGGTCCCGCGGGTACGAGCGGCTCGACGGCACGTCGATGGCCACGCCGATCGTGGCCGGGATCGCAGCCCTGCTCCTCGGTGCCGGGATC
>CAIQNH010000108.1 GCA_903873135.1 uncultured Actinomycetes bacterium
CCCCCACCACAGAGCGGGTGGACGGGGGGGTCAGGTGTCGACGACGTCCAGGTCGTCGGGGGCGAGGATCGTGCCGTCGAAGTGCTCGGCGGCGAGCGCGATCCACTCGGTCACGGCGTCGGGCGCTGGGGCCGGGACCATGTGGGTGAGCACCAGCGTGCCGACGCCGCCTGCGGCCGCCGTCCTGGCTGCGTCGACGACGGAGGAGTGGTAGTCGCAGACGTCCTGGAACCGCTGCATCGGGATCTGTCGGATCACGTCGTCACGGATGACGGTCTGGACGTAGACGTCGGCGCCCGCCACCAGCCGCTCCAACCCCTCACAGGGGACGGTGTCGCCGGCCACGACGACGCTCGACCCGTCGTGCTCGATGCGGTAGCCGACGGTGGGCGTGACCGGCCGGTGATCGGTGGGAGCGGCGGTGACCCGCACACCGGCGGCGTCGAGCACCTCGAGGGTGACCGGCCCGTCGAGCACCTCGGTGACCTCCACCCCCGGGTCCCAGTTCAGGTCGTCGTGGTGGGTGCGGCGGTACCCGATGTCGTCGGACAGCATGGCCAGCGTCCGCTCGACGAGCGCACCGCTACCGGGCGGCCCGACGAGGGTGAGGGGGTTCGGCACCGGCGAGGTCGCCCAGCGGGTGGTGACGACGTCGTTGAGGTCGGTGACGTGGTCCGAGTGGTGGTGCGTGAGGAACTGGGCGTGCAGCAGGGCGGGCGTGGGCAGACCGGCGGCGGCCAGTCGCATGAGGACGCCCCGTCCGCAGTCGAACAGCAGGTGCAGACCGCCGGCCTGGACCAGCGTGGCGGGACCAGCCCGGTGGGGGTCGGGGAGGGGGGATCCGGTGCCGAGGAGCGTGACGCGCATGTCGGGGAGTCTCGCACTCACTCGCGCTGCAGGCGCGCCGACTCCGGAGGTGGGAACCCGTCGATCCGCCGCAGGGCGGGGAAGGCGACCGCGGCCACGACCACGACGACGAGCGTGGCGGCGCCGCCGAGGACGATGGCCGCTGGTGCCCCGAACCACTGTCCGGTGAGGCCGGACTCGAACGCCCCGAGTTCGTTGGACGCGCCGATGAAGACGTTCTCGACCGCCAGGACCCGGCCCCGGTACTCGTCGGGCGTGATCAGCGGGACGAGCGTCGCCCGGATGAAGACGCTCACGGCGTCGGCGGCGCTCATGACGAACAGCGCGACGAAGGCCACGGCGAAACTGGTGGTCACCCCGAGCACGATCGTCGCCAGGCCGAACAGGGCGACGCACGCGAAGAGGGTCGAGCCGATCCGCTGCCGCAGCGGCCGGGCGACGAGCGCAGCGGTCGTCAGCGCGGCGCCGATCCCTCCGGCGGCCCGGAGCCACCCCAGCCCGGTGGCGTCGGTACCCAGTCGGGTGGTGGCGATGGCAGGGAGGAGTGCCACGGCGCCGCCGAACAGCACGGCGAACAGGTCGAGCGAGATCGCTCCCAGGAGGATCGGGTTGTGGCGGATCACCCGGAGCCCGTCGAGCGCCGTCCGCCAGCCGGGTCGCTCCGCGGCGGCGATCTCGGCGCGCCGTCGGAGTCGCAGGACCGGGAGGACGGCCACCGCCACGACGAGGAGCGCCACCGATCCGACGTAGGCCAGCGGGGGATCGGTCGCGTACAGGAACCCACCGAGGACGGGCCCGGCGATCAGGCCGATCTGCCACGAGGCGGAGAACATCGGCACGATCCTGGGGAGGGCCTCGGGGGCCACCAGCGTGGCGGGCAGCGACCGGACCGCCGGCGCGGCGAGGGCCCGGAACGAGCCGAACACCACGACCACGGCCAGCAGGGGTCCGAACTCGTCGACGCCGCGCCAGGTCAGCCAGGCCAGCCCGCCCACGGCGGTTGCCTCGCCGAGGAGGGCGAGCCCGTAGATGGTCCGGCGGTCGAACCGGTCGGCGAGCGCACCGGCCGGCACCGCCAGCACCAGCGCCGGCAGGAACTCCGCCAGGCCGAGCAGCCCCAGGTCCAGCTCCCGGCCGGTGAGCTCGAAGACCTGGTAGCCGAGCGCCGTGGTCTGGGCGAGCGTGGCCATGGTCGCCGCCGTGACCGAGACGAGGAACGCCACCACCGAACGGTCCTGCAGCAGCGAGCGGGCACTCGGGGTGATCGCGGCCGCCGCCTCGGTGCTGCGGGCTGCGGCCCCGGGGTCGGAGTGCTCGTCAGCCACGGCGCCTGCACGCTACTCCCCGTGTTCACCGGGAGTTCCCCGAGGGTGTCGTTGACCCCGACGGTGCCCCGGGGCAGCATGGGGGCGTTGGACAGGGAGTGGGGGACCGTCCGGGCCGTTCGGCCGGGATCGCCCGCTCCGGGAGATCTGGGAGATCGAACATGGGCCGTTCCCGTTACCTGATCGTGGCGCTCGGAGCGATCGTGGCCGTGGCCATCGCGTGCGTTCCGCCGCCGCCTCCGGGTCCGACCACCACCACGAGCACGACGACGACCACGACGGCGCCGCCGCCGGACCTCGACCTCGACGGGTTCGACACCCTCTCGGACTGCGACGACAGCGACGCCTCGATCTTCCCGGGGGCCCCGGACCCGGCCGGTGACGACGTCGACGCCAACTGCGACGGGATCGACGGTGTGCAGGACGCCGCCATCTTCGTGAACTCGACCACGGGTGACGACACGAGCACCTGCGGCGTGATCGCCGAGCCGTGTGCCTCCATCTCCCAGGGTCTGGCCCGTGCCGCGGCCGGCTCCAAGTCGAGCGTCTTCGTGGCGGGCGGCACCTACGCCAAGTTCGACGCGGTCGCCGGCATCGAGGTGCGAGGCGGCTACGGGCAGAACTACCAGCGCGGCATCGCCGCGACCGGGAGCACCCTGGCGACCGTCAACGCGTCGTTCGACGCCGTGGCCGGCGGTCCGGTGGCGCTCGTCGCCGACGGGATCACCACCTCGACCAAGATCGCCGACCTCCGGCTCGTCGGAGGGGTGGCCTCGACCGGTCAGACGGCGACGACGGTCCTGGTGCGCAACTCGACGAGCGCGCTGAGCCTGGACTCGCTCCAGATCGTGGGTGGCACCGGGGGTCAGGGTGCCAACGGCGCCGCCGGGACGCCGGCCTCGTCGTCCCCGGCTGCTGCGGGTCTGGGCGGCGGCAACGGTTCGGAGCC
>CAIQNH010000109.1 GCA_903873135.1 uncultured Actinomycetes bacterium
CCGACACGGGTGCGTCGGTGACGGCGCGGGTCCACAGCAGCACCGAGTCCCGGCGTGCCGCTCCGGCGGAGACACCCTCGGGGAAGACCGGGTCGTCGAGGGTGTCGCTCCCGTCGAGTGCGGCGACCTGCCCGCTCGCCGGGTCCGGTGCGCCCGGTCGTCCGTCCGGTCGGCCCCGGGTCCCGGGGTCGACCCAGGCCGAGTCGTCGGTGCAGCCCGCCGCCGCGACCGTCAGCACCAGTCCGAGCCCCGCCGCCAGCCGGCGGATCGGGCGTCCTCCTCCAACGACCACGGGGCGAGCATAGGGACGAGCTGCCGGCGAGGGGTCGCACGGCCCGGGAACGGCGGGTGGGTACCCTCTGGACGTGCTCGTCCTGGACCCGGCGCACCACGCCGCGCTCGTCGCCCACGCCCTCCGGGGGTTCCCCCTCGAGGCCTGCGGACTGCTCGGAGGCGAGGAGTCCCCGGGTGGCGGTGCCGACGGGGTGGGCACCGTCCGGCGCTTCTACCCGTGCGAGAACGCGGCAGCCTCGGGGAAGCTCTACACGGTGGCGCCCCGGGACCACCTGCGAGCCGACCGGGACGCCGAGCACCACGGCTGGCAGATCATCGGAGTCGTGCACTCCCACACGCACACCGACGCCTACCCGTCGGCGACCGACGTCGAGCAGGCCCCGGATCCGGCCTGGCACTACGTGATCGTCTCGCTGCGTGACGAGGAGCCGTCGGTGCGGTCGTACCGCATCGTCGACGGGGTGATCACCGAGGAGCCGGTGGTCGTCCCGGGGCTGGACTGAGCGGTCAGGGGTCACACCGGGGTCGGGGAGTGGTGGCCGGGCCCGTCCATTCCCTACCATGGAGGTCGGGAATCATCCGCCGACCCCTCCGGTTGGAGAAGGTGCCATGACCGTCCACGACTCCGTGCTCGACCTGATCGGCAACACGCCGGTCGTCGACGTGTCCAGCCTGAGCCCCAACCCGGACGTGCGGATCCTCGGGAAGATGGAGGGGCAGAACCCCGGTGGGTCGGTCAAGGACCGGATCGCGCTCGCCATGGTGCTCGAGGCGGAGGCCGAGGGGACCCTCACCCCCGGCCGCACCATCATCGAGCCGTCCTCGGGCAACACCGGGATCGCGCTCGCCATGATCTGCCGCATCCGCGGCTACCACCTCAAGATCGTCCTGCCCGAGAACGTCTCGATCGAGCGCCGCCAGCTGCTCGAGGTGTACGGGGCCGAGATCATCCCGTCGCCCGGCGCCGAGGGGTCCAACGGTGCCGTCCGTCGCGCCCAGGAGATCGCGAGCGAGCACCCCGAGTGGGTGTTCCTCTACCAGTACGGCAACGAGGCCAACCCCCGGGCCCACTACCGGACCACCGGCCCGGAGATCTGGCGGGACGTGCCCGACATCACGCACTTCGTCGCCGGACTCGGCACGTCGGGGACGCTCGTCGGGGTGGGCACGTACCTCAAGGAGCAGAACCCCGACGTCCAGGTGTTCGCCGTGGAGCCTCCGTCGGGCGAGACCGTCGAGGGGCTCAGGAACCTCGACGACGGCTACATCCCGCCGGTGTTCGACAAGTGGGGCGGATTCGAGATCCTCGACGGGAAGTCGATCGTCCGGCCCCGCGAGTCCCTCGAGTGGACCCGGCGGATGGCCGACGTGGGCATCTTCTCCGGCATCTCCGCCGGCGCGGCGCTCGCCGGCGCGGTCAAGGTCGCCAACCGGATCGACCGGGGTGTGATCGTCTACATCGTCTGCGACTACGGCTGGAAGTACCTCTCGACCGGGGCCTGGACGCTGGACCTCGACGAGGCCACGGCCAACGCCGAGCAGGTCATCTACTTCTGACGGCCCACTGGTCCCGGAGCCCGGCGAACCGTCCCGGGTAGCGTGCTGACGTGGCGGAGCGGCCCATCGGCATGTTCGACAGCGGCTTCGGTGGCCTGACGGTCGCCCGGGCGCTCATCGACCTCCTCCCCGGCGAGGACCTGGTGTACCTGGGCGACACCGCCCGCTACCCCTACGGCCCCCGACCGCTCGACGAGGTGGCCGGTTTCGCCCACCAGATCGCCGAGGTGCTCGTCGACCGCTGGGACGTGAAGCTCCTGGTGGTGGCGTGCAACACGGCGGCGGCAGCGGCGCTCGAGTCGCTGCGGGACCGCTTCGACGTTCCCGTCGTCGGCGTGATCGAGCCCGGCGCCCGGGCACTCGTCCAGGCCACCGAGACCGGCCGGGTCGCCGTGATCGGCACCGTGGGGACGATCGACTCGGGGGCCTACCAGCGCGCCGTCGAGTCGGCGGGCGGCTCCGACCTGGTGGCCCTGGCGTGTCCCGGGTTCGTCGAGTTCGTCGAACGTGGCGAGTTCGACTCCGAGCAGGTCCACGTGCTCGCCCGACGGCTCCTCCAGCCCGCCGTGGACGCGAAGGTCGACACGATGCTGCTCGGCTGCACGCACTACCCGTACCTCGCCCGGACGATCGGCGACGTGATGGGTCGGGACGTCGTGCTGGTCTCCTCAGCCGACGAGACCGCGTTCGAGGTCCGACGCCTGATGCTCGACTCCGGACTGGTGCGGGACCGCGCCACGGGCGGTCGGGCCACGTTCGTCACGACCGGTGACGTGAGCTGGTTCGAGGAGCTCGGCCGGCAGCTGCTCGGCCCGGAGCTCGAGCGCGCCGAGCGCATCCACTGGTCCTGAACCCGCTCCCGGGGACCGGGTGCCCCGGAACGCCACCGGTCGCCGCCTAGGGTCGGCCGGTGCCCGGCGGGACGCTCCGGGTCGAGGACCACGGAGGTCACCATGCGGCCAGATGGACGGGAACCGGCGGAGCTGCGGCCGGTCAGCTTCGAGCGGGACGTCACGGCGTTCGCCGGCGGGTCGGTGATGGTCCGCTTCGGCGACACCCACGTGCTGTGCACGGCGATGCTCGACGACGACGTGCCCAGGTGGATGCGGGGCTCGGGCACGGGCTGGGTCACCGCCGAGTACTCCATGCTGCCCGGCTCGTCCCCGGAACGGATCCGCCGGGAGACCAAGGGGCCCAAGGGTCGCACCCAGGAGATCCAGCGGCTGATCGGACGGTCCCTCCGTTCGGTCTGCGACATGGAGGTCCTCGGTGAGCAGCAGATCCTCGTGGACTGCGACGTCCTCCAGGCCGACGGCGGGACCAGGACCGCGTCGATCTGCGGTTCGTACCTGGCCCTGCACGACTGCCTGACCCGGATGGTCGGCGCCCGGATCATCCGCACCAACCCGCTCACCGATCTGCTGGCGGCGGTGTCGGTCGGCGTGGTCGACGGACGACCGGTCCTCGACCTGCCCTACGTGGAGGACTCCCGGGCCGAGACCGACATGAACGTGGTCATGACCGGCTCGGGTGCGTTCGTCGAGGTCCAGGGCACCGCGGAGGGTGCCCCGTTCAGTCGGGGTGAGCTGGACGCGCTCCTCGGTCTGGCCGAACAGGGGATCTCCACGATCTGCGAGCTGCAGCGGGAGTACGTCTCGGTGCCGCCTTCGGCCCGAACGTTCGGTCGGTGACCGACGGAGGGGGGTCGTCCCGACCCGAGCGGATCGTCCTCGCGTCCGCGAACCGGGCCAAGGCCGTCGAGCTCGCGGAGATCCTCGGGAGTGCCGGACTCGGCGTCGAGCTGCTGCCGCGCCCGTCGGACGTGCCCGAGGTGGTGGAGGACGCTCCCGACTTCGTGGGGAACGCCCGGCTCAAGGCGCACGCCCTGCGGGACGCCACGGGGGAGTGGGCACTCGCCGACGACTCGGGCCTCGAGGTCGACGCGCTCGACGGAGCCCCGGGGGTGCACTCGGCTCGCTTCGCCGGTGAGCCGTCGGACGACGCCGCCAACGTGGCGCTCCTCCTGCAGCGGCTGCACTCCGTGGGGGCCGTGTCACCGTCGCAGCGCTCGGCGAGGTTCCGCTGCGTGATCGTCCTCGCTGCTCCCGACGGTCGTGAACTGGTCGCCGAGGGCGTCGTCGAGGGGCGGATCATCGACCGACCGACCGGGGACGGGGGGTTCGGCTACGACCCGGTGTTCGTGCCCACCGAGGGCGACGGTCGCACCTTCGCGCTCATGTCGCCGTCGGAGAAGCACGCCGTGTCGCACCGGGGTCGGGCCCTCCGGGCGCTCGCCGACCGGCTCCGCTGAGTCCTGCCCGCCACCCTCCTGTTCCCGGTGCGCCCAGCCACTGTAGGGCTGGGTCGGTGCACCGAGCACCGCTCAGGGTCGGACGGCCAACGCCGCAGCGACCTGCTCGGCGACGCCGTCGGGGTCGGTGCAGATCTGGCGCCAGGTGAAGCGGAGGACACGCCAGCCGGCCAGGACCAGCAGGTTCTGCCGGAACCGGTCCCGTTCGAAGGCCTCCCGGTGGCCGTGGTGGGCGAACCCGTCGCTCTCGATCGCCAGTCGCGCCGACGGGTAGCAGAGGTCGAGGCGGGCGACGATGCCGTCGAGCTCGAGGCGGTGCTGCCGGACGGGTTCGGGCAGCCCGTGCTGGCGGAGCACCCGGACGAGCATCGTCTCGAGGTCGCTCTCGGGCGGTGCGAGCGCCGGGTCAATCCGACGCAGCACCGATCGCAGCCTGGCCGTGCCCGGTCGGCCTCGTCGGGCGAGCTGCAGGAATCGGGCCACCAGCCGGTCGACGTGGGTCAGACCCCGGTGGAGCGCCCGGTCGACGACTCGCTCGAGCTGTGGCTCCGAGAGGATGGCTCCGAGGTCGATGCAGGTCCTGGTGGCGTTCGTGCAGGGGATGCCGTGCAGGCTGGTCAGGTCCGACCTGAGCACGTCGCCGATGCGGTGGACCACCACGCCGACCCGTCGGGCGCTCGAGTCACGGTCCACGATCAGGTGCGGTCGGGCAGCCACCGGTGTCAGGTCGAGCAGGGCGCCTGCGCTCAGGTGTGACGCTGCGCCACCGGTCCAGAGGGCTGCAGCGGCCAGGAGCTGCAGCTCGGTCTCCGGGCTCCCGGCGACCCGGAACACCCCGGGGTGGACCCGTTCCCAGCGTCCCTGGGCGACCCGCCGGTCGATCTGGGACTGCGTGAACCCGGACCGGAGTGCGTCGGGGCCCGAGATGAGCCCGTGGTGCTCACCGGCGCGACGCAGGAGTCGCCGTTCGATCTCGGGGGTCGGGTCGGGCACCGTCCGGAGCGTGACCGTCGCAGGTCTCGCTGTCAGCGGGCGCGTGGGCCCGCAGCCGTCACGACGCTGCGGCGGACCACCTCTGGTCGTCGCCCCGGTGGCGGTACTCGGTGCGGTGGGCCGCCGCAGGGGTGGGTCAGTGCACCGAGAACGGGTGGGCGGGCTGTTGGCGGGTTGCGGGCGGGCTGCGGTCCGGGGTCGGTGGGGTGGCCGGGTGGGGAGCGGTCGGCCTCACCAGTTGCGGAGGTCGACCGGCCACATCTCGACGACCTGGTCGCCGTCGAGCACCACGAGCCGCTCGTGGTAGGCCACGGTCGGGTCGACGTGGGCGGGTCGCATGCGCACCCTCGCCCCCACCCGGGGCAGGGGCGCACCGCCCTCGGCGGGAACGATGGTCGTGTGCTCGTCGGAGCAGAAGAACACCCGCCACCCCGGCACCGTCGGATCCCCGTGGTCCATGCCGAAGCTCTTGAGGCCGGCGTCGAGGACTGCCCAGCCCCGGTCCGCGGAGGACGAGACCACCGTGGCCTCCACCTCGAGCGCCTCCCGGAAGGGCAGGCCGAGGGCGGCGTAGTGCGTGTCCATGAGGAGGTACGAGCCGGCCTGGACCTCGGTCGAGGAGTCGTGGAGGTCCCAGGTGCCGGTGCCCCCGGCCGAGACCACGTCGCCGCCGACGGACTCGTGGGCCCGCCGCAGCAGCGCCGTGGAGCGCTCGACCCCGCGAGCCCGTTCGGCGCGGTCGGTGCGGCCGACGACGTGTCCCTCGTAGCCCATGACCCCCCGGACCTCCACGCCGAGCGACCTGGCCAGTTCGGCCAGCGCGCCGGCGGCCTCGGGGGCACAGCCGCAGCGGGGGAGTCCGACGTCCACGTCGACGAGCACCGAGGCGCCCGCGTCGGCGGCCACGCGGACGGTCTCGGCCGAGTCGACGGCCACGGTGACGGTGGCGTCGGCGGTCCCGACGAGTCGGGCGAGCCGGTCGGTGTCGAGGGTCTCGTTGGCCAGCAGGAGGTCGTCACCGATTCCGGCCGCCGCCAGTCCCTCGAGCTCGCGGAGGGTGGCGGCGCAGAACGATCGGTGCCCGCCGGTCGACTCGACGTACCGGGCCAGCCCGGTCGACTTGAACGCCTTCACGTGAGGACGGAGCGTCCGACCGGGCCGGCCGGCGGCCATGGTCCGCACGTTGTGCTCGAGCGCAGCGCCGTCGACGACGAGCGCCGGGGTCGGGAGGTCGTGGACGTCCACGGGTGGACCGTAGGCCAGCGGTCGGGACGACGTCGGGTCAGGGGCGGTGCGGCGGGGGCTCAGCGACTGCGGGTCGACCGCCGCCGACGGGCCGGCTGACACGACGGGCAGTGCGTGATCGGCCGTCCACCGATCCGGTCGGTCCGCAGCGTGGTGCCGCACCGACGGCAGTGCTCGCGGTGGTAGACGTAGAGCCGGTCCTCCCGACGCATCCGGCTCCGGGGTCGGCCGATCTCCTCGGGGTCGGTGGTCGTGATCCGTCCGCTCCGCTCGCCGATCCGCATGAGCCGCACCGTCTCGCCCCAGATGGCCTCGAACTCGTCGTCGGTGATGCTCGACGAGGGTCGGGCGGGGTGGATCCCGCAGACGAACAGGAGCTCGGCCCGGTAGACGTTGCCGATGCCCGCGACGATCGACTGGTCCAGCAGCGTCGCCCCGATCGGGCGGTCGGTCCGGGCGAGCCCGGCCCGGGCGGCGGACGGGTCGGCGTCACGTCGCAGCGGATCCGGACCGAGCCGTCCCACGATGCGGTCCTGCTCGTCCGGCGGGACGAGCTCGCAGCGGGTTGGTCCGGACAGGTCCCAGGTGGTGTCCTCGCCGACGAGCCGGAGTCGGACCGCGCCGGTCGGCTCCTCGGGCGGGAACTCCCGGGTCCGGAACTTGCCGATGAGGCCCAGGTGGACGTGGAGCAGCTCGCCGGTGCCGAAGTCGCAGAAGAGGTACTTGCCCCAGGCCTCGGTCCGCTGGAGGGTGCACCGGTCGATCACCGCGGCGCCGGCCTCGAAGCGCCCCTGCGGTGAGCTCGCCACGACCGGTCGTCCCCCGAGGGACTCGTGGAGCCGGCGGGCGAGCCGGTGGATCGTGTGTCCTTCGGGCACAGCCCAGTCTGCCCCCTCGGCCGGCTGCTCGACCGACCGGACCGATCAGTGGAAGACGATCGTCCGTCCTCCCCGGACGAGGACGCGGTTCTCGAGGTCGGCGCGGACCGCCCGGGCCAGCACCGACACCTCGAGGTCCCGACCCGCCCGGGCCAGGTCGTCCACCCCGTCCCGGTGCGACACGCGGGTGACGTCCTGCTCGATGATCGGGCCCTCGTCGAGCTCGGCGGTCACGTAGTGCGCCGTGGCGCCGATGACCTTCACGCCTCGCTCCGAGGCCTGTCGGTACGGCTCGGCGCCCACGAACGCGGGCAGGAAGGAGTGGTGGATGTTGATGATCCGCTGGGGGAACGCGTCGACGAACTCCGGCGACAGGATCCGCATGTAGCGGGCCAGGACGACGCGCTCGATCTCCCGTGCCTGCAGGAGCTCGCGGACCGTCCGGTCCTGTGCGGCCGGGTCATCCCCGACGGGGGCGTGGACGAACGGGACGCCGTGGAACTCCACCAGGTCGGCGTGGTCCGGGTGGTTGGAGACGACCACGGCCAGCTCGGCGGGGAGCTCGCCGGCGGCCGATCGCGACAGGAGGTCGACCAGGCAGTGGGGGGCCCGGGAGGCGAGGATCGCCAGTCGGGGTCGGTCGGCGGAGTAGCGGACGGTCACGTCCATGCCGAAGCGCTCGGCGACCGGGGCGAACGCATCGGGCAGGCGGTCCCGGCCGAAGACGAAGTCGTCGAGGGTGAACTCCACCCGTTGGAAGAAGACCCCGTCGACCTCGTCGGTGTGCTGCTCGGCGTCGATGATGTTGCCGCCGTTGCGCCAGACGAAGTCCGCCACGGTCGCCACCACGCCGGTCTGGTCCGGGCAGCTGAGCAGCAGCACGGCGGTCTCCGTCACGGTGCGTCAGGGTACCGGTGTCGGGTGGCCCGGAGTGCGGACGGAGGGACTCGAACCCCCACACCCTCTCGGGTACCGGGACCTAAACCCGGCGCGTCTACCAGTTCCGCCACGTCCGCGACGCCCGACACGGTAGCGGCCGACCCCCGGCGCGGCGGCCGCGCCGGGCTGCGTTAGGTTGGTCACCTATGCAGCACCCAGACATCCCGGCTCCGGTCATGCAGTCCAGCGGCATGGATCCGAGCGCCGACATCTACAACCGTCTGCTCAAGAACCGCATCGTGTACCTGGGTTCCGAGGTCAACGACCAGGTGGCGAACTTCATCACCGCCCAGCTCCTCTACCTGGAGGGCGAGGACCCGGACAAGGACATCTGGCTCTACATCAACTCGCCGGGTGGGTCGGTGACGGCCGGCATGGCGATCTACGACACCATGCAGTTCGTCTCGCCCGACGTGGGCACGATCTGCATGGGCCTCGGCGCCTCGATGGGTCAGTTCCTGCTGTGTGCCGGGGCGACGGGCAAGCGGTTCGCGCTCCCGCACGCCCGGATCATGATGCACCAGCCGTCGGCGGGCATGGCCGGGCAGGCGTCGGACATCGCGATCCAGGCGGAGCAGCTGAAGTACATCAAGGACCTGCTCGCCGACCGGATCGCCTCGCACACCGGTCAGACGAAGGACCAGATCAACGCCGACTCGGACCGTGACCGTTGGTTCACCGCCGAGCAGGCCAAGGAGTACGGCATCATCGACGAGGTGATCGTCCGGAGGGGCGAGATCGGCTGATCCTCAGGGGCCGTCGAGGAGCCGGAACCCGCACTGCTCCTCGGTCCACCTGGCGACGACGGCGGCGTCGTCGACGAGCGTCCCCAGCTGCTCCTGGACCTCGGCCCGGCGCAGCTCGTACTCCGCCGGGTCCGTCTCCTGCACCTCGAGCAGGGCGACCACGGCCACGACCCCGGCGCTGAGCTCCCGCATGCTCGGGGCCAGCTCGGGTGGCGCAGCGTCCGCGAGCGCCTCGAGCTCCCCGGCGGCGGCCGCCGCTGCGGGCAGGTCGTCGGCCTCGAGCGCCGAGTTGATCCCGTCGAGCGACCGGGCCGAGCGCAGGTCCTCGCAGTACCCGGGTGTGCCGTCGCCGCACCCGGCCAGGAGCGCGAGTCCCACCACGGCGAGTCCCGCCACTGCGAGCGAGGTGGCGGACCGCCGTCGGTGGGAGCCGCTCACGCCGCCCGGCTGACGGCGTCGAGCCCGCGGCCCCGGATCTCGGACACGGCGTGGGCCACGCCCTCGGGGTCCCGGAACAGGGCGCTGCCCACCACGAACACCTCGGCGCCGGCGGCCGCCGCCGAACCGATCGTGTCGGCGGCGATGCCGCCGTCGACCTCGACCTCGACCTGCAGTCCTCGCCGGTCGACGAGCTCCCGGAGCGCCGCCACCTTGGGCTCCATCGAACCCAGGTAGGCCTGACCTCCGAACCCGGGGTTGACCGTCATGACCAGGACCTGACGGACGTCCTCGAGGACCCACTCGACGTCGCTGAGCGGGGTCGCCGGGTTGATGGCCACACCCGGCTCCGCGCCGAGGGAGGCGATCACGCCGAGGGTGCGGTGGAGGTGGGTGCAGGCCTCGGGGTGGACCAGGACCCGGCCACAACCCGCCTCGACGAAGTCGCGGATCAGCCCGTCGGGCTCCCGGACCATCAGGTGCGCCTCGAAGGGCAGCGACACGAGCGGCCGGCACGACGCGATCACCGCCGGGCCCATGGAGATGTTCGGCACGAACTGCCCGTCCATGACGTCCCAGTGGATCCGCCCGACACCGGCCTGCTCGAGCTCCACGACGGTCTCGCCCAGTCGTGCGAAGTCGGCGTTCAGCACCGACGGTGCGATCTCGATCCCACGTTGGCTCACGGGTTCCTCCGCTCTGGTGTGCAGGCCGAGGCTACCGGGTGCCCGCCGGCGGTTCGTGGCCGGATCGGCCGGCACCGGTCCGGGTGCCCCGCCACCTACGGTGGTGCGGTGCAGCCTGACCCTCCCGGAGCCGACCCGATCGAGTCCGTCGAGGTGGGCGTGGAGCTGGAGGTGCCGACCGTCCGGCTCGTCGCCGGGGGTGACGCGCTCGGACGGACGGCGGACGGCCGGGTCGTCCTGGTGGAGGGCGCGCTGCCGGGGGAGCGGGTCGTGGCCGAGGTGGTCGAGGTGCGACCCCGTCTGCTCCGGGCCCGGACCGTCGAGGTGGTGGCGGGGGCTCCCGAGCGGGTCGAGCCGACGTGTCCCGAGCTCGCCCGTGGTTGCGGGGGGTGCGACCTGCCGTACGCCGCCGCTGCCGACCAGCCGTCCCTGAAGGCGGAGGTCGTCCGCGACGCGCTCCGTCGGATCGCCCGGCTCGACGACGTGGAGGTGGACCCGGGTCGTCCGCTGCCGGCCGTCGGGTACCGCACGACGGTCCGTGCCGCGGTGCGCGAGGGCCACGCCGGGTTCCGGGCGCGCCGGAGCCACGAGGTCGTCGTCGTGGGTGGCTGCGAGGTGGCCCACCCGACGGCCGCCGAGCTGCTGGTCGACGGCGTGTTCGACGGTGCCGAGGAGGTCGTGGTGCGCGTCGGCGCCCGGACCGGGGAGCGCATGGTCGTGGTCCACCCGACCGCCGCCGGTGTCTCGGTGCCGGCTGACGTGCGCGTGGTCGGGACCGACGAGCTCCGGCGGGGCCGCCGGGCGTGGATCCACGAGGAGGTGGCGGGCCACCGGTTCCGGATCTCCGCGGCGTCGTTCTTCCAGGCCCGGCCCGACGGTGCGGAGGCGCTGGTCGCTGCGGTGCGTCGCTCGCTGGACGATCCTGCGGCCGACGCCGAGTTCGTCGACCTCTACGGCGGGGTCGGGCTGTTCAGCGTGGCGCTCGACGTGCGTGCGCCGGTCCTGGTGGAACGCTCGGCCGCAGCGGTGGCCGACGCCAGGGTGAACCTGTCGGACCGGCAGCCCCGTCTGCTCAAGATGGCGGTCCGGCGGTGGCGGCCGACCCCCACCGACGTGCTCGTGGCCGACCCGGCGCGGGCTGGACTCGGCACGGAGGGGGTGGCGGCCGTGGCCGGCAGCGGTGCAGGCCGCGTGGCCCTCGTGAGCTGCGACCCGGCCTCGCTCGCCCGGGACGTGGCGGCGCTCGGCACCGTCGGGTACCGCGCGACCCGCGTGGAGCTCGTCGACCTGTTCCCGCAGACCCACCACGTCGAGGCGGTGACCACGCTGGAGCTCGTCGAACCCGATCGCCGGCAGGTGGCGGTGTGAGTCGACCGGTGGGCGACGGTGGGCTCCGTCGCCGCGTGTTGGCGGTGGTCGCGGTCGCGGTGCTGGTCGGGACCGTCGGCTGCGCCTCGGATCCGGACCCCGCGGCCTCGGGCGGCGCAGCGTCCACGTCGGCCGTCGGGGCCCTCGCCGGGGTGCCGAGCCGGCCCCTCCCCGAGGGGTGCGTCCCCGAGGAGCCGGAGCGGCTCGTCCCCGAGGTGGTCGTGACGTACCCCCACGACCCGACCGCCTTCACCCAGGGGTTGCTGCAGGTCGGCGACGAGCTCTACGAGGGGACCGGCATCGTCGGTCGCTCGGAGGTGCGGCGCGTCGACCTGGCCACGGGCGCGGTGCTCGACCGCTCGCCGGTTCCGGGCTCGGAGTTCGGCGAGGGTCTGTCCCGAGGTGCGGACGGGCGCCTGGTCCAGTTGACCTGGCGCGACGGTGTGGCGTTCGTGCGTGACCCGGAGACGCTCGAGGTGGTGGACCGCTGGTCGTACGAGGGGGAGGGCTGGGGCCTCACGACTCTCGACGACGGCACGTTCGTGCTCAGCGACGGGTCGGACACGCTGACCTGGCGGGACGGTGCGACCTTCGAGCCGGAGCAGCGCGTCCGGGTGCAGCGGTCCGACGGTCCGACCGATCGTCTCAACGAGCTCGACTGGGACGGTGAGCGGATCTGGGCCAACCGGTGGCAGGCCGACGAGATCCTGCGGATCGACCCGCGGTGCGGGACCGTCGACGGCGTGGTCGACGCCTCCTCGTTGAGCGACGCGGTCCGGGCCCTGCCCGTCCCCGTGGGGATCGACCCGCCGGACGTCCTCAACGGCGTGTCCGTGGTGCCGGACAGCGACCGCTACCTGATCACCGGCAAGCGCTGGCCCCTCCTCTACGAGGTGCGCTTCGTGCCGGCCGGGTCGGCGACACCCGGGTGAGGACGGCGCTCACCCGGCGGCGGAGTTCCAGTCGTCGAGCGCAGCACGGGTCGTCCTGACCGCTGCGGTGAACCGCTCGACGAGCCCGTCCCCGGGCGGGAACGGTCCGGTCTCGAGCTCGACGCAGATCCGGTCGATCTCGAGCGCCCCCAGGGTCCTGCTGGTCGCCCGGAGCGTGTGGGCCACGCGCCGGACCGCTTCGACGTCCCCACGGGCGCACCCCGAGACGACCTGCTGCTCCCGGTCGTCGAGCTCGTCGAGGTAGGCCGTCACGACGCGTCGCACCGCGTCCGTGCCACCGAGGTCGCGGGCGAGCTCGTCGAGTGCTGCGACCTCGACCACGGTGTCCTGTCGCGGCCCGAGCCGTCGGGCCAGCGTCGCGGCCAGCTCGTCGATCCCGACGGGCTTGCGCAGCACGTCGTCCATCCCGGCGCGGAGGCACCGGTCCCGATCCTCGTCGCCGGCACCGGCGCTCACGCCGACGATCGGGAGCGCGGAGAGCGCCGCCTGGGCGCGGATGCGTCGGGTGGTCTCGGCGCCGTCGATGCCCGGGAGCTGCCAGTCCACGAGGACGCAGTCGGGGACTCGGTCGTGTTCGAGAGCCAGCCGGAGCTCGGCCAGGGCCGCCTCGCCGCTCCCGACCACGAGCGGCTCGGCGCCGAGGCGCCGGAGCTGCTCGGTGACGAGCTGCTGCACCGCCGGCGTGTCCTCCACGACGAGGACCCGACGGCCGGCCAGCGCGTCGCTCGGCGCTCCGGTCGGGGGCGTACCGACCTCGCCGACGGTCTCGCAGGGGATCCTGACGGTGAACGTCGAGCCGGACCCGGGTTCGGAGGCCACCTCGAGCGAGCCGCCGAGCAGCTCGACCGCCCGCCGGGAGATGGCCAGTCCGAGCCCGGTCCCCGCTGCGCTCGACTCGCTCCCGGCCCGCTCGAACGGCAGGAAGATCCGCTCCAGGTCGTCCGGTTCGATCCCGGCCCCGGTGTCGGACAGGCTCGCCACGACCTCCGAGCCGTCCACGTCGAGTCGGAGGTCGATCCGGCCGGACGAGGTGAACCTCGTGGCGTTCGAGATCATGTTCAACAGCACCTGGCGCAGGCGGTGGGCGTCGGTCGTGACCACGGCGGGGGTGTCCGGTCCGATCCGGGCGGTGAAGTCCACCCCGGGTTGCGCCAGGTGTCGTCCGGTGGCGGCGAGGTCCTCGACCAGCAGGCGCAGCTCGCAGGGGACCGGCAGGGTCTGGGCGATCCGGGCATCCGGTCGGGAGTGGTCCAACAGCTCGGTCACCAGGAACTCGAGCTGCTCGGCCTCGCGTCGGGCGGCTGCGGCGAGCTCCCGGGCCGGGCCGGGCACCTCGGTCCGGCCGAGCAGCTCCGTCAGTCCGTGCAACGCGTGGACCTGGTTCCGGAGCTCGTGGGTGACCCGGGCGACGAACTCCGAGCGCAGCCGGGCGTCCTCGACGGCCCGGTCGCGTCGCTCGGCGAGCTCGGCCTCGAGCTCCTTGCGGGCGCTCACGTTGCGGGTCGTGATGACGATGCCACCCACGGCCGGGTCGTCGAGCAGGTTCACGGCGGTCAGCTCGACCCAGTGGAACTCCTGGTCGGCGCCACGGACCCGGACCTCGGTGCGGAACTCCAGTCCGGGGTTCGCCACCACCTGCTGCCGGGCGAGGAGCAGGTCGTCGAGGTCCTCCGGGTGGGACAGCTCCAGGATGGAGCGGGCGCGCCAGTCCTCACGGTCGTAGCCCAGGACCTCGGAGTGGAATCCGCTCGTGTAGAGGATCGTGCCCTCCGCGTCGACGAGCGTGACCGTGTCGCCGATGTTGGCGAGCAGGGCCTGCATGCGTCGCCGGTCGCGGTCCCGGAGATCGGCGAGCGAGGTGCCCTGCTCGAACTGGTGGTCGAAGGTCGCGTTGGACCACAGCACCCGACCGTCGGCGGCGAAGGCCGCCATGGCCACGTCCCGCTCGTCGGGGCCCGGCTGGTCGGTCACCGTCGGGTCCACCCCCGGGCGGTCACGCCGTCCCGGTCTCGGCCATCCGGAACCCCACGCCGCGGATGGTGAGGATCCTCGACGGTCCGTCGAGCGGGTCGATCTTGCGGCGGAGGTTCGCCATGTGGACGTCGACCACGTGGTCCCCGGTGAACCAGTCGGCACCCCACACCCGCTCCCGCAGCGCGTCCCGCGAGAGGACACGACCGGGGTGCTCGGTGAGCACGTCCAGGATCGCGAACTCGATCCGGGTGAGCGTCACGTCCTGTCCGTCGACCACGACCCGGTGCGCGTCCGGGTGGACCTCGAGTCCCCCGTAGCGCCGCACCGAGAGCGACGGCGGCGCCTCCCGTCGGCTGCGACGCATCAGGGCCTCGATCCGGGCCAGCAGCTCACGGGGTGAGTACGGCTTGGTGACGTAGTCGTCGGCCCCGAGCTTGAACGTGACCACCTTGTCGATCTCGTCGTCGCTCGCGGTCAGCATGACGATGTAGGCGTCGGTCAGTCCGCGCACCTGGCGGCACAGCTCGATGCCGTCGGTGTCGGGCAGGCCGATGTCGAGCAGGATCAGGTCGAACCTCCCCGACGTGACCGCCGCGAGGGCCGCAGCACCGTCGCCGGCGACGCTGACCTCCAGCCCGGCGGACCGGAGCAGCTCGGCGGTGAGCGCAGCGGCCTCTGGTGCGTCCTCGACGACCAGCGCGGAGACGGCACCCGGTGTGGTGGTCACGGTCCCGCCACCCTCGTGGCGGCTGAGGCGGGCCGGGTCCACGGGGCGCCGACGTGTTCGCAGTGGCCCCGTCTCACCGGCCGTCCTCCTCGTCGTCTGGGTCCCCGGTGCGCTCGACCGGCGCCCGTCAGCCTAGGGCAGTCCCCACCCGGCTCCGTCGATCTGTGCCGTGCGTCGGTCCGGTCCTAGGGTTCGCTCTCCCGAGGTCACCTGCATGCTCCAGCCCCACGCCCCGACGGCCCGAGCCGAGTCGACAGCGGAGTCGGGGCGCGACCGGTTCCTCGACGCGATCAAGGCCGTCGCCGTGGTACGGGTCGTGCTCTGGCACACCCTGTCGTGGGTCTGGCTCAGCTGGATCCCGGCGATGCCGGCGATGTTCTTCGCCAACGGAGCGCTGCTCGACCGATCCCTCGGGCGGACCGGGTGGCGGGTCACGCTGGAGTCCCGGATGCGCCGGCTGCTGCTCCCGTTCTGGGTGTACGGCGCGGCGAGCGTGGCCGTGATGGTGGTCGCCGGTTGGCGTCCGGCTCCGGTGGAGCTGCTGCCGTGGGTCGTCCCGGTCGTCGATCCCGTCGGCTCGGCGTGGGGTGCCGAGCTGTGGATCCCGCTCTGGTACGTCCGCGCCTACCTCTGGTTCGTGGTGCTCTCGGGCCCGCTCCGGGCGGCCACGCGCCGCTGGCCGCTGCCGGTGGTCGCAGCGTCCGTCGCCGGCGTCGCGCTGCTGGGCCGGTGGGAGGCGACCGGGACGTCGGTTCCCATGGCGCTCGGGGACCTGCTCGCCTACACCCCGTTCGTGGTGGCCGGGATGCTCTACCACCAGCGGGGTGCTCCCCGTCGGGGTCCGTGCCTGCTGCTCTCGTCGGCTGCGGCCGTCGTCGCCGTGCTGTTCGTACGGGTACCGCCCGGATGGGACGGGGTCGTCAACCGCTCCTGGGTCCTCACCGCCTGCGTGGGTGTCGTCGGCCTCGCCGTCGCGCTCGCGTACCGGGACCGGATCGGCGGGGTGAGGGGGCGCCTGGGGAGCGTGGTCGACGTCGTCGGTCGGCGGGCGTTGACGATCTACCTGTGGCAGGGGTTCGGACTGCTGGCCGCTGCGCACCTGGTCCGCCGAGCAGGTCTGCCGTCGGCGCTGACGGACGTGCTGTCCCTCGCCGTGGTGGGGGTGTCGCTCGTCGCCGCCGTCGCCGTGGTCGGTCCCCTCGAGGACCGGGCGGCCGGACGGCTGCCCCGACGGGACGACCGCCCGCCGAGGTTCCGCGGGGCGGGCGCAGCCGTGCTGGTGGTGCTGGTGGCGACCACGCTCGCCGCAGCGGCACCGACGGTCCTCCCCGTCGACGCCGGGTCCGTCGAGCGGGCCCTCGACGACGCGCCACTGTCGGGTCGGGCGGTCGTGGCCCGGGCTGCGGCGGTGGAGGCGTCGGTGGCCGCCGGTGGTGCGGCGCCGGGAGCCGGCCCGGACGGGAGCGGTCGGTCGGTGGACCTCGACGGCTCCGGGCTGCGCCCCGGTGCCGAGGTGCTCGGCGCGACCGTGAGCGCCACGTCCCCGGCGTCGTTCCGGGCCGCTCGACCCGAGGACCGACTGGCGGCTGCCGCCCAGGAGTGGCTCGACACACGGGCGGACGAGCTCGCCCCGGTCGGGTTCTCGTCGCTCGACGCCGCCGTGGTCACCGCCGACGGACGGGAGTGGTCGCTGCGCTGGGACCGGGACGACGCCGGCGGCCGGGTGGCCGTCGCTCCGGCGCCCGGCCCGGGTGTGGGGCGGTCGTTCCCGTGGTGGTCCATCTCCAAGGCGGCCACGACCGCGTGGTTGCTCCGGTCGGTCGAGGCGGGTCGGGTGCGGCTCGACGACGACCTGGCACGGTGGGTCCCGGAGTCACCCCGGTCGGCCGACGTGACCCTGGAGCAGCTCGCCCGGCACACCTCGGGGCTGCCCCGGGACGAGGGCCTGTCCTTCGCCGTGTCCACTCCGGTCGGTGACGTCGAGTCCTGGTACCGGGACGGGGAGCTGCTGTTCGAACCGGGCACGGGGTTCCACTACTCGCGCACCGGCTACCACCTGCTCGCCCTCGCGCTCGAACGCTCCGAGGACCGGGCCTGGACCGACGCGGTGTCCGACCTGGCCGGACGTGCCGGGGCCGTGCTGCGCTTCGACGACGAGGGGTCGACGGCGACCGAGCCGACCGACCCGGACGGACGTGGCTACCGGGGAGGACTCTGGGCCAGCGGCGGGATCTGGTCGACCCCCGCCGACGCCGCCCGGTTCTTCTCGTGGCTCGGTCGGGACGGACTCGGTGCGGCGTCGCTCGAGTCCCTGACCCGGTTCTCCTCGGACCCGGCCCGCTGGTACTACGGACTCGGCGTCACCCCCCGTTGTCCGTGCCGGGTCGAGGGTGACCGACTCCGTGCCGACGCGTTCGGTGCCGACGGGCCGGGCGGCAGCGTGGCCACGAGGCTCGACGGCTCGGCCACGGTCGTGCTGGTGCCGGACTCGTGGTTCGAGGACGGGGCACCCCGACGGGAGCTGTTCGAGCTCGAGTCCCGGCTGCTCGAGGCGGCGGCCGACTGAGGGTGCTCAGCCGTCGACGAGCTCGGCGAGTCGGCCGAGCAGCTCGTCGTAGGCCTCGAGGGCGGGGAACTGGGGGAACTCCGCCTGGACGTTGTCCGGGGAGCGGAACAGGAACCCGTGGTCAGCCTCGAGGAGCATGGTGGTGTCGTTGTAGGAGTCACCAGCGGCGAGCACCCGGTAGCGCAGGTCGTGGAACGCCCGGACGGCGCTGCGCTTGGGGTCGGGTTGGCGCAGCCGGTAGTCCTCGATGCGACCGTCGGCGCCGACCACGAGTCGGTGGCAGAGGATGGTGGGTCGTCCCAGCTGCGCCATGAGCGGTGCGGCGAACTGCTCGAAGGTGTCGGAGAGGATCACCACCTGCGTGCGGTCGCGGAGCTCGTCGAGGAACTCCCGTGCACCCTCGAGCGGTTCGAGACCGGCGATCACCTCCTGGATGGCCGTGAGACCCAGGTCGTGCTCGGCCAGCAGGTCCAGCCGGTAGCGCATGAGCACGTCGTAGTCGGGCTCGTCGCGGGTGGTCCGCCGGAGCGCCTCGATGCCGGTCGCCTCGGCGAAGGCGATCCAGATCTCCGGGACGAGGACTCCCTCGAGGTCCAGGCACACGATGGTGGGGCGTTCGTCGGCGGTGTCGACCACGCACACAGTGTCGCCACCCTCCACGGCCACCACAAGACGAACGTCCCGGGTGGAATCCCGGGCCGGACCTGCACGTCGGCCTCGGGCACCCGATGGGCAGGGCATGCACCAGACACACCGCACCCACAGCACCGTCCGTCTCGCCGTCCTCGGCGCACTCCTCACCGCCGGCGCGCTCCTCGCCGCTCCCGCGGTCGGAGCCGCCGTCGCTGCGCCTGCAGGCCGGGCGGGCCACTGCGGAGGCCAGTGGCGCACGATGAGTGCCAACTGCATCTCCACGACGACCGAGGCGCCGACCACGACCGAGGCACCGACCACGACGGAGGCTCCGACCACGACCGAGGCGCCCACGACGACCGAGGCACCGACGACGACCGCCGAGGTGGCCGGCGAGACG
>CAIQNH010000110.1 GCA_903873135.1 uncultured Actinomycetes bacterium
GCGGCAGCCCCGCCGCCTCCTGCCGCTGCGCCGGCCGCTGCTCCTCCGCCCCCGCCGGGGTCCGTGGCCCCGCCGCCGCCGCCGGGAGCAGTCCCACCGGGCGGCGCGTGAGTCGACCGGACCCGGGTACCCAAGGGGGTCGCGCGGTGCGTCCGACTCGTCGGCTCGCGGTGTTCGCCGTGGTCGTGGGGGCGCTCCTCACGGCCTGCGTCCCGCCGCCACAGCCCCTCCCCGACCTGACCGCTCGGGGGCCGTGCACGGCGGCGGCCGTGCGGTCCTGCGCGCTGCCGTACCCCTCCGACGAGTTCACTCGACCCGACCCCTCGACACCCACGGGCCTGCGGGTGGCCGTGCCGGAGGGTGTGGTCCCCGACCGACTCCAGCGTCAGCTCGGTCCCGGCCTGGACGTGACCGGGGTGTTCGCCGGCGCGGACGGGTTCTCGGCGCTCGGCCCCGTGGTCTTCGAGCTCGACCGGGCGGTGCGGGTGCTCGACATCCCGGTCGACGGCGGCGACGTGGTGGCCGTGTTCGACCAGGCCACCGGAGCCCGCGTCCCCGTCCGGATCCGACACGGCGCCGACGGGATCGTCCGAGGTGGGGTGAGCCCGGTGGTCTCGGCCTGGCCGGCGTTGCGGTGGACGCCGGGACGGACCTACGTCGCCAGGATCACGACCGGGGCGCCAGCGGTGTCGGGTTCGGTCGTCCGCCCGGCGGCGCTCGACCAGCCGGACCCCTACCTCGCCTCGGTGCGGGCCGATCTGGCGCGGATCGAGGGCGACCGCTGGGGGAGCTACGCCGGTGCGACCCGGTTCACCGTCCGGTCGTCGGCGAACGCCAACGCCCCGCTCGACTCGATGGTGGCCGAGACCCGGCGACGGGCGCACCCGGTGCGTGGACTCCGGGTGTCGGCGCCGTTCCTCGTGCCGTCGGCCTCCGCCGTCGTCTCCGGTCAGGTGCAGGTCTCGGACTTCCGTGACGCCCGGGGTCGGGTCGATCCGTCCCGTCCACCCCGGGAGCAGTGGGAGGAGTTCCTGCTCGTCCTGCCCTCCCGGCCCGCCGGACCGGCGGGCGCACCGGTGGTCGTGTACGGACACGGACTGACCATCAGCAAGGAGACCCTCCTCGAGGTCGCCGACGACAACGCCCGACGTGGGTTCGCCACGATCGGCATCGACGTGCCCAATCACGGCAGCCGGTCCGACGAGGGCGGCTACCTCCTGGACATCACCGACCCGGCCGGGTTCGGACGGCTGTCGTCGATCGCGGCCCAGTCGACGTTGGACCACGTGAGTCTGATCGCCGCGATCCGCTCGTCGCTGTCGACGGCCGACCTGGCGCCGTGGCGGTTCGTCGGAGTCCCGGGGGACGGTCGAGCCGACCTGGATCCCTCTCGCATCCTCTACGTGGGGACGTCGATGGGTGGGGTGCTCGGTGCGAGCCTGCTCGCCTACGAGCCGGAGCTGCTCGGCGGGTACCTGCAGGTGGCCGGCACGGGCATCGCCGAGATCCTGTTCACCTCGCTCCTCTGGCCGGCGTTCAGCGGTGTGGTGCCGGGACCCGCAGAGCCGGGCGACGCCGCAGCCCTGCAGGCGGCGGCCACGATGCTCCTCGACGTGGGAGACCACGGGAACCTCGTCGACCGGCTCCGCCGGGGTCCACCGGTGTTCCTCCAGTACGGGCTCGGCGACGAGGTGGTGGGCAACGAGTTCTCCGAGCGCCTCGCGTCACTCCTCGACCTCCCTCGCGTCGGACCGCAGGTCTGGCCGACCTCGGTGCCGACCCGGGCCGCGTCGGCGGTCGGGGTGCCTGCCGACGGCCGGGGGTTCCGCCAGGTGTACCCGCTGGACTCGAGTCCCGAGTTCCGGGGCTTCGGCGCACACCTGTCGTTCGGGAGCGCAGCCGGCGACCGTTCCTACTCCGAGTGGATCGACAACCGTCTCCGCGCCGCTGGCCTCGGACCGCGTTGAGCCCACCGACGCGGTGATCCTGGTCTCGGCGGAGGGACTCGCAGCGAGCCGTCCCGGACGACCCCTGTTCCGCGACGTCACCCTCAGCATCTCGGAGGGTGAGCGTTGGGGGGTCGTCGGTCTGAACGGCTGCGGCAAGTCCACGCTCCTGCGCATGCTGGCGGGGCTCGACGACGGCGACGGCGGCTCGGTCCGTCGGGGACGGGACGTCCGGCTGGCCGTGCTCGGTCAGGACCCGACCTTCGCTCACCCCACCGGGCGGGAGGAGCTGCGGGCGGTCGAGGGCGTCGAGCACTGGGAGGCGGAGGCCGTGGCCGACCGACTGGGGTCGACCCCGGACCTGGACCGGCCCGTCACGCAGCTCTCGGGCGGTCAGGCCAAGCGGATCGCGCTCGCACGCGCCCTCGTCCAGCCCGCCGAGCTCCTGGTGCTCGACGAGCCGACGAACCACCTCGACGTCGACGCCATCGCCTGGCTGGAGGACCGTCTCGCCGAGCACCGGGGCGGTCTGGTGCTGGTGACCCACGACCGGCACTTCCTCGACCGGGTCACGAACCAGGTCCTGGAGCTCGACCGGGGTGCCTCCTACGTGCACCGAGGCGGCTACGACGCCTACCTGGCAGCGCGGGCCGAACGCGAGGCGGCAGCCGCCCGCACGGAGGACCGCCGTCGCAACCTCGCCAGACGCGAGCTGGAGTGGCTGCGACGAGGCGCCCCGGCCCGCACCTCCAAGCCGAAGGCCCGGCTCGATGCCGCCCGTGCCGTCGTCGAGGGCCGGCCGCAGGCGTCGGCCCGGTCGGGGGAGCTGCCGCTCCACGCGGCGACCCCGCGCCTCGGGGACCGGGTCGTCGAGCTCCACGGTGTCGGCCACCGGTTCGACGGTGGTCCACCCCTCTTCAGCGGCTTGGACCTGCTGCTCGACCCGCGCGAGCGACTCGGGATCGTCGGGCCCAACGGTGCGGGCAAGTCGACCCTGCTCGACGTGCTCGCCGGTCGACTCGGGCCGAGCGAGGGTCGTGTCGAGTTCGGGACCACCGCCCGGATCGGGGTGTACGACCAGCGTGGTCGCGACCTCGATCCGCACGTGCGGGTCCGTGAGGCGTTGACCGGGCCCGACCGGACCGCCGACTGGCGCGACGCTGCGCTGCTCGAGGCGTTCTGGTTCGACGACGACGCCCAGTGGGCTCCGGTCGGGACACTCTCCGGCGGCGAGCGCCGCCGGCTCCAGCTCCTGTGCGTCCTGGTGGAGCGGCCGAACGTGCTGCTCCTCGACGAACCGACCAACGACCTCGACCTCGACACGCTCCGTCAGCTCGAGGCGTTCCTCGAGGACTGGCCGGGGGCGCTCGTGGTGGTCAGCCACGACCGGGCGTTCCTGGAGCGGACGGTGGCCGACGTGCTGGTGCTCGACGGTTCCGGCGCCGCCGGGCGCCGTCCCGGTGGGTACGCCGCCTGGGAGGCCGAGCGTCGCGCCCTCCGCTCGACACGCCGTCTCGGCGGGAGCGGCGCCGGCAGGGGAGTCGCGCGCGACGATCGTCCACGCCCGGACGGTCGCCCCAACCCGACCACCGTCCGGGCCCGACTGAAGGAGGCCGCCCGGGAGCTGACCGGTGCGCAGCGACGCCACGACGACCTGACCGCAGCGCTCGAGGAGTGTGGCGACGACCACGTGGCGCTCGCCGAGGTGGGCCGACGACTCGGCGAGGCGGTCGACGAACTGCGCGCGGCCGAGGAGGCCTGGCTGGAGGTCGCAGCGGTGGCCGAGGAGCTCGGGCTGGCGACCTGACGCTCAGGCGGAGGCGCCGCGCCCGGTCTTGGTGCGGAACGCTCCGGCCACCATCTCGTGCGTGAAGCCGCCGGGCTCCTCGCCGAGCACGGCGAACCGGTACAGCGCGGTGCGGAACACGGCGCTGAGCGCCGAGGCGAACGCGCTGACGAGGACCGTCCAGATCACGAGCAGGACGACCCCGACCACGACGAGCGGCGTGTTCGAGTTGGTGGCGCCGATCGCGATGATCGGTCCGGCGACGAGCAGGCCGAGCAGGAACAGGAGCATCCCGACGATCCCGATGCCGCCGTTGCCCACCACGTTCTCGCCCCAGGTCCGCTTGAAGGCGGAGGCCGATCGCTTCAGCGCGTCGCCCACCCCCACCTCCTCGATCACCAGGATCGGCAGGACGAGCATGGTGACGAGCGTCCAGGCCAGTCCGACCAGGCCGACGACGATCCGCCCGATGAAGCCCGCCCGCTCCTGGATCGCCTGGAGGACGACCGAGACGGTGGCGCTGATGATCGCCCAGGGGAGGATCCGCCCGGCGTTGCGGCCGGCCATGGAGAGCGCGCTGGCGAGCGTCGGGTTGCCGCCGGTCATCCGGTCGTTGGCCGCCAGGACCAGCGCCGACTGGAAGAAGATCGTGACGTACGCGCTGACCACGTAGCCGAGGAGGAGCAGGACCCAGCTGCCGATGCTGAGCGACACGCTCCCGTCGGACTCGCTGGCACCCGGGCTGGCCAGGAACGCCCCGATCAGGAACGGAGCGATGGCGACCCCGGAGGCGATCGCCGCCACCACGGGCAGGAGGACCAGTTCCTTGTCCTGCCGGAGGACCGCCCACGAGGCGGAGAAGAGCGCGAACGATCGTCGGAGGGTTCCCATGGGTGGAGAGTCTGCCCGACCTGCGTCCCGGTCGGGGGCACCTGGCCGGGCGTGGCTGTGATCGGCTCGATTTCTCCTACTACCATGTGAGAAATGTCGACCGATCAGGACGCCACCGCCCCCTCCGACGGATCCGCACCCGCCGCCGACGGCGGGGTGCTCTCGGTCACTCCCGAGGCGCTCGCGAACGTGCTCGAGATCCGTTCACAGGAGGACGATCCGGCCTCGCTCGCACTCCGGGTGGCGGTGACCGGGGTGGCCGGAGCGGAGTTCCGCTACGAGCTCGGGTTCGAGGAACTCGATTCGATCGGGGACGACCACGTCCGCCACGAGGTGGAGGACCTCGTCGTGGTGGTGCCGCTGGACTCGGTGGACCGACTCCGGGGTGCGGTGCTCGACCTGCCCCGGGACGCCGGGCAGGGCGGCATGGTGATCCGCAACCCGAACCGGCCGGACCCCATGGGCTCCCTCCCGCCGGGTGTCGCCGACGAGCTGACCGGAACGGTGTCGGAGCGCATCGAGCAGCTCCTCAGGGACCACATCAACCCGGGTCTCGCCGCCCACGGCGGCTTCGCCTCGCTCGTCGGGGTCGACGACGAGGGCGTGGTCAGCGTCCTCATGGGCGGCGGCTGCCAGGGGTGCTCGGTCAGCGCCGTGACCCTCTCGGAGGGCATCCGTCGGATGATCCTCGAGGCCATCCCGGAGGCGACCGACGTGGTCGACGCCACGGACCACGCCGCGGGGACCACGCCCTACTACTCCTGATCGGACCAGCGCAGAGCCGACGACGCCTCCGGCCGTCAGGCAGTTCGTCGGATCAGGACGTACCGGCGGCGGTCCGGTGCCACGACAGCACCTCGTCGGCGATGCCCTCGGCGTCGAGACCGAGGCGGGCGAGGATGGTGTCGGGCTTCCCGTGCGACAGGAAGACCGAGGGCACGCCGAGCACACGGACGTGGGGGCCGCCGACCGGGGCGAGCTGAGCGAGGGCATCGGCGATGCCGGCGCCGATGCCACCGTCACGCAGTCCGTCCTCGATCGTGACCACCAGGCGGTGACGGGCGGCGTCCTCGAGCATCTCCGGGTCGAGGGGCTTGACCACCCGGGGGTCCCACAGGGTCGCCTCGATGCCCTCGGCCCGCAGCTTGTCCGCGGCGTCACGGGCGGCGGCGAGCATCTTGCCCACTCCGATCAGGCAGACCTGATCGCCGGAGCGGAGACGTCGGGCGGCGAGGCCGCTGCCCACGGCGGCGAGCTCCACGTCGTCCTCGGCGGGCGGAGCCGTCTTGGGGAACCGGATCGCCGCCGGTCCGTCGGTGCACAGCTCGAGGGCGTCGTGGAGCATCTGCCCGACCTCGCCGTAGTTCGACGGGGCGAACAGCGTCATGTCGGGCACCTTCGACAGCAGGACCATGTCGAGGATCCCGTGGTGCGAGGCGCCGTCGTCTCCGGTGATCCCGGCCCGGTCGAGGGCGAACACGACCGGCTGCTGGTGCAGCCCCACGTCCAGGTTGACCTGGTCGATCGCCCGGGTGAGGAAGGTCGAGTAGACCGCCACGACCGGTCGGAGGCCGCACATGGCCATGCCAGCTGCGGAGGTGACGGCGTGCTGCTCGGCGATGCCGACGTCGAACGTCCGCTCGGGGAACCGCTCGATCATGGGCAGCAGCCCGGTGGAGTCCGGCATGGCGGCCGTGATCGCGACCACCTCGGAGCGGGCCTCCGCCTCGGCCAGGATGGCGTCGGAGAACGCTGCGGTGAACGACCCGGCCTTGAGCTCGGACGTGTCGTGCATGTTCTTGACGTCGTCCTGCTCGGCCGGCGCGTACCCGCGGCCCTTCTGCGTGAGCACGTGGACCACGACGGGCCCCTCGAGCTCCTTGGCGGCGGCGAGCGCCGACTCCATCGACGCCACGTCGTGGCCGTCGTAGGGGCCGAGGTAGTTCACGCCGAGCTGCTCGAAGAAGGCCGGAGGCTCGAAGATCTCGCGGATTGCCGCCTTGGCGCCCTCGACACCACGCTCGAGGTAGTTGCCGACCACGGGCACGTCGTTGAGCAGACGCTCCATCCGGGCCCGGTTCCGCTGGTACGTGGATGACGCCCGGAACCTGGACAGGCTCTCGCCGAGTCGTGACGCCGTGGGCGCGTACGACCGACCGTTGTCGTTGAGGACGATGATCGCCCGCCGGCCGCTGTTGCCCAGGTTGTTCAGCCCCTCGTAGGCCATGCCGCCGGTGAGCGCACCGTCGCCGATCACGGCGACGACGTGACGGTGGTCCTCGCCCCGCAGGTGGAACGCGGTCGCCATGCCGTGGGCGTACGAGACGATGGTCGAGGCGTGGCTGTTCTCGACCCAGTCGTGGTCGGACTCGGTCCGGCACGGGTAGCCGGACATCCCGCCCTCCTGACGGAGCGAGGGGAAGTCGTCGGTCCGCCCGGTGATCAGCTTGTGCACGTAGGCCTGGTGGCCGGTGTCCCAGAGGAGCACGTCCTTGGGGGACCGGAAGGTCCGGTGGAGGGCGAGCGTCAGTTCGACCACACCGAGGTTCGACCCCAGGTGGCCTCCCGTGGCCGTCACCTGCTCCACGATCCGGTCCCGGATCTCCGCCGCCAGCCAGGTCAGTTGTTGGTGGTCCAGTCCGTCGAGGTCGGCCGGACCGCTCAGCTTCTCGAGCAGCATCTCGTGAGCATCCTCCTGAGTGGTGTTCACCGTACTCCGGGTGAGGTCGACCGTCAGGTCTCCCGTGTCCGGATGCGGCCCCCCGTCGCCGACGGCGCCCCGGTCACGTGGGTCCGTGACGGGCGGTGAGGACGGGGCGGACCGAGGGTTCACGGAGACCGGTTCGCCGGGCCGACGGGCTCTGGATGCGCGGGCCGGCCGACCGGACGGATGTCACTCCACGTGACGGGTGTTCACCCCGGGTCCACGGGTTCGGGGGACTCGGCGGTGTCCCGGCGGCGCCCCAACACGAACGCTGGGGCGCCGGCCAGGCTGGCGACCACGAACACCAGGTAGACGAGGAGCCCCAGAGCGATCGCCTCCTCGTCGGCCACGCCGAGGGCCCCGAAGAAGAGGACGAACGCCGCCTCCCGCACGCCGAGTCCGCCGAGGGTCAGCGGGAAGTTCTGGAGGACGGCCGTCGGGGGGAAGAACGCCATGGCCGCCAGGATCGTGACGGCGTCGAGTCCGAGCGCCCGACCGCACGCCCACACGGACACGCACTGCAGGAACTGGAAGGCCAGCCCGGCGAGCACCACCCGCACGACGCTGGCCGGTCGCTCCCGGACCGCCACCACCCCCAGGTGCACCGCACCCAGGTAGCGCTGCCAGCCGGTGCGGCCGACGAGACGTCCGGCGCCACGGGGGTGGCCGGCGGCCCAGAGGATCGCGAGGAGCGCCACCAGGGTGACGACGTCGACCACGATCGCCACCGTCGTCGGCGTGCCGAGCGCCAGGAGCCCGGCTCCGAGCGCCAGTCCCACAGCGGACAGCAGGGGGAGGACGAACCACCCCGTCAGTCGCTCGAGGCTGGTGGCCGCGAACGAGTCGGCGTAGTCGCCGACGTCCCGCCCCTGGCGCACCACCCGGACGACGTCGCCGCCGAACGACGTGGGCAGGGCGTTCGAGACGAACTCGCCGGCCAGGAGGTGGCTCGTGAGTCGGCCGTACGGGAGGTGGATGTCCAGCGCGTCCGACACCTGTGCCCACCGCAGGGACTGCAGCAGGTAGGCCACCACGTGCACCGCCACGGCGAGCACGAGCCAACCGACCGCCGCGGAGGTGAGCACGGGCACCAGGTCACCGAGCGAGACGTCGGGCAGGCGCCAGAAGAGCACCGCGAGGAACGCGACGGAGACCGCGATGCGGAGCAGGATCCGCCGCCAGTCGTTGGTCGGCAGACGTCGGGGGATCTCGGCCTCGCCGATCTCGGCGAGCGCCTCGGCCCGCTCGTCGACGAGGTGGTCCCGACTGTCCCCGGTCGGCCGGGCTGTCTGGTCGTCGCCCTGGCCGTGGCTGTCCATGCCGGACGGAGCCTACCGACCGACGCGGACGCAGGGTCCGGTCGGGCGGGGTCCGCGGAGGTGGATCAGCGGGCCTTGTCGAGGAACCGCTCGACGTCGACCACCACTCGGGTCACCTTGCCGGCCGCCACGAGGCCCCGCTCGTCCTTGGCGGAGACGTGGAACAGGAGCCGGCGGCCCTCGACCTTCTCGAGGGTGGCCTCTGCAGTGACCCTCCCGCCGACGGCGGTGGGTGAGATGTGCTCGAGCTGGACGCGCATCCCGACCGTGCTCGACCCCTCGTCGAGCTGGCCGTCGAGCGAGGCCACGGCGGCCTCCTCCACGAGGGCGAGGATCCGGGGCGTCGAGAGCACCGGCACGTCACCCGAGCGGAACGCGATGGCGGTGTCGGCCTCGCTCACGACGAGTTCGACGGTGGCGGACAGTCCCGTGCGGATCGGCACGCCGTCTACCATAAGCACTCCCCGTGCTCCGTCCGAATCGGTGCCGGGACGGACCGTCGGGACCGACCCGCCGGACATGGTCGAGGAGGCCGAGGAGTGGTCGACGACGACGTCATCGAGCGGGTGCTCGCAGCCGGCCTGGCCCGTGGGGCCGACTTCGCCGAGGTGTTCGTGGAGGATCGCCGGTCGTCCTCGGCGTTGCTCGACGACCGGAAGGTGGAGGAGCTCACCTCGGGACGTGACCGCGGTGCGGGCATCCGGGTGGTGTCGGGTTCGACGACCGGCTTCGCCCACACGTCGGACCTGAGCGAGCAGGGGCTCGTCGCCGCCGCCGAGGCGGCTGCCGCCGCCTCCCGGCAGGGTGGCGAGGGTGTGCGGACGGTGTCCCTCGACCGCGTCGAGGCTCCGGCCCCGAACCGGGTCCGGGTGGTCCCCGGTGACGTGGCCAAGGCCCGCAAGGTCGAGCTGCTCCTCGCCGCCGACGAGACGGCACGCGGCGCGGGTGCGTCGATCACCCAGGTGTCGGCTCGCTACGCCGACTCCCACCGGACGATCCTGGTGGCGAACAGCGACGGGGTCCTGGCCGGCGACGACCAGGTCAAGACCCTGTTCTCCGTCTCGTGCGTGGCCACCGGCGACGCCGGGATGCAGACCGGCCGGGAGTCGGTGGGTCGGACGGTGGGCTTCGAGCTCTTCGAGACCTACGACGTGAGCGAGCTCGCCGCCCGGGCCGCCGACCGGGCGATCACCAAGCTCGCGGCGCGACCGGCTCCCTCCGGCGAGATGACCGTGGTCATCGGACCGGGTGGGGGCGGCGTGATGTTCCACGAGGCGTGCGGCCACGGACTCGAGGCCGACCTGGTGGCCAAGGGTGCCTCGGTGTTCGCCGGCCGAGTGGGCGAGCAGGTCGCCAGTCCGCTCGTGACGCTCGTCGACGACGGCACCATGGGCGGTGAGTGGGGTTGCTTCGCGATCGACGACGAGGGTCGACCGGCCCAGCGCAACGTCCTCATCCAGGACGGCGTCCTCGTGGACTACATGTGGGACGGCCTGCGGGCCCGGGCCGAGGGTCGGGCATCCAGCGGCAACGGTCGTCGTCAGGGCTACCAGTACCTGCCCATGGTCCGGATGACCAACACCTACCTGATCGGGGGCACGTCGAGGCCCGAGGACATCCTCGCCGACACCCCCGACGGCGTGTACGTGGCCCACCTGGGTGGTGGACAGGTCAACACGGCCAACGGTGACTTCGTCTTCGGCATGACCGAGGCGTACCTGATCGAGGACGGCCGGATCACCGAGCCGTTGCGTGAGGGCAACCTGATCGGGAACGGACCGGCGGTCCTGCAGGCGATCGACGCCGTGGGTGACGACTTCGCCATGGGTCCGCCCGGCACCTGCGGGAAGGACGGTCAGGGTGTCCCCGTGGGCGACGGCGTCCCGACCCTTCGGGTGTCCGGTGGTCTGACCATCGGCGGCACCGCTTCCTGACGTCCGGTCGGTCCCCGCTCCCCGCTCGCTGCGCTGCGGACCTCCGTCGTCGGGTCACTGCGGCCGGCCTGCCGACCGACGCGCCCGGGCCCGGACGCGACCGGACCCCCGCCGGAGCGGGGGCCCGGTGCGCAGCGTCGCGCTGCTCAGCGTGTGGTGACCGTCAGTTGTCGCCGGGGGTGTCCGGCATCATGTCGTCCATGTTGTCCGGCATCATGTCGTCCACGTTGCCGGCGGCGCCGCCTGCGAGACCCGAGGACAGGTCCTGGAGGGACTGCGTGGCCTGCTGGCTGCACTCCTGGACCTTGGAGGCGAGGGACGGGTCCTCGATGAGGGCCGGGGCGAGGGCCGCAGCGTCCTTGGCGAGGTCCTGGGCCTGCTGCGAGAGCTGGTCCATGTTGGAGGTGTCCTTGTTCTGCACGGCCTGCTCGACGCTGCTGGCGAGCTCCTGGACCTGGTTGCAGTAGGCGTCGACCTCGGCGTTGCCGGTGTTGCTGCTGCCGGATCCCGAACCGCCGGACTCCGAACCGCCGGAGCCGCCGGACTCGGCCGCCGTGGTCGGCGAGCCGCTCTCCGACTTGTCGTCGCCGCCGCAACCGACGGCGAAGACCGCGGTGAACGCCACCGCGGCGAGGAGTGCGAGGAACTTCTTCATGGCTGTCGCCCTTTCTGGGGTTGGATGTCCGCCTCGGTGGCGACCGTGGCCGTCGTGCTGGACGAACGTGGTGGGAGCACCTCCGTTCTAGCCGACCGACTCGGCCCAGCGGCGGTACCACCGCCCGGGGCACCCCGACCGCTGTGGCAGGCTGGCCGGGTGACACCGGAGGAACTCGCGGCCGTCGGCGACCGGATCGTCGAGCAGACCCGCCCCGGTGAACAGGTCGAGGCGGTGTTGACCTGGTCCAACGACACCGAGGTCCGGGTCCACCAGTCCGAGGTGGAGCACTACGTGGCCTCGACCGCCGTCGGGGTCGGGATCCGGGTCGTCAGCGAGGGCCGACAGGGCCTGGCGTGGGCCGGCCTGCTCGACGAGGACGCCCTCGCCCGTTGTCTCGAGGAGGCCCGGGACAACGCCGGGTTCGGGTCGGTCGACGAGCACGCCGGACTCGCGGAGCCCGACGGGGTCGACGTCCCGGAGCTCGTCCTGTACGACCCGGCGGTCGAGTCGATGACGGCCGAGCGTCGGATCGCCCTGGCCGTCGAGCTCGAGCGCGACCTCCTGGCGGCCGACCCGCGCATGGTCGGCGTGGAGTCGGCGGACTACGCGGACTCGTCGTCGGCCTCGGCGATCGTCACCTCCACCGGAATCCGACGCTCGTCGCTCGAGTCCTCTGCCTACCTGGGCACCTGGGCCCTGGCGTCCGACGACGGCGACGTCACCACCGGGTTCGGGTACTCGGTGGGGCGCAGCCCCGACCAGTTGTCACCGTCGACCGCCGCTGCGGACGCCGTCGAGCGGTGCCTCGCGCAGTTCGGGGCCCGGAAGGTCGCCGGTGGTCGCTCGACGGTGGTGCTCGACCCGTACGTCACCTCGCAGTTCCTCGGGGTCGTCGCCGAGCTGCTCTCCGGCGAGGCGGCGATCCGGGGTCGGACGCCGTTCTCGGGCCGGGAGGGTGAACAGGTGGCGGCCGCCTCGATCACGATCCTGGACGACCCGACCGACGCGGCCGCCCCGACCGCATCCGACATCGACGGCGAGGGTCTGGCGTGCCGTCGGGTCCCCCTGGTCGCCGACGGCGTGCTCCGGGGGTTCCTCCACAACGCCTACACGGCCCGGGTGGCGGGAGTCGCCTCGACCGGGTCGGCCAGTCGTTCGACCCACCGGGCCGGCCCGGGCGTGGGGCCCCGCTCGATCCGGTTCGGGCCGGGCTCGGGCACGCTCGACGAGGTGGTCGGTCGGGTGGGTGAGGGCGTGCTCGTGCGTGAGGTCGCCGGACTCCACTCCGGGGTCAACCCCACGTCTGGCGATCTCTCGGTCGGCTTCGAGGGTCGGTTGATCCGAGGCGGGGTCGCGGCCGACCCGGTGCGGGAGATGACGATCGCCTCGACGATCCCGCGCATGCTGCTCGACGTGGTCGAGGTCGGTGACGACCTGACCCTGTTCCCGTGGGAGTCGGCCGGAGTCACCCTGGCGATCGCCGACGTGATGGTGTCGGGCTCGTGAGCGGCGTCGACGCGGCCGCTGCGGAGCAGGAGCTCCTCGCCCTCGCCCGGACCGTGCGCGACCGGGCCCGTCCGGGTGAGGAGGTCGAGGTGGTGCTGGCACAGGGTCGGAGCACCTCGGTCAAGGTCTTCGGTGGGTCCGTCGAGTCCCTCACCGTGGCGGGCGGCGCCGGCGCCGGCGTCAGGGTGCTCGCCGGCGGTCGACAGGGGTTCGCGCACTGCGGGACCCTGGAGCCCGAGGTGCTCGCCGAGACGCTCGCCGAGGCCCGCGACAACGCTGCGTTCGCCGAGCCCGACGAGTGGAACGGCCTGGCCACACCCGACGGTGTCCCGGCCGTGGAGGTCGACTCCTGGAGCGACGCGGTGATCGCCACGGCGACCGACCGGAAGGTCGAGCTCGCGCTCGACCTGGAGCGTCGGGTCACCTCGGTCGACGACCGGGTGACCTCGGCCCGGGTGTCGTCCTACTCCGACGGGTGGTCGGTCCACGCGCTGGTCAGCACCGCCGGAGTCGAGGTGGTCGACCGGGGAGCCTCGTGCGGCATCTCGACCCAGCCGCTGGCCCGTTCGGGCGACGAGACCCAGATCGGCTGGGGGAGCGACGCCGGACGCGACCCGGAGGCGCTGGACCTCGACCGGGTCGTCGACGAGGCGGTGGAGCGGGCGACCCGGTTGCTGGGAGCGACCAAGCCGGGCTCCTCACGTCGGACCATCCTGCTCGAGCCCCGGATGGCCGCCACGCTGCTCGGCGTGGTGAGCGGGATGCTCTGCGGTGATCGGGTGGTCAAGGGACGGAGCCCGTTCGGGGACCGGGTGGGGGAGCAGATCGCCTCGCCGCTGCTGACCGTGACGGACGACCCGACCCGCACGGAGTCGCTGGCCGCTGAGAGCCACGACGGGGAGGGGCTCGCCTGTCGACCCAATCCGCTCGTCGTCGGGGGGGTCCTGGACCGGTTCCTCCACGACTCCTACTCGGCCCGCCGGTCGGGCGTGGCGTCGACGGCCTCGGCGATCCGGGGAACCCGCTCCCTGCCCGGCGTGGGTGCCCAGTTGCTGGTCGTCGAGCCCGGAGCTCGGTCCTTCGAGGAGCTGGTGGCCTCCATCGACCACGGTCTGTACGTGACCTCCTTCAGTGGGCTCCACTCGGGGATCAACCCGACCTCGGGCGACTTCTCGGTCGGCGCCGAGGGGCTGCTGATCGAGGGGGGTGCCCTCTCGGCGCCGGTGCGGGAGGTCACGGTCGCGTCGACGATCCAGCGCCTGCTGCTCGACGTGGTCGAGGTGGGTGGGGACTTCGAGTGGCTCACGAGCGGCGACGGCGCGTGCTCCCTGGTGATCGGGGACGTCGCCGTGTCGGGGACCTGAGCTCCGACGTCACGGCGGTCCAGCCGGCTCCCTGACGACCAGCCCGAGCGGTTCACCCAGGGCCAGCCCGGCCACGGCGGCCGAGGACGAGTCGTCCACCGACAGCGTGACGGCGACGTCGGTGACCGCGAGGACCCGGGCGTCGGTGGTGACCACCGACCCGGCGCCGGACGCACCGCTGCGCACCACGTCGACCCGGTCGCCGACCCCGACGGCCACGACGCCCGGTCCGATCGGGACGACGACGCCTGCCCGACCCGGGGTGAGTCCCGCCGCCGTGGGTCCGGTCGAGCGGTCGGCCACGTCGTCGGCCACCAGGATCCGACCGGCACCGATCGGTCGGGTGGCACGCTGGCCCGGTGCGACCTCGCGGAGCGGGTCGGACGGCACCAGGTCGACGGGCGCCGCCCGGACCTCGACGGACCGCGCGTCGACGGGGTCGCCGACCGCCAGCGGACGGGTGCTCACCAGGACGTGGCTGGTCTGACCCCACGCCCGCCGGACCGCCTCGGCGCGGTCCCACCGGCACTGGGTCGCCCCGGCGACGAGCAGGACGGCGACGGCTGCGCCCACCCGGAGCCGGATCGCCCGCTGGATCGCCCGGCTCGAGCGGATCCGTCGGAGCAGCGCGACCGCTGCGCCGGTCGACCGCTGGGCCGTCAGGCGCGCCGAATCGGCGACCAACGGTCCAGCGGTGTCGCGTCGTCGACGGCGCACCGTCCGGGACGGACCGTGGTGGTGCTCCACGCGCTCGCCTCCGTTCGTGCTCGACGCCCCCGGACGACAGGGGTCACCGGGGGTGGTGGCGGACCGTCGGTCGGCGACGGCTGCGGCCACGGAGGGGCGTGAGCCCCGAGCGGTCGTTCAGGCGGTCGGTGCCGGGGTGTCCGGCCCGGCGGACTCGGCCCCCACCGGAGCCCCGGCGAACCTGAACTCGGCCGGCTCGCCGCTCGCCGGCACGGTGAGGATCTCGACGCCGTCGTCGGTCACCAGGACGGTGTGCTCGAACTGGGCCGAGCGCTGCAGGTCGCGGGTCACGACCGTCCAGCCGTCGTCCCACATCTCGAGCGCCGCAGCACCCAGGTTCACCATCGGCTCGATCGTGAAGGTCATGCCGGGGAGCAGCACGGTGTCGTTGCGGGGGTCGTAGTAGTGCGGGATCTGCAGCGAGGTGTGGAACTGGTCCCCGATCCCGTGTCCGATGAACTCCCGCACGATGCTGAAGCCCAGGGGCCGAACCACCTCCTCGATCGCCCGACCGATGTCGCAGATCCGGGCTCCCGGGCGCACGACGTCGATCCCGGCGTGCATGGCAGCGCGGGTGGTCTCCACCAGCGCTGCGGACCGGTGGTCGACCTCGCCGACGAGGAACGTGGCCGACGTGTCGCCGTGGACGCCCCCGACGTAGGCGGTGACGTCGAGGTTGACGATGTCGCCCTCGACGAGCCGTCGTGAGTCGGGGATCCCGTGGCAGATGACCTCGTTCACCGAGGAGCAGAGCGACTTGGGGTAGCCCCGGTAGTTCAGCGTGGACGGGTAGGCGCC
>CAIQNH010000111.1 GCA_903873135.1 uncultured Actinomycetes bacterium
ACGTCCAGACGGCCCGGGAGCTGGTCGTCACGGATGCCGCCGACCCTCTGGGCGGACGGCTCCGAGGCCTCCGACACCGGGTCGGCCCACAGCGACGGTGCGGTCGGGTCCGCTGGCTCGTCGGGGACGGGCGGCGTGTACTGCGCCGGCGGAGCGACCGGCGGCGGAGCGACCTGTGGTGCGGGTGCGACCGGCGGCGGAGCGACTGGCGGCGGAGCGCCCTGTGGTGCGGGTGCGACCGGCGGCGGAGCGACTGGCGGTGCAGGTGCGGCCGGTGGTGCAGGTGCGGGGGGCGGAGCGACGGGCGGTGGCGCGAGCGTGGCGGCAGCCGGCGGTGCCGACGTGGCCGGATCGACCCACGGTGGAGGCGGGCCGAGCGGGGAGGGCGGCGGTGGTGGCGGGGGTGTCGAGGGCACGGTCACCTTCCGGTTCGCTGTCGGGCACCGCGCTCACCGATCACGCGGGCGGTGATGAACAGGACGAGCACGAGGAGCAGGAGCACCACGGCGGCCGACCACGCCCGGGCGATCTGCGCCTCGTTGGGTTCCCGCAGGAGACCCCAGATGAACAGCGGCAGGTCGGCCTGAGGAGCCGAGAACGGGTTGTAGTTGGTCACGGCGCTGCCGAACGCCGTGAGCAGCACGGGTGCCGTCTCACCGATGGCACGGGCCACCCCCAGGATCGACGCCGTGATGAGCCCGGCCCGCGCCGTCGGCAGCACCACCTGCACGACGGCGCGCCACTGCGGGGCACCGAGCGCGAGCGCCGACTCCCGCAGGCCGTCGTCGATGGTGCGGAGGATCTCCTCGGCGGTGCGGGTGACGATCGGGATCATGATGATCGCGAGCGCCACGCCGGCCGAGGCGCCCGAGAATCCACGACCAGCGTTCACCCAGACCGTGAACACGATCAGGCCGGCCACGATCGAGGGGAGGCCGCTCATGGCGTCGACGATGAACCGCACGGGCACGGCGAGTCGACCCTTGATCTCGTGCAGGTAGATGGCCGTGAGGATGGCGATCGGGACGGAGATGATGGTGGCGATCGTGATCTGCTCCAGGGTGCCGATCAGCGCGTGGTAGATGCCGCCGCCCTCGTCGAGCGGACCGACCTCGGCGATGTCTGCGGTGAAGAACTCGGTGTTGATCACCGGCAGGAGCACGACGAGCGCGCCCACGGCGCAGGCGGAGCCGACGACCTTGGGCAGCAGGCGGGTGACCACCGTCCCGGACCCTGCGGCCTCCCGTCGGCCGGAGCGCCACCGCACACCGACGGCCACCGCCACCATCAGGGCGACTGCACCGATGCGGGCGACCCACTGGCCACGTGGCAGGTCGTCCACCAGGCCGCCGATGCCCTCCAGCAGCACGAACACGATCATCCAACCCAGCACGGCGACGGCGAACGCCCCGCTCAGCCAGATGAGCGTGGTCACCAGTCGGTCCATGGCGACGACCTTGGAGGTCCGGGCCCTGGCCGTGACGTAGATGCCGGCGACGAACCAGACGATCGCCCAGATCGCGAAGGTGAGCGGGTGCGACCAGTCCATCACCAGGCACAGCGCCCACGCGAACGCCAGACCCGACACGGCAGCGAGGAGCATCTCGAGCCGGTCCGAGGGGCCGAATGCCGACGGCCGGAACGGGACGTCCGGATCGACCGCCGGCGGCTCCGGCTCGTCGAGGACCACCGGTCCACCGACGCCGGCGACCTCCACCTCCTCCTCGACGAACACCCCCTCGGGTGAGTCCTCGAGCCACAGCGTGTCGGTGCGTTCCAGTTCGACCGTCATCGCTCAGCCCGTCAGCTTCGATCGGTTGACGATCGCCCGGGCGATCAGGTTGACGATCAGCGTCATGATGAACAGCGCCAGGCCCGCGGCGATGAGGCCGTTGATCTCCAGCCCCTGCGCCTCGCCGAACTTGGTGGCGATCAGCGCCGAGATCGAGCCGCTCCCCTGCTCCAGGATGTTGAGGTTCGGCTGGAACACCAGGTCGATGACGAGCACCACGGCGATGGTCTCGCCCAGCGCCCGACCGAAGCCCAGCAGGATCGACCCGACGATCCCGCTCTTGCCGAACGGCAGCACGACGTCGCGGATCATCCCCCACCGACTGCCACCGAGGCCGAGCGCACCCTCGCACTGCACGCGCGGCACCTGGGCCATGACGTCACGACTGACCGACGTGATGACCGGCGTGATCATGATCGCCACCACGAACCCGGCGATGAACGTGGAACGGGTGAGCGACACGTCCGGCTCGGTCAGTCGGAACAGCGGGATCGCGTTCAGGTGGCTCGCCATCCACTCGGCCACGCCGCTGAGCGGTTCGGAGAGCGCGTAGAGGCCCCACATGCCGAAGATCAGACTCGGGATCGCAGCGAGCAGGTCCACGCCACCGGTGAGCAGCGGCCGCAGCTTCGCCGGCGAGTACTCGTTGATGAACAACGCCAGCCCGAGTGCGACCGGCACGCCGACCACGAGCGCCGTGAGGGCGATCATGATCGTGTTGATCAGCAGACCCCCCACCCCGAACGCCTCGTCGTCGGGCTGCCACGTGTCACCGGTGAGGAACTCCACCGGCCCGGTGGCGCTGATCGCCGGGAACGCCTTCCACGTGAGGAACACCCCCGTGGTGAACATGATGAGGAGGCAGGTCGCCGCGGCCCCGGCCGAGATGCTGCGGAAGACCCGGTCGCCGAAGGTCCGTGACTGCACGATCGGGCGGGGGACGTCCTCGATCGGCACTCCGTCGGGGGCCGGGGCCTCCGGCATGGTCACGGCCACGGCGCAGAGTGTGACGGGTCGACGTTTCGGCGGTTCGTCCGCCGGGCCAACGGTGCGGTGCCCTCAGGTGAACCTCAGGTGACGTACGCCCGACGCCCGGGTGGTTCCACCCAGCGACCACGGGTGCAGGCTCGGGTCGCCTCGGGACCGGAGCGGGTCGACTCAGCCCGTGAAGCGGAGCGGGGCACCGTCGAGCGCCGCCGCCGTCGATCCGCTCACCGGCTGGACCGGCGGCGACGCGACCGGCGTCGGTGCGGCGGCCGCGACGGGCGCGCCCAGGACGCCCCGGTCGACGGGGGCGCCGGCACCGGTGACGGCCACCGCGACCTCGACGGCGTCGTCGTTGTTGAGCACGACGTCACTGGTGACGCGGACGAAGCACGAGGTCGCGCCCACCACGCCGGCGGGCACCGGGTCGTCCGGGGTGAAGCACCCCCAGGGCAGGTCGGTCGACGGCTCCTGGCCTCGGAACACCGGCAGGCGCGCCGAGCCGCTGCCGTCGGCCGAGCCGTTGGTCTCCACCTGCGCCAGGGGCGAGCAGTGGAGGCCGACCTGGAAGTCGGGATCCTTCGTCGACTTCACGCAGACGCTCGCGAACACCAACGTCCCGGGCCGCTGTCCGGTCCAGGACACCTCCACCTCGGTGTAGGAGTTCGCCGCGACAGGCACCGGGTTCGGCGTGACCGTGATGGCGCCCGATGCCGCAGCGGGTGGACCCGAGGCCGCCGCGCCCAGCACCAGCACGACCGTCGCAGCGACCAAGACTCCCGACCGGTTCCACCGACCAGTGGAACGACCCGTGTCGTCGGTCGCCGTGCCGGGTCGACTCACGCCACCGATCCCGTGGCGAGGTGGTGGCGACGCCACCAGACGGCGCCGCCGACCACGACGGCGCCCAGCCCGAGACCCAGTGCCGGTGCGGGGAACTCGGGGATGACGGGGTCCGGCCCACACCCGCGCCACTGCAACGACGTGTTCACGTCGAACGGGAACAGCAGTGGCCCGTGCCACGGCCCGGTCGGCGCCACGACCCGTGGGGTGACGGACGCCGCCGTCCCGGCGATCAGGTCGAACTGCTGCGGCAGGCACCCCTTGGCGAAGCTCACCACGTACACACCCGGTTCCTGCAACGTGACGATCTGACGTTCGACGAGCGTCTGCGGCCACGCCGTCGCGGCACTCGGCATGGCGTACACCGCGGCCGTCGCGCCGACCGGGGAGCACAGGCGACGCGCCACGGTGATCCTGATCTCGAACGCCACGGGGGTGCTGCCCGGCGACTGGACGACCTCGAACGGGAACGTCGCACACCCCTGCGACGGCGGACCGGGGGTGAACCGCTGCGTGACGACGGGTGGCGCAGCGTTCGCTGTCGACTGCGCCGAGGCGGGCGACGCGAGCGACACGAGCACCAGGGCGAGTCCGAGCGCGACGAGCGCGACGCGGCCCGGGCGGCGCCCGCCGACTCCACTCCACGCCCTCACGCTGCCGTCCACACTCGCTCCAGACACGATCGCCGGAACGGTAGGGAACCGTTCTGAACACGACCGGTCCGCCGGGTGAACCTCCGGTGACCATCTCGGGCCACCCGGCCGACACCGCCGACCGGCCCCGCCGGGACGCCGGGTGGCATGGTGGTGCCCACCAGCCGGCCCCAGGAGACCGAGAGGACCCGCCGTGCACATCCAGCTCGCCACCGACCCCCGCGGCGTCGTCTTCATCGACCCCGACGCCTACACCGACCCGGCGAACTGGCACGCGGTCGCCGCCGAGCTGCGCGCCGAGGCCCCCGTCCTGCGGGTGGAGGCCGACGGGTTCGAGCCGTTCCTCGCCGTCACCCGCCACGCCGACGTCTTCGAGGTGTCCCGCCGCCACGACCTGTGGCACAACACCCAGAAGTCGATGCTCATGGACGAGTTCACGTGGGCGTTCATCCTCTCGCTCGGCATCGACCCGAGGACGCTGATCCACATGGACGGCGACGAGCACCGCGACCACCGGGCCGTGACCAACGACTGGTTCAAGCCGGCGGCCGTCCGCCACCGGCAGGACGACATCGACGCGATCGCCGAGGAGTACGTGCAGGTGCTCGCCGACCTGGGCGGCGAGTGCGACTTCGCCCAGGACGTGGCGGTCCCCTTCACCCTGCGGGTCATCATGAGCATCTTCGGGATCCCGCCGTCGGACGAGCCGGTGATGCTCCGGCTCACGCAGGGAATCTTCGGGGCCGCCGACCCGGAGTACCTGGGCGACCTGAGCGACCCGGCCGAGCTGGGCACCTCGGCGATCGCCGAGTTCGGCGAGTACTTCGGGGCGCTCGCCGCCGACCGTCGGGCCGAGCCGACCGACGACCTGGCGACGGTGATCGCCAACGGTCAGGTGCAGGGGTGCCCGCTCGAGCAGCACGCCGAGCTGTGGTACTTCATCATCGTCGCCACCGCCGGCCACGACACGACCTCGTACGCGCTCTCGGGCGGACTCGAGGCGCTGCTGCGCCACCCGGACCAGCTCGCGGCGCTGACGGCCGATCCGGAGCTGGTCACCAACGCCGCCGAGGAGATGATCCGCTGGACGTCGCCCGTGCGGCACTTCATGCGCTACGCCCAGCAGGACACGCAGCTCCACGGGGTCGACGTCGCCGCCGGCGAGCGGGTGCTGCTGTCGTACTGGTCGGCGAACCGGGACGAGGCGGTGTTCGCCGACCCGATGCGCTTCGACATCACCCGACCCGACGCCGGCGAGCTGATCTCGTTCGGCGTCGGCGCGCACCACTGCCTGGGATCACAGTTCGCCCGGCGGGAGCTGCGCTCGTTCCTGCCCCGGCTGCTCGCCCGGGTCGAGTCGATCGAGCTGGCCGGCGAGCCGGAGTGGACGGCAGCCAACTTCGTCGGCGGCGTCAAGCACCTGCCGATCCGCTACACGCTGCGCTGAGCCGCCGGCGGCACACGACCGGGCCCCGCTCGGGCGCCCCGGCGTAACCTGAGGGTCGTGGACGACGCGACCGGACCGGCTCCCTCGGGTGGACGCACCCGGGCCGAGGGCGCGCCGATCACTCCCGAGTCGATCCTCTGGCGGACGGCGGCGGACCCGCGCAGCATGATCACCGGCATGGCCGCCGGGATCATGCAGCTGATGCTGCCCGGCCTGGGCGCCGGGGTGACCGACCACTCCAACTTCTTCGACGATCCGTTCGACCGGATCGACCGGTCCATCCCCTACATCTGGGGGAGCATCTTCACCTCCGACGACGACGAGGGCGACCGCCGTGGTCGGCAGATCCGCGACTTCCACCCCGACATCAAGGGGGTCGACGACCAGGGTCGCCGCTACCACGCGCTCGATCCGGACGTGTTCTGGTGGGCGCACGCCACGTTCACCTGGGAGTTCCTCCGGGCCCGGGAGCTGTTCTCCATCCGCCCGCTGTCCCGGTCGCAGCGGGAGCAGCTCTACGCGGAGACCGTCACCTGGTACCGCCGTTACGGCGTGAGCGAACGGCCGGTGCCGCCGACGCTCCGCGAGTTCCGGGTCCGCTTCGACGAGATCTGCCGGAACGAGCTCGAGCTGACCCCGGCGGTGCAGTGGGTGATCGACCCGAGGGAGAACCCGAGCGCCAAGGGGGCGCCGGTGCGCCTCCCCGGTCCGCTGTCGGTGCTGAACGGCCTGGCGGCGCACTTCTCGAGCGAGCTGCTGCGGGTGATCGTCTACGGGTCCATGCCCGACGTGGTGCGGCGGCGCTTCGACTTCCCGTGGTCCCACGCGGACCGCGTGTCGTTCGTGTGGGTGTGCGGGGTGCTGCGATCGCTCGAGCCCGCCGTGGCGCTCGGTGCGCTCTCGGAGCTGTGGCCCGAGGGCACGCCGCACCCGGCGCCGGGCGACATGGAGCGGATCGTGGTCTCGGGCCCGAACCTGCGACAGCGCAACCTGCAGCGCGCCGCCGCGTCCGGCTGACCGACTCCGGTGGCGGCCGGTCGCCGCGCCCACCGCTCCTGCCCGCTCCGCTCTGTCCGTCCCGCCCGGCCCCGCCCGGTCCGGGACACGCCACCCGGACCACGCGGATCTGAACTGCAGCGGGTCGCAGGACCCTTGCGGTCGCACCAGAGCGCTTGCATACTGCAAGCATGCCGAACATCCTCGTCCGTGACGTCCCCGACGACGTCCACGGAGCCCTCCAACAGCGAGCCGAACGTCGGGGCCAGTCGCTGCAGCAGTACCTGACGGCCGAGCTCACCCGCTTGGTCGAGCGCCCCACGCCCGACGAGGTCTTCGCCCGCGTCGCCCGCCGCTCGGGGGGTCGCGTCGGGCTCGACCAGGCCGTCGCCGACCTCGACAGCGACCGACCGGCCACGTGATCGTCGTCGACGCCTCCGTCGCTGCCAACGCGCTCGCGGACGACGGACCCGACGGGGCCACCGCACGCGAGCGTCTCGTCGGCGCCGGCGACCTCGCCGCTCCCGACCTGATCGACGTCGAGGTCACCGCGGTACTCCGCAAGCGGTGGATCGCCGGGGACCTGAGCGACCAACGGTTCTCCGACGCGGTCGGCGACCTGGTGGACCTCGACGTCGCGCGGTATCCGACCCGGCCGCTGATGCGACGGGCGTTCGAGCTGCGCGGCAACGTGACTGCGTACGACGCCGCCTACGTGGCGCTCGCCGAGGCACTCGGCTGCGTCCTCCTCACCGCCGATCGACGGCTCGGCGCCACGCCGATGCTCGGCTGCTCCGTCGAGGTGCTGCGGCCGTGACCGGCGGACCGCTGGGCCGCTCGAGGGGCCGGCGGTAGCCTCCGCCCGTGCGACTCCGCCGTGACGACGCCCTGGGGTGGGGCCTCCACGCCCTCGTGGTCGCCGGCGCCGCGGCGGCCGTGGCGATCGACCGGCGGGTGCGACGCACGCGGTTCGCCGGAGCGCAGGTCGGTGCGCCCGTCGCCAGCGTGGCCTTCTACGGACTGCTCTGGGCGCTGGAGTCCCGCGTCGTCGCCCGCGAGGACTGGCGGCCCGACGCCGCCGAGGCCCGCACCGACGGCGTGTTCCTGGGCTCGGTCGTGGCCACGCAGCTCGCCGCGCAGGTGGCGGTGGCGCCGGCCCGACGGCGGGTGCGCCGCACGCTCGGCCTGCACCGGCTGCCGGCGCCCGTCGGCGTGGTGGTCGCCGTGCTGGCCTACGACCTGGTGCACTCCCGCCTGCACCACCTCGGGCACCGCTGGGGTCCGGCGTGGCGGTTCCACTCGGTGCACCACAGCCCCGAGCGCCTCTACTGGTTCAACGCGACCCGCTTCCACCCCGTCGAGATGTTCGTCGACATGACGCTCGAGACGCTGCTGGTCGCAGGTCTCGGCCTGAGCCGGGACCAGCACGTCGGCTACGAGGCGGTCCGCGGCCTGTACGGGCAGCTGCAGCACTGCAACCTGCCGGTCCGCAGTGGCGCCCTCGACCACGTGTGGTCCACCCCGGACCTGCACCGCTGGCACCACTCCACCGTCTACGCCGAGGGCGACTCCAACTACGGCGCCATCACCTCGATCTGGGACCGGGTGTTCCGCACGTTCCACCGTCCGGAGGACCGCACGGGCCCGGAGCGGGTGGGCGTCGGCCGCATGCCCGACTTCCCGCAGGACTTCGTCGCCCTGCAGCGGGCACCGTTCGAGTGGGACCGGATCCGGGAACGCAACGCCGCCACCTGGTTCGACGACGAGTCCCGCACCGCCTGAGCGCCACCCTCGCCGCTCACACGAGCCGGCGACCGTCCCCGAGCAGGTCGGCGTGGCAGTCCAGGCCCGCCTGGACGCAGTTGGTCATCCACACCGAGACCACCGCCGGGTCCCAGGCGTTCCACCAGTCGGCGTGCGCCGACCGACCGGCCGGGCCGTCGTAGGTGTCGGAGGACAGCCGCCACCCGTCGGTCGAGTCGGTGACCTCCCAGTGGGTGTTGATCGTGATCGCCGGGATGGGGACGGGGTGGGTCGCCGGGCACCCTCCGTCCGGGTACGCCATGTGGCTGATGTGGTCGGCGGAGTCCAGGCGCACGCCGTCCCAGCACTGCGGGAACGCCACGGTCATCACGACCTCCCACCCGGGAGCGCACGGCTGCATCTCCGCCGTCGCCGGGGTGAAGTCGCCGAGCGGGTGCATGCAGAACCACGTGGTGTGCCGCAGGTAGGCGGGGCGCGTGTCCGCAGTGGTCCGACGCGCCTCGCCGGCCACGATGCGCAGCCCCGTCGGCATGGGCCGCACGTCCTCCGGCGCCACGCCGCCGTAGCCGCTCTTGTAGTAGGTGACCGTCCAGGTGCGCGTCACCTCCACGCCGTCGTCGAGCATGGCCGGGACCCAGTAGGCGCTGCGGTTGGCCGTACCGCCGCGGCACGTGCTGCTCCCCTGCCGGAGCGACTCGGTCGTCGTGCCCGCTGCGGTGGTGGTGTTGCCGTAGAAGGTGTGGGGGTGGCTCATCCCGGTGTGGCCGGGGTGGACGATCGGGTCGTCGGAGCGTGAGTGCGAGTAGTCGCAGACGATCCGGAACGCGCCCACGCCGTCGGTGAACTCGCCGCGCTCACCGACGTCGGCGACCCGGACCCCGGCCGGCAGGGGTGCCGACCCCGGCACCGTCGAGCTCGTGGTCGTCGTGGTCGTGGTCGTGGTCGGGCGCACGGTCGTGGTCGGTCGCACGGTGGTCGGCACGGTGGTGGGCGGCACGGTGGTGGACGGCCGCACGGTCGTGGTCGGCCGGGGCGCGGGGACCAGCGGCGCGGGCGGGGGTGCAGCGGGCCGGCACGCCAGGAGCACGGCGACGAGCGCGACCAGACCGAGCGTGGCCTGCGCCCGCCGGCGCCGGCCCGGACCGGTCCGCTCGCCCTGTCGATCCGTCGCGCTCGTCGGTCCTCGCACGGTGCTGTCTCCTGTCGTCCGGTCGACCCGGGGACACTTTACCGACAGATAGCATGAAAGCAGCCCGATCAGTCACACCACCGACGGGAGCCGGTCCCGAGGCCGGTCCCGGGCCGCTGACGGCCGCCGCTCAGCGGAGCATCCGGCCCGTCAGCCGGCCGACCAGACCGGAGCGGCCCGGCAGGAACCGGGTCAGGACGCTGACGGCGTGGGCGTCGGGCCCGACCACCACCCGGGCCCGGTCCCGCTCGACCCCGCGCACGATCGCCCGGGCCACGGACGACGGCGGCCGCATGGCGATCGGCGCGAGCCGGGAGCGGCCCAGGTCCGCCAGCCGTCCCGCCTGGTCGCCTCGGGCGGACTCGGTGATCCCGGTCCGGATCGCACCGGGGAACACCACCGTGACCCCGACCGAGGTGGTGACCAACTCGGCGCGCAGCGCCTCGCTGAACGAGCGGACCGCCCCCTTGGTGAGCGAGTAGCTGACGTTGTGGGGCAGACCCAGCAGGCCGACCATGCTCGAGAGCGTCACCACGTGGCCGGCGTCGGCGTCGAGCAGGGCGGGCAGGAACGCCCGGCAGGTGTGGACCACGCCCCACACGTTGACGTCGACGATCCAGTGCAGGTCCTCGAGCGACTCGGCGGTGAACGACCCGGCCGAGGTCACCCCGGCGTTGGCGACGACCACGTGGCAGGCCCCGTGCTCGGCGACGACCTCGGCGGCCGCCGCCTCGACGGCACCGAGGTCACGGACGTCGACCGCGTGCGCCGTCGCCCGTCGACCCGCGGCCCGGACCAGTTGCGCCGTCGCCGCAGCGGCGTCCACGTCGACGTCGAGCGCGGCCACGTCGCAGCCCCGGGCTGCGAACGCCTCCGCCGTCGCCCGACCGATCCCGCCGCCGGCGCCGGTCACGGCGACCACTCGTCCGGACAGGTTCCTCACCGTGGCAGCGTGACACAGCCGCGGCCGGCGACCAGGGCCCGGTGCGGCCCGGTCCTCAGAGCCGGGCGACCACCCGGGCCGACCACGGGCAGTAGGAGCCGACGGTGTCGATCCAGTAGTCCGGGTCCGCGTCGAGGTCGGAGGTGGGACGGCCGTCGCAGAGTTCGATGGCCATGTCGGCCACGAACACCGTCGACGGGTCCAGATGCCAGACGTGGGGCGCGTTGAACCCGCCGCTGCCCCGGCGGAGCGACCCGCCGAGCACGCCCACCCGCCCGGTGGCCAGCGCCTCGTCGAGCTGGGCGACCACCGCCGGCGACGTGGCTCGCAGGACGAAGGTCTCGCCCACCACGTCGACCCGGTAGGTCGCACCCGCCGCCGGGGGCGGTCCGGGTGGCGGAGTGCAGCCGACCACCACGACCAGCGCCAGTGCCACCGCAGCGAGCGAGCCGAGCGTGCGCCGGACCGTCCGGCCGGTCCCTGCGGATCCAGCACTGTGCAGGAGTGTCGTCGCGCGCACCTGAGCCCCCTCCGTTCGCCGCACCGGGGCTCAGGGTGGACCAGGTTCCCGACGCAGTCAACCTCCCGGGCACCGTCCCGGACCGGTACCGTGGGCGGACAGGACGAAGGGGGTCGCCGTGCCGACCAGGAGCGAACTCCACACCATCGAGCTGCACGGCACCGAGGTCGCGTACCGCACCGCGGGCGACCACGGTCCCGTGCTCCTGCTCGTCCACGGCATGGCCGGCTCGAGCGACGCGTGGCTCCGCTGCATCGACGACCTGGGCCGCGAGCACCGGGTGGTCGCCCCCGACCTGGTCGGTCACGGCCGGTCCGCCAAGCCCCGGGCCGACTACTCGCTCGGGGCGCAGGCCTCGACGCTGCGTGACCTGCTCGTCGCGCTCGGCCACGAGCGGGCGACGGTCGTCGGCCAGTCGCTCGGCGGCGGGATCGCCATGCAGTTCGCCTACCAGTACCCGGAGCGGGTCGAGCGGCTCGTGCTGGTCTCCGCCGGGGGCCTGGGCGACGACGTGGCGTTCGTGCTGCGGGCGCTGACCGCACCCGGGGTCGACCTGGTGCTGCCGCTCGGGTTCCAGTCGGTGGTCCGCACCGGTGTGGAGACGGTCACCGGCTGGTTCGGCCGCCTCGGCCTGAGGCCCGCACCGGCGACCGTCGAGATGTGGCGGGCCTACACGTCGCTGATCGACGCCGACACCCGTCGGGCGTTCCTGCACACGTTGCGTTCCGTCGTCGACGTGCGGGGCCAGCGGGTCAGCGCCGCCGACCGGCTCTACCTGGCGGCGCACATCCCGACGCTGGTCGTCTGGGGCGACGCCGACCCGATCATCCCCGTCTCCCACGCCCACGCTGCGGCCGAGCTGATGCCCGGGAGCGAGCTGGTCGTCATGGAGGGCGTGGGACACTTCCCGCACTGCGAGCGGCCCCGGGAGTTCGCCGAGCTCGTCGGCGACTTCGTCGGCCGCACCGAGCCCGCCGAGCTCGACCCGGGCCAGTTGCAGTCCCTCATCGCCGCCCGCTGAGCGCCGGGCCGGCGGCGGTGCCCCGGTCCGGGAACGGCGTCGACTCCGGACCCGAGGGGCCCGGAGTCGACGTGGAGGCCGTTCGGGCCACGCAGGATCCGTCGGCGACGGTCCCACGTGGCCCGAGGAGGGTGGACTCAGTCCTCCCGCCGGCGGCGGGCGACGGCCGAGGTGGCGA
>CAIQNH010000112.1 GCA_903873135.1 uncultured Actinomycetes bacterium
GCGAATGCCACCGGTCGCTCGGCGTACTTGGTGAACCACCGGGGGCGTGGTGGCAGCGGGAACGACCAGCCGTCGGCGGCGAGCCGCAGGTCGACGGGGTCGCTGTGCAGGTGGAGGTGCCGACCGGAGGAGGACACCTCGAGCGGAGTGGTCCGGACCTCGTCGAAGCCGTAGACCGAGGTCACGAACTCGGCGGTCTCGTCGTCGGGGGCCAGCAGCACCCGGGTTCCGTCCGGCCGGGCCCACATGACGTCGGCGGTCGGTCCGATCGGTGACTGTCGCCACACGCCGACCACGAACCGGTCCCCGGACGCGAAGCCGCAGGAGGAGATGGTTCCGTGCATCTGCACGATCCGGAGCGCCACGAGAGGTGGAACCGCCACCGGGGGCGGCCTTGTTCCCGCCGGAGGGTGGCGAGCCGGACGGGCGGGGGCTGCGATGATGCCCCGGTGCAGGTCGAGGTGCTCCGAGTCGGCTCCCGGTGGCCGGGGTGAGCGAGATCACCGAGGTCGGTGACATCCTCCGGCTCGCCCCGGGCGACCACGGCACCTGGATCGGTCGGGGGCCGCAGTACCCGTGGGGCGGTCTCTACGGAGGCCAGATCGTCGCCCAGGCGCTCGAGGCGGCGGCCGCCGGCGTGCCCGACGACGCCGTGGTCCACTCGCTGCGCGCCTACTTCATCCGCCGCGGCGACCACGAGCACGCCGTGCTCTACGAGGTCGACCCGCTCCGGGACGGTCGGTCGTTCACCACCAGGCGGGTCGTCGCCCACCAGGCGACGGGCGCGATCTTGAACCTCGAGGCGAGCTTCCAGCGCCCGGAGTCCTCCGAGGACATCGAGACGGTCGCCGCACCGGTGCCGGTGCCGGCGCCGGGTGAGCTCGAGCACGGATCGTGGAGCCCCGTGTTCGAGCGGGCGATGCTGCCTCCCGGGTCCGACGTCGGCTGGGAGGGCCGGGACGGCGCCGGCCGGGCGGTCGGGTGGTTCCGGTGCGTCGGATCACCGGGCGACCGGCAGGTCGACCACGCCGCTGCGCTCGCCTACATGTCCGACGACCTGCCGACCGACGCCGTCGTCCGGTCGCACCCGATCGGTCAGCAGTGGCCGACGGACGCGGAGCAGTCGGTGTTCACGGCGAGTCTGGACCACACCATGTGGTTCCACCGGCCGTTCCGGGCCGACGAGTGGCACCTCCACGACGTGACGTGCCACACGTTCGTCAGCGGCCGGGGACTGGCGATCGGGCACGTGTTCACCGAGGCCGGTGTGCACGTGGCGACCTTCGCCCAGGAGGTCCTGCTCCGTCACGGACGCCACTGAGCGGCGCGGGTCACTCCGTCGGGGCCTGCGAGGCGAACGCCCGGGCCCGGTCGATGGCGGCCTGTCGGTCGTCGAGGACGTCACGTCCGACGAGCTCGTAGTCCTCGGCGAACTCGGGGCGCAGCTCGCCGTCGGCGTCGAGCATCCACGGGAGGGCGAGCCGACGGGGCACCCGGATCCGGCCGGGGGCGCGGTGGGTGCCGAAGACGTGGTCCCACAGCGGCAGGGAGACCCCGTGGTTCGACATGGGGGCGCCGAAGTGGTGCTGGAAGTGGTGTCGTCGGACCCAGCGTCCGTAGCGGCCGCGGGGAGGGGCCAGGTGGCACCGGGCGTGGTGGAACTCGTAGAAGGCGTAGCCGAGGGCCCAGCCCACGGCGAGGAGCACGCCGGTGGAGGTGGAGACGAGCCACCAGCCGACCGGGAACCACAGGACGACGCCGACGACGGCGACGCCGGTCCACGACAGCAGGTGGGTCACGTCGAAGGACCAGCTCGAGTGGACGTGGTGCTCCAGGTGCTCGCGGCTCATGATCCCGCGACCGTCGAGGTGGTGCATGGCGAAGCGGTGCAGCAGGTACTCGGCGAGGAACCAGAGCATCATCCCGACGCCGATGGTCAGCGCGGCCACGGCGAGGGTCGTCGGGGTCGAGGTCACCACTCCTCCGATCGTTCGGAACGTGCGGGTGTGCGCCACGGCTGGGCGAGCGCCCGGGCGGCGGCGACGTCGTCGGCCGGCGCACCCCAGCCCAGCAGGACGGTGGCGGTCAGGTGGTCGGCGAGATCGGAGGTGGTGAGCGGCAGGCCCGCCCGGACCCGTCCGGCGAGCAGCGCCCCGTTGAGGGCCGCGACCCAGACGAGCGTCCGGGTCAGGGGATCGTCGGCGGGATCGACGGCGCCGCACCGCTCGGCGTCGAGCAGGAGCGACGACGGGACGGCGAGGACGGCCATGGCGGCGGGCACCACTCCGGCGGCGTCTGCCTCGGTCTCCGCACCCACGGCGGCGAGGAGGTCCTGCTGGAGCACGAAGTCCCGGGGGTGCTCCTCGGGGGCGCGGACGACGAGGTCGCTGAACGCCCAGAGTCGGGCGAGCGCCCCGACCCGGTCGTCGGTCCTGCGCCCGGCGGCGGCCAGGTCGTCGTCCCAGCGTCGGACGGCGTCGGTGGCGGCGTCGGCGAGGCGGGTGAGGGCCTGTTCCTGGAGGGCCGCCAGGAGGGCGGAGCGGGACGCGAAGTACGTGTAGAGCGACGCCGGGGCGTAGTCGGCCGCGGCCGCCAGGGACGTCATGGTGAGGGCGTCGAGGCCGTCGCCGTCCACGATCCCGCCCGCGAGCTCCAGCAGCTCGGCCCGCCGGGCCGCGTGTCGGCGCTGGGTCCTCGTCGGCGCGTCGGTCACGGTTTCCGAAAGCACTTCGGAAACCGTAGGGGTATCGGTTTCGGGTGTCAACCGGTACCGTCCGAGCCCGTCCGAGCGCGAGGTGGGTGGGACCACCCCTAGCGGAACGCCGCCGGGGCCGGTAGAACGTCAGTCCCACCCAGGACCATGGTCACCTCGAACCCCCCTCCCCACGACACCTCCCGGTCGGCCGCGCCCCGGCGCTCGGCCCGGCGCGCCGGTGCCCGCGCGGTCGTGGTGGCGGCCGCGACGGTGCTCGCCCTGTTCGGCTCGGCCGCCGGTGCGGGCGCCACGCCGATCCAGGTCGACCAGCCCCCGGCGACGACCACGACGACGCCGTCACCGACCACCTCCACCACGACGCCGTCGACGACGGTGCCGCCGCCGACCACCGCGCCGGAGTCCTCCACACCCGACGGACCCCGACCCACCACGACCACGCCGGGGTCGTCGGCGACCGTCCCACCGGGGCGCGCCCGCAACCTGCCCATCTCGCCGGTGGTGCTCGACGCCGCCTCGATCGACCGGCTCACGGCCGAGGCCCGGATCCTGGCCGAGCAGGCCCGGGCCGCAGAGCTGGCCGCCGCGGCGGGACGGACCGCCGAGGCCCGAGCCGTGCTCGCCACCGCTCAGGCGGACCTCGACAGCGCCGTCGCCCTGGAGGAGACCGCTGGGGTCATCACCGTCGAGCGCCGGCGTGAGGTGGACGCCGCCCGTCGTCGGATCGCAGGGATCGCCGCCGACGCCTACATGCGGGTGGGCACCGACCGGGACGACCTGCTGTCGCGCCTGCGGGTCGGCACGGGCGGCACCGACCCCGGCTACGTCGACGCCCAGAACACCCGGATCTTCGCCGACCAGGCGCTCCGGGCGACCCGGGCCGACCTGGCCAGGGGCGAGGAGCAGCTCCGGGTGGCCGAGGCCGAGGAGCGCGCCGCCGAGCGGAGCGTCGAGGACCGGCGGGTCGTCGCCGACCAGCGGCAGGGGGCCGTGGTCGCACTCGAGGCTGCCGAGGCCGCCGTCCGCGACCGGCCGATCGAGGTCGAGGTCACGGCGAACGTGGCCTCGCTGCTCGAGGCCACCGGACCCACGATCCTGGGCGACTCGCTGGTCGGCGCCGAGGACATGGCGGCGTTCGTGCGGGCCCGGGGACGCCCGCACCCGACCGTGGACGTGGAGGAGCTGGCGCTGGCCTTCGTCGACGAGGGCGGGGCCGAGGGCGTCCGGGCCGACCTGGCCTGGGTGCAGTCGATCCTCGAGACGGGCTGGTTCAGCTTCGCCAACTCGATGGTGTACCCGGGCGACCACAACTACGCGGGGGTGGGAGCGTGCGACTCGTGCAGTCGCGGGTTCATCTTCGACACCCCGCAGCTCGGCGCCCGTGCCCAGATGCAGCTGCTCAAGGCCTACGCCGACCCGACGACGACGGCGGCCTCGCTGGCCCGCCCGTCGGTGCTCCGTCCGCCGGAGCGTCTCTCGGTCCGGGGCTGCTGTTCCACCTGGATGGCGCTCGCCGGGGTCTGGGCGACCAACCGGGAGTACGGCGTGAAGATCCTCACGCTGTACGACGAACTCCTCCGGTTCAGCGCCCAGCGGCGTTCCGCCGCACCGGTGCCACCGCCCGCCTGAGCGACCCCGCCCCGGGCGATCCGCAGGCGCGAGCGGCTTGGCCGCGGGCCGCGGCGTGGGGGAGCATGGAAGGTGACGCCCGGGGGTGGACCGGGGCTCGGACACGAGGAGACCGGGGTGACCGACACGATCGAGAGCGGTGCAGCGGGGGACGTGGTCGCCGAGGTGACCGCCTGGCTCGACCAGCACTGGAACCCCGACCTGACCGTCGGCGAGTGGTGGGAGCTGCTCGGGCTCGCCGGGTGGGCCGCCCCGGGCCTGCCCGAGCACGCCTACGGGCGGGGTCTGGCCCGCAACGACGTGGTCGCCGTGCAGTCGGCGATCGCCGAGCACGGTGCGCTGGGTGCACCCGGTGGGCTCGGCCTGTTGCTCGCCGCGCCGACCATCGCCACCCACGGCACCCAGGAGCAGATCGACCACTACGTCCGGCGGATCGTGACGGGCATCGACGCGTGGTGCCAGCTGTTCAGCGAGCCGGGGGCCGGCTCCGACCTGGCGAGCCTGGGGGCCCGGGCCGAGCGTGACGGTGACGAGTGGATCGTGAACGGCCAGAAGGTCTGGACGTCGCTCGGCCACGTGGCCGACATGGGGATGCTCATCGCCCGGACCGACGTCGACGTGCCCAAGCACCAGGGCATCACCTGGTTCGCCATGCCCATGCAGCAGTCGGGCGTGGACGTCCGGCCGCTCGTCGAGATGACCGGCCACGCCATGTTCAACGAGGTCTTCCTGACCGACGCCCGGGTCGCCGACGACGCCGTGATCGGTGGGTTGAACCAGGGCTGGGCGGTCGCCAACACCACGCTCGCGTTCGAGCGGGCCGGACTGGGCTCGGGCGGCGGCAGCGCGGCGGCGGCCTCGGCCATGCCGGGGACGGTCGCCGGACAGCTCGAGCGTCGTGCCGGGGACTTCGTCAGCGAGCGGCCGCAGCGCCGCAGCGGAGGTGCGGTGCCGTCGCTGGGAGGGGCGAAGCTGCTGATCGACCTGGCCCGCAGCAACGGTGCGATCGAGGACCCGACGATCCGCCAGGACCTGGTGCGCCTCTACACGCTCGGCGAGCTCGGACGCTTCACGAACCTCCGGGCCAAGGCGCTCAAGGCCATCGGCGGCGAGGTGCCCGGGCTGGGCAACCTGGCCAAGCTCGGGATGAGCGACCAGATGCGGCTCTCACGCGACCTGAGCCTGCGGATCGTCGGCGCAGTGGGGATGCTGCACGCCTACCGCAACGAGGACCAGGCGGCCATCGAGGAGGCGACGGGCAACCCGTTCCTGCCGATGGTGACCGGCATGGCCCTCTGGGCGCAGGCGCCGCCCATCTACGGCGGCACCGACCAGATCCAGAAGAACATCGTGGGCGAGCGCGTGCTCGGACTCCCCAAGGAGCCGAACAACGACAAGACCCTGCCGTTCTCGGATCTGCCCAAGAACGCCTGAGTCGACCCGGCGTCCGCCGGGTCCACCGGTCAGGCGAGCAGCTTGGCCTTCTGCGACTCGAACTCGTCGGCGGAGATGACGCCCCGGTCCCGCAGGTCGGCGAGCTGGGTCAGCTGCGATGCGACGTCGCCGGTGCCTGCGGTCTGGCGCACGTAGTCGTCGAACGCCGCCTGCTGGGCGGCCGCGGCGTTGGCCTGACGTTCGTGCATCTTCCCGCCCCGGGCGATCAGGTAGATGAACACGCCCAGGTACGGCAGCAGGAGCACGAAGAGGAACCACAGCGCCTTGCCCCAGCCGCTCAGGTCGCGGCTCCGGAAGATGTCGAAGATCACCATGATCGCGATCCAGATCCAGATCACGAACAGGAAGAAGTAGAGCATCGACAGGAAGACCTGCAGCAGCGGGTAGTTGGTCTCGGCGGCGAACAGCATGGGTGCTCCTGAACTCGGGGACGGGATCAACCTAGCGATCCCCGGCAGGGCCGTGACGGATCGGCGGCGCCGTCCGGTCGCCCCGCCGATCCGCTGAGTGCCTCGGCTGCCCGGGCGACGTCGAGCACGCCGCCGCCGGCGGTGTCGTTCGGGGGCACGCTCGGCCGGACCCCGCACCGGATCGCCTCGGCGAGCGTGGCCGGGTCGGTCCCGGGTCGAGCGGCGAGCAGCCCGGCGGCGGCCCGGGCCACCAGGGGGACCGAGAACGAGGTGCCCGAGACCCGGACCGTCCGACCGGCCGGGTCGAGCGTCCGGAGGTCCACCCCGGGCGCGGCCAGGTCGACCGAGGTGCGGCCCCGGTTGGACGAGTCGGACAGGCGCCCGGCGGCGTCGCTCGCAGCGACGCACAGGACGTTCGGCGCCGGGTCCACGCAGGGGTGCACGGGGACGGACTGCTCGTCCACGTCGAGTCCGTCGTTGCCCGCCGGCACCACGAACAGCGTCTGCGGCGAGGACCGGATGCTGTCGGACACGTCGCCGTCGCCGCCGAGGACCAGCGGGAGGGCGACCACCGGCACGCCCCGCTCGGCGGTCCAGCGGATCCCGGCGGCGACGCCCGGGACCGACAGCGCTCCCCGGTCGTCGCTCACCCGGACCGGCAGCACGGCGACGTCGGCCGGCTCGTCGTCCGGATCGCCACCGGTCACCAGCAGGTCGGCCACGGCCGTCCCGTGTCCGTCGACGTCGGGACCGGCCCCGGGGCTGCAGGTCGGCGCGCACCGGACTCCGTCGACGAGCCGGCCGGCGAGGCTCCTCACGGGCGCGGCGCCGGTGTCCACCACGGCGACGGTGACGGGAGGTGTGGCGGTCGACCGCGACGGACCGCAGCCGGCGAGGACGGCGACGGCGACAGTGGCGGTGGCGGTGGCGACGGCGGCGCGCACGGCCGAGGGTCGGCTCACGTCGCTGCCGGCCGACGGCACCCCATCAGCAGCCCCGGTCGTCGCAGCCGTTCGGGATGGAGCTGGTGCCGCCCTTCTGGATGGTGAACGTCCACGTGCTGGACGTGGTGAGCGACCCCACGGCCTGGTTGGTCGCAGCGATCGACAGGCCCTGGTCGCTGCTCGCCTGGGCGGCCTGCGTCAGGTACTGGTCGCTCACGGTCTCCTGCCACACGGTGCCGCCCTCCGACTGGGCGTTCGTCTGCCAGGTCAGCGCCGTGGCCGCGCTCAGCAGCCCGTTGGACGTCTGCTCGCTGGCCACGTACGCCTGCGAGGTCGTCTGCGCTCCGCCGTCGGAGCCGGGGGCCTGGGCGGCTGCGAGCACCTGGAACACCGAGGCCTGCGTGTCGCAGTCCTCGATGCCGAGCGACAGGGTGTCCACGATCGCCTGGAGGGCCAGGTTGACCGGGCTGAGCGCCGACAGGACCAGGCGGGCCACGTCCACGACCGCGTCGACGGTCAGGTCGGACTCGATCTGGCTCCACGGTGGCCCGCCGTAGGTGGGGCTGTCGAAGATGGAGCCGTCCGCCTCGATCGAGCTGCTGACGTAGTCGCCGGCGTCGGCGAGCGTGGTCGTCAGGGCGCCGAAGTCGGAGCTGCCGTCCTGGTACATGCACACCACCGGGACGGTGGTCACGTTGACGCCGGGGACGTCGGTCGCGATCGTCAGGGAGACGGTCTCCCCGGCGGTGCGGACCTGGGCGTCGTGGTAGCTGGTCCGGGTGTGCAGGGCACCCTCGGGGTTGCCGTCGGCGTCGCCGTCGACCTCGTGTCGCACGCCCACCAGGACGAGCTGGTCGGCGACGCTCCGTTCCACGCCCTCGAGCGTGGCCAGCGCCTCGGGCGGGATGGGCAGGACGACCTCCTGGTTCTCACCGGCGGCGACCGGCCGGGTCTCGGTGACGATCGGCGCGGGTGGCCGCTGCCGGGACTCGAGGCTCGGCAGGATCTGGAGGGTCGCGGTGACCTGGTCCCGGGGACCGGCGGGCGTGGTGGTCACGTTCGCCACGACGGAGCTCCCCGAGGCGTCGGTGCGGTACGCCACCCGGGTCACCACCGGGTCGGGGGGTCGGTTGGTGGCCGTGGAACGGGTGCCGGGTCGGTAGGCGGCCGTCGTCGACGTGGCGTCGTCCCCGCTGTCGGCCGGCTCGTCGCTGGTGCACGCGGCGAGACCCGAGGCGAGCAGTCCGACGACGGCGACCAGGCCGAGCACCCGGTGGCGGCGGCGATCAGCGGGATGGGACACGGGCTGGACCTCCGGTGGACGGTGCGTACCGACTGGGCCGCACGGACGGACGGGCTCACCTTTCCACAGGGCCCCGATGCGGGACCGGATCCGACGCCGGGTCCGATCAGCCGTCCTCCGGGGCGGGGTAGGTCCGGAGTTCGACCACGTGGCCGTCGGGGTCCCGCACGTACACGCTGCGACCCTCGCCCCGTGCACCCCACCTGCCGACCGGACCGGTGACCACGTCGAACCGCCCGGACGCTGCGAGGTCGTCGAGGTCGACCTCGTCGACCACGAGCGCCAGGTGGTCCAGGTTCTGCCCGCTGGCCCGACCCTCGAGGAGGTCGATGATCGTCGCGTCGTCGACGCGCACGGACGCGAACGGCACCTCGCCCCGCCGCCACTCGTCGACCCGGAGCGGCTCGAGACCCAGCTCCTGCGTGTACCACCGCAGCGAGGTCTCCGTGTCGGCGACGACCAGCACGATGTGGTCC
>CAIQNH010000113.1 GCA_903873135.1 uncultured Actinomycetes bacterium
GGGTCACCTACACGACCATCCAGAACTGGTCCTCCAACGTCTTCAACCTGGTCACCAAGCGGGCGGTGGTCGAGGCCGAGGGTCACATGGAGTGGATCGACGGCAACATCGGCAGTCGACTCACCATGAAGTACCCGAGCGTGGTCATGGTCGGTCCGAAGGCCTCCGGTGAGGTCCTCTCGGTCGCCTACGCCGGCCCGGGCCAGCACCAGGACACCGGCGCCAAGATGGTCCACGCCGCCCCGGAGACCACGTCGAAGGTGGTGTCGAAGTCCATCTCGTCCGGCGGCGGGCGGACCTCCTACCGCGGGCTGGTGCGGGTCGAGGACGACGCCCACGACTGCGTGAGCCACGTCCAGTGCGACGCCCTCATCCTCGACGAGGACTCGATCTCCGACACCTACCCCTACACCGAGGTCGGATCGCGAGACGCGGTGATCGGCCACGAGGCGAGCGTGTCCAAGGTGGCCGACGAGCAGCTCTACTACCTGATGAGCCGGGGCCTCTCGGAGGAGCGCGCCATGTCGATGGTCGTCAACGGCTTCATCGAGCCGATCACCCGGACGCTGCCCATGGAGTACGCGGTGGAGTGGAGCCGGCTGATCGAACTCCAGATGGAGGGCAGCGTCGGCTGAGGTCCGTCCCGGGAGCGTGCGGCTCCCGGCTCAGGCCTGGGCGAGGGCCCCGAGCGCCCGGACCCGGAACCCGCCCCCGTCGGCCATGGCCTCGGCCTCGAGGTGACGGGCGGTGGCGACCACGTCCTCCGGGTCGGTCGAGCCGTCGTCGACGGCGATGCCGGCGACCAGTCCCAGGTCGACCTGCTCGCCCCGGACCTCGACGGGCTCCATGGCGGTCGACAGCAGTCGGTAGCAGACGCCGGCCGCGTCCTGGACGTCGCCGAGTCGGGTGGCCACCACGGCGCAGGCACCCTGGTGGTGCCGGACGACGGTGTCGTTGGAGCGCAGCTGCTGCCGCATCCGGTCGACGAGCAGGGCGGCCGCCATCCGGAGGTCCGCAGCCTCGAGCGCCGGACCCGTCAGGCCGAGCTCGATGAGCGCGTAGGGGCGTCCCGTCTCGAGGGTCTCCCGGCGAGCCGCGGCGAGGGTCTGCGACAGGTCGGGGCACAGCGTCGCTCCCGACTCGCTGCCCGGTTCGCTCGCGTCGCGACGTCGGTCGGCGGTGAGATCCCGGCCGACCACCACGATCGAGTCGATCCGGGCGCTGCCGGCTCCGTCCCCGAGGTGCTCCGCCCCCATGACCAGCCGGACCCGGCGGCTGGTACCGGTGACCGAGCGCAGGCTCACCTCGGCGTGTGCCACCGGTGCGTGGTGGCCCAGCAGGGTGATGAGCGCGGTGAGGACCTCGGGCTGGTCCGCCTCGGTGCACAGCGAGGCGGCGTGCGCCCCGACGAGCTCGCCGGTGGCCCGTCCGCACAGGCGTGAGAAGGCCGGGTTGAGGGAGGTGATGCGCCCGTCGGGGTCGAGCGTGCACGTGGGCACGTCGGCGGCGTCGAGCAGGAGTCGCGGCACTGCGAGGTTCACGTCTCCAGCATCGGTCCGGTGGCACGTCGCGTTGAGCGGCCCACGCTGGGCGAATGTTCCCGGCCGTGCCCGGTCGACGGGGTGCCGGCGCGCCACAATGTCGCCATGCCCATGCGGGAGAGCTGCAAGTTCTTCGAGAGCCGCACCTACCCGAACGGGGACACGGTGCGGAAGTGCGACCTCGACCTGGCCCCGGAGGCCCCGTGGCGCTGCCCCGAGGACTGCGCTGCGTTCCAACCCCGACTGGCCGACGTCAACTGGGCGCACGGCACGCTCGTGACGCCACCGCCGCCTGCGGAACCGGAGGGCCTGGGCGAGGACGACTCGATCGCCGCCCTGCTCGACGAGGCCGAGGACGTGGTCAACGCCGCCGGACCCAAGGTGCTGGCCGACCTGGAGGCGGAGCGACGGAAGGGTCGGGGGTGGCGGCGGTTCCTACGACGTTCCTCCGACTGAGCCCTGGCTCGACTGAATAATCACTACGCCCGTAGGGTAAATTCTCCCCCGTGAGCGCCGCCGTCGAGACCGGACCCTTCGCCCACCTGGGCGAGGCGCTGTCCGAGCTGCAGCTCCCGTCCACCGAGGCCGAGGAGTGGCGCTACAGCCGGGTCGACGGGATCGATCCGTCGCGGTTCGCCGCTGCGTCGGCCGAGCTCGACGAGTCGACCGTCACCGCCGTCCTGGCCGAGGTCGAGCGCCTGGTCGACGGCGTGGACGGCGTGCCGGCCGCGCTGGTCGTCCTCGCCGACGGCGTGGTGGTGCGCTCCACGGTGTCCGACGACGGGGTGCAGGTCGAGGCCGTGGACGCGCAGGCGGACCCTGCTGTTCCCGACGTCTTCGCCTCGGTCAACGAGCACGTGACCCCGTCCGAGATCCGCGTCCGGATCCTGCAGCACGCCCGTCCGACCGCTCCGGTCCTCGTCGTCAGCCTCGCGGTCGGCGACGACGTGCTGGTCGCTCCCAGGCTGCGGGTCGAGCTCGGGGCGGACAGCGAGGCGTGCGTCGTCGAGCTCCACCGGAGTCTGGGTGCGGCCACCTCGCTGGTGGTGCCGGTCACGCACCTCGAGGTGGGTCGTGACGCCACCGTGCACCACGTGGTCGTCCAGGACGTGGCCGTCGGGTCCGACGTGGTCGGGTCCGTGTCGGCGACCGTGTCGTCCTCCGGAACCTACGACGGGTGGCTGGCGGCGATCGGCGGTCGCTACGCCCGGGCCCGGGTCGACTGTCGCCTCGGGGGTCGGGGCGCGTCCGGCCGGCTCGCCAGCCTCTACGCCGGGGGTGCGGACCAGATGCGGGACCTGCGGACCTTCCAGGACCACCTCGACCGGGACACCACGTCGAACCTGGCGTTCAAGGGGGCCGTGGGCGGCCGGGCCCACGCCGTCTACACGGGGCTCATCCGGATCCACCCGGAGGCGAGGGGGTCCAACGCCGAGCAGTCGAACCGGATCATGACCCTCAGCGACGAGGCGTGGGCCGAGTCGGTGCCGAACCTCGAGATCGAGCACAACGACGTCCGGTGCGCCCACGCGTCGACCGTCGGGCCGGTCGACGCCGACCAGCGCTTCTACCTGGAGAGCCGGGGCGTGCCGACCGAGGTGGCCGAGCGGCTGATCGTGGCGGGATTCTTCGACGAGGTGCTGGACCGGTGCCCCGTGCCCGGCGTCGCCGATCTGGTGCGTCCCCGCGTCGCTGCGCTGCTCGAGGCGGTCACGTCGTGAGCGCCGTGCGGGTGTGTGCCCTCGACGAGCTCGACGACGGCGAGGCCCGCCGGGTCGAACTCGTCGACGGGGTGGTGGTGGCGCTGGTGCGCATCGGCGACGAGGTCTACGCCATCGGTGATCGGTGCAGCCACGCCGACGTCTCGCTGTCGGGAGGGATCGTGGACGAGCGGGCGTGCACGCTCGAGTGCCCCAAGCACGGCAGCGAGTTCGACCTGCGCACCGGCGTGCCGCAGTCGCTCCCAGCGCTCCGGCCGGTGCCGACCTACGAGGTCAGGGTGACCGACGGACAGGTGGTCGTGGCGATCGGAGGCGAGTCGTGAGCGAGCTCGTCGTGGAGGACCTCCACGCGGTGGTCGGCGACACGCCGATCCTGCACGGTGTCACCCTCACCGTCCGCTCCGGCGAGGTCCACGCCGTGATGGGGCCGAACGGCTCCGGCAAGTCCACGCTGTCCAACGTGCTCATGGGGCGCCCCGGGTACCGGGCCACCTCCGGCAGCGCCACGCTCGACGGCGTCGACCTGCTCGCCCTGCCCACGTGGGAACGGGCGCGAGCTGGACTGTTCCTGGCCTCGCAGTACCCGACCGAGGTGCCGGGCGTGTTCGTGACCGACGTGCTCGCCGCTGCCTACGAGGCGTCGGGTCGGGATCCGTCGCTCGTCCCGGCGAGGATGGCCGAGGAGGCCGACGCCATCGGGTTCGGCCGTGACTTCGCCGACCGGGCGCTCAACGTGGACCTGTCCGGTGGCGAGCAGAAGCGGAACGAGACCCTCCAGCTCGCCGTCCTCGAGCCGCGCATCGCCATCCTCGACGAGCTCGACTCCGGGCTCGACGTCGACGCCCTGCGGGCCGTGTCCCGGCGGCTGGAGGCCGCCACCGACGGTCCGGCCCCGTTGGGGATCCTGGCCATCACGCACTACAGCCGCCTGCTGCAGGAACTCCACCCCGACGTCGTCCACATCTTCGCCGGTGGGCGGATCCTCGAGACGGGTGGTCCGGAGCTGGTCGACCGCCTCGAGGCCGAGGGCTACGCGGCCTGGGACGCCTAGGCTGCGTCCGTGGCGCGACCGAAGCTGCTGGATCCCGGCCGGATCGAGGCCGCGCTCGACGAGCTGGCGGGCTGGCAGGTCGTCGACGACCGGCTGCACAAGGTGTTCACGTTCGGGGACTTCGGCTGCGCGTTCGGCTTCATGGCCGCGGCGGCCACCTACGCCGAGAAGGTGGACCACCACCCCGAGTGGTCCAACGTCTACGCCACCGTGACGGTCGACCTGGTGACCCACGACGCCGGCGGCATCACCGAGCTCGACGTGGACTTCGCTCGTCGGCTCGACGAGCTCGCCGGTCACTGATCGCCGGCCGCGAGCCGGTGTTCAGGCGACGACCGCTGCCGCCCCTGCGGCCAGCAGCGCGATCGCGAAGGCGAGCCCGGCGAGCGCCGGCCCCGGTCGACGGTCCGCACCACCGCGGAGTTCGAGGAGGTGGAGCACTGCGGCGCCCAGCATGTAGACGCCGAAGGAGAGCGTGATCGCTCCGGCCGCCACCGGCCCCCAGCCGAGCGCCCACGACAGGATCCCGAGCAGGCCCCAGGACAGGTTGGCGATGCCCACCTCGATCTGGAAGTCGTTGCGTCGGCCGTAGTCCCAGCCCATCCGGGCGGCGTCGCTCCGGTGGAACACCGAGTGGCGGACGAAGGAGATCAGCCCGACGCCTCCCACGCAGCCGGCGGCGGCCCAGTAGGCAGCAGCAGTGGCGTCGGCGGACTGTCTCGAGAACGAGACGGCGAGCATCACGCCCCCGACGAGGTACGTGACCGCCATCAGGCGGGCGCTGATCCGGGGGTCGGCGGCGGTCGCCCCGCCGTCCGGAGGAGTCGGTGTCGAGGTCACGCCGCACCGTAACCGGCGGGCGGATCGAGGGTCGGGAGTGGATCAGCTGCCGGAGTCGTCGAACCCCTGGAGGAGGGTGTTCCAGCCCAGGGTGGCGCACTTGATGCGCACGGGGAACTTCACCACGCCCTTCAGCGCGTCCAGGTCGCCCAGCGCGATCTCACCCACCTCGGCGGCGTCGCCGTCGAGCTCGCTCTCGCTGCCGTCACCGCCGAGCTCTCCCTCGTGGATCGACATCATCGCCTTGAACGCACGCGTGAGGTGGCGGGCGTCCGCGACCGTGTGGCCCTTCACGGCGGCCGACATCATCGAGGCCGACGACTGCGAGATCGAGCAGCCCTGGCCGCCGATGCGGATGTCGTCGATCACGGCGTCGTCGCCCTTGGCCGGGTCGTCGAGCTGGAGGTAGACGACGATCTCGTCGCCGCAGAGCGGGTTGAACCCCTCCGCCCGGGTCGCCGGAGGCACGGGGAGCTCGCCACGGTTCCGCGGGCTGCGGTAGTGGTCGAGGATGATCTCCCGGTAGAGGTCTTCGAGTCCTGACATGTCGTCTCGTCCGGTCCGGTGGTCGTTGACCACCTCAGTCTGCTGGTTGGTCGGTCCCGAGGGGAATCCTGCGGTCGGTCCGCCTAGACGGCGAAGAACTCCCGGGCGTCGGCGAGGGCGTCGGCCAGGGCGTCGATGTCCGAGGTGTCGTTGTAGAGGTACCACGACGCCCGAGCCGTCGCACCCACCCCGAGGAACCGCATGAGGGGCTTGGCGCAGTGGTGGCCGGGTCGCACGCACACGCCGTGCGAGTCGAGCACCTGGGAGAGGTCGTGGGGGTGGATGTCGGCGAAGGCGAAGCTGACGATGCCGCCCCGGTGCTCGGTGTCGGTCGGCCCGAAGATGGTGAGGTCGTCGCCGAGCCGGTCGGGGAGCGACTCGAGTGCGTACTCGGTCAGGGACCGCTCGTGGGCGGTGATCCGGTCGATCCCGACGGCCTCCAGGTAGTCGATCGCAGCGGCCAGCCCGACGATCTCGGCGATCGGCGGGGTCCCGGCCTCGAACTTGTGCGGCACGGCGGCCGGTGTGAACCCGTCGGTGCGCACGTCGAGGATCATCCCGCCGCCACCCAGGAACGGCGGCATGGACTCGAGCAGCTCGGATCGGGCCCAGAGGACCCCGACCCCGGTGGGACCGCAGAGCTTGTGGCCGCTGAACACCAGGAAGTCGGCGCCGAGGTCCTCCACCCGGGTCGTGGTGTGCGGCGTCGACTGGCACGCGTCGACGCACACGAGCGCCCCGGCGGCGTGCGCCCGCTCGGCCAGCTCGGCCACCGGGGGCACGGTGCCGAGCACGTTCGACATGCCGGTCACGCTGAGCAGCGACGCACCCCGGAGCAGGTCGTCCACGTCGTCCAGGTCGAGTCGGCCGTCGGGGGTGAGGCCGATCCAGCGGAGCTCGACGTCGTGTGACTCGGCGAGCTGCAGCCACGGCACGATGTTGGCGTGGTGCTCGAGCAGCGTGAGCACGACGACGTCACCGGGCCGCAGGTTGGCGACACCCCACGAGCGCGCCACCAGGTTGAGCGACTCCGTGGCGTTCTTGGTGAACACGATCTCGTCGGCGCTCGGCGCGCCGACGAACGCTGCGACCCGGCGTCGGGACGACTCCATGGCGTTCGTCGCCCGCTCCGCGAGGGCGTAGGCCGCCCGGTGCACGTTGGCGTGGTCCTCGGAGTAGTAGCGGTCCATGGCCTCGAGCACGGCGGTGGGCCGTTGGGAGGAGGCGGCCGAGTCCAGGAACACGAGGTCGTGACCATCGACCGGCCGGCCGAGGATGGGGAAGTCGGCCTTGATGCGGGTGACGTCGAGCGGCTCGAGGCCGGTCGAGGAGCTCACGAGGCGTTCCGCCAGGCGTCGAATCCCTCGCGCTCCAGTCGCCGCGCCAGGTCGGGGCCGCCGTCGGCGACGATCCGACCGTCGACGAGCACGTGGACCACGTCGGGGGCGAGGTACTCGAGCAGTCGCTGGTAGTGGGTGATCACCACCACGCCGAGGTCGGCCCGGTCGGCCCGGACGGCGTTGACGCCGTCGGCGACCACACGGAGCGCGTCGATGTCGAGGCCGGAGTCGGTCTCGTCCAGGATCGCCACCTCGGGCTCCAGGATGGCCATCTGCAGGATCTCGTTGCGCTTCTTCTCGCCACCGGAGAAGCCGTCGTTGAGGAACCGGTCGGCGAAGGCAGGGTCCATGCCGAGGCGTTCCATCCACTCCATGATCGCGATCCGGATCTCGAGCACCGACAGCTCGATCCCCTTGCGCTCCGAGAGCGCCTGCCGCAGGAACTGGCGGACCGGCACCCCGGGGACCTCCTGCGGGTACTGGAACGCCAGGAAGATGCCGGCCCGACCCCGCTCGTCGGGGCCCCACGACGTGACGTCCTCGCCCCGGAAGCGGACCGAGCCGTCGGTGACCACGTACTCGGGCGAGCCCATGAGCGTGTTGGCCAGGGTGGACTTGCCGGAGCCGTTCGGGCCCATGACCGCGTGGACCTCGCCGGGCAGGACCCGGAGGTCGACGCCCCGGAGGATCTCCCGATCCGGGTCCTCGGCGGGCGCGGCCCGGAGGCCGACGACCTCGAAGACCGGGACGGGGCTCGTTGCGTCCGACATCGGCCGTCAGTCTATTTCCACTACCGCAGTAGTGGAAATAGCGTCGGGGTGGTCGCGCAGGTCCTCCTTCCACGTGCGGAACCGCTCGTGGCGGGTGCCGCTCGGTCCGACGCCGTCACCGGTGCCGTCCGGGAACAGCCGGAACGTGTGGACCCGTCCCAGGTCGCGGTGGTCGACCGCGGCGTAGCGGGCGTCGGCGCCCCGGGCCGGCCCGGCCCGCCAGAGCAGCCACGGCCCGAGGCGGCGCTTGTAGGCGATCCGGGGTGGCCCGCCGTCCGGTCCGGACCGCAGGTCGTCCCCGAGGGCGAGCAGCTCCGCCGGCGCCTCGACCCACGCCGTCGCCGGGATGTTCCGGTCACGCGTCGGCGTGGGTGGCAGGTCGTCGGTGTGGACCCACGAGTCGTCCCAGGGGCGTTCGTCGGCGGGGACGGCCGGTGTGTCGTCGGCGGGACTCACCACCCCCGGTCCACCCACTCCTGCAGGTGGGGCGACTCGGCGCCGATCGTCGTGTCGTCGCCGTGGCCCGGCAGGACCAGCGTGTCGGGCGCCAGCGGCGCGAACAGTCGGTCCTCGATCGAGGTGATGATCGTCGGGAAGTCGCCGCCCTCGAACCCGGTCGCGCCCGGTCCGCCGGGGAACAGCGTGTCGCCGCTGAACAGCAGGGGCGTGTCCTCGACCACGAAGCACATGGAGCCCGGCGTGTGCCCCGGGGTGGCGACGGTGCGGACCCGCAGGCGACCGACCTCGAGCACCTCGTCGTCGCCGAGCACCTCGTCGTAGCTCGGGAGCATGGCGGCGTCGGCCTCGGTCACGCCGACGGAGTAGCCGGCGTCGCGGAGCTCCGTGACCGCCTGGACGTGGTCCCAGTGGCCGTGCGTCTCGACGATCCTCCGCACGCCCAGCGAACGGGCCAGGTCCAGCAGCAGGCCGTGCTCGTTGGCGGCGTCGACGAGCAGCGCGTCCCCGCTGGCGGTGCAGCGGAGCACGAACACGTTGTTGTCCACGGGTCCGACGACGACCTTGTGGACCTCCCAGCCGGAGTCGGACAGGTGCAGGGTGGAGTCGCTCACCGCACCAGTGTCGCGCCGTGGTCCGGTGTCCGCACCGGATCAGCCGGTGCCGGGTGAGGGAACCTCGAACCCCAGCGCGAGCGCCACCGGGATCTGCGCCGGGTCGAACGTGACGTACGTGACCGGGCGGGGGAGTCGGTCGGCCGCCGCCAGGTGGACGGCGTCGACCGTGCGCAGCGGTTGCGTGCGGCCGAGCTCGGCGGCGCGGTCGAGGCACTGCTGGTCGACGGGCACCACGTGGACCCGCTCCCAGTCGTCCCGTACGGCTCGGCGCACTGCGGCGGTGCGTTCCGGGTCGTCGCCGAGCCGCTCGAGGAGCATGAGGGTCTCGGTCAGGACGAGCGCGCTGGCGCACCAGTCGGGGTCCGTCCGCATGGCCTCGAGCGTCACGGCGTGGGTCGGTCCGTCCAGGAATCGGGCGAGCCAACCCGAGGTGTCGAGCGCGACGGTCACCGTCCGCGCACCTCGCGCAGCAGCCGGTCGAGCCGGGCGCCGACCCAGAGCCCCATGACCTCGCCCGGGTCGGGTCGGTCGTCCCGTCGGGCCGGCAGCAGCTGTCCCCGGGCGACCAGGTCGTCCAGTCCGAGGGTCCCGGGTCCGCCCTCGAGCGGTCCGAGCTGGGCCACGGGTCGACCGCCGACGGTGACGACGATTCGCTCGCCGCGCTCGGCTCGGTGCAGCTGGGCGGCGAGCTGGGCCCGGAGCTCGCGGGCGTTGACCTGCTCCACCTCCGCACCGTACCCCACTGTGCGTACACATGTGTACGCACGCCGACGTGCGACCGGGGCGCCGTTCGCGGCAGACTCCCGGGAGCGGAGGGCCGGACGGCCGGCCCCGGGAACAGGAGCGAGCAGCAGTGAACTTCGCCTTCAGTGAGGAGCAGGAGGAACTCCGGGGGATCGTCAGGGCGTTCCTCGACGACAAGTCCTCCGAGGCCACCGTCCGCGAGCTCATGGAGACCGAGGACGGCTACGACCCGGCCGTGTGGAACCAGATGGCCGAGCAGATGGGCCTCCAGGCGCTCGTGATCCCCGAGGAGTTCGGCGGACAGGGCTACGGCTTCGTCGAGCTCGTCGTCGTCCTCGAGGAGATGGGCCGCCGACTGCTGTGCGCACCGTTCTTCTCCACCGTGGTGCTCGGCGCCCAGACGCTCGTCCACTCGGGTGACGAGGCCGCCGCCCAGGAGTACCTGCCCGGGATCGCCGCAGGTGAGACGATCGCGACGCTCGCCTACACCGAGCCCAACGGGAAGTGGGACGAGTCCGCCGTGACCATGACGGCCACGAAGGACGGTGACGCCTGGAAGCTGAACGGCACCAAGCTCTACGTGCTCGACGGGCACACCGCCGACCTGATCATCACCGCCGCCCGCACCGACGCCGGCGTGAGCCTGTTCGCCGTGTCGGGCGACGCCGACGGTCTCACCCGGACGTCGCTGTCCACGATGGACCAGACCCGCAAGCAGGCCCGCCTCGAGTACGCGGACGTCGAGGGCCGGCTGATCGGGACCGACGGGCAGGGCTGGACCGTCCTCGAGCGGGTCCTCGACCTCGCCGCCGTGGCGCTGGCCGCCGAGCAGATCGGCGGCGCCCAGGAGGTGCTGGACTCCTCGGTGCAGTACGCCAAGGACCGTGTGCAGTTCGGCCGCCCGATCGGCTCGTTCCAGGCCATCAAGCACAAGTGCGCCGACATGCTGCTCGAGGTCGAGTCGGCCAAGTCCGCCGCCTACTACGCGGCCTGGTGCGCCGCCGAGCTCAACGACGAGCTGCCGGCCGTCGCCTCGCTCGCCAAGGCGTACTGCTCCGAGGCCTACTTCCACTCCGCTGCGGAGAACATCCAGATCCACGGTGGCATCGGCTTCACCTGGGAGCACCCCGCGCACCTGTACTTCAAGCGGGCCAAGAGCTCCGAGCTGCTCTTCGGTGACCCCACCTACCACCGGGAACTGCTGGCCCAGCGCATCGGCATCTGAGCCCGGTCCGAGCGGCCGTCGGGTCGACCGTGCTCCCCTGGATCATCCTCGCGTCGGTCCTCGTGTTCGTGATCGCCGCGGCGTCGATCGGCTCGGTCAGCGGGTCGCTCGCCGAGCGACCGCGGCGCAGCGTCTACGACCTCGAGGAGGCCGTCGAGTTCGTCGCGGAACGACTCCCCGACGACCTCACCGCCCGGCTCTCCTACGACGACGTGCGCGCCGTGCTGTCCGCCCACTGCGACTACCTGGCCGACAAGGGGGTGGCCTCGAGCGCGACGGCCGACGACATCGGCACCGAGCTGCTCCTCGTCCCCGACGACGAGCCGCTCGCGTGGATCCTCGGTCGGCTCGAGTCGGCGTCGGTGCGGCTCGCGGACGAGGACGTGGCGACGGTCCTCGCCGTCGAGGAGCGCTACTACCGGGCGATCGGCGCGATCGGCGGTCAGGTGGAGGGGCCGGCCGACCCCGCCCCGGGGTGACGTCGGCGAGGTTCGCGTCCGTCCCCGTCGGTCGGTAGCCTGAGCGACCATGGACCGACCGTCGAAGTTCGAGCACCACCGCTACCTGGGTGACAAGCGGACCCAGGTCGTCTACGACGTCGACTCGCTCGACGACGCCGACGCCCACCTGATCGACGAGCTGATCGAGGCCGAGGCCGCCCTGTGCTTCGGTCCCGACACCCTCCCCGAGGCCCGCAACCGCGGCTACCGCCTGTTCGCCAAGCAGCGCGCCGCCGCCAGCGACTGAGCGCTGTGGAGGAGCAGGCCGATGCCGAGTTGGCGGCACCGGCCATGGACCACACGTTCGCGTCCGGCTCGCTCCGGCTGAGGGGCCACCTCGCCGAGCCGGTCGACGCCGTGTCCGACACGCCGGGTCTCGTGCTCTGCCACGGGTTCCCGACCCGGGGGCGTGAGGCCCCGCAGTCCGGTCTGTCGTTCCCCGAGCTCGCGCAGCGCATCGCCGCCGAGGTGGGCTGGATCGTCCTGACCATGAACTTCCGCGGCTGCGGTCGCTCCGAGGGGCAGTTCTCGCTCGGGGGCTGGTTGGACGACGTCCACGCCGGGTTCGAGCACGTGCGCTCCCTCGGGGTGGAGCGGGTGTGGCTGTGCGGGTTCGGCACCGGCGGCTCGCTCGCACTGTGCGAGGCGGGTCGCAACCCGGCGGTCCGCGGCGTCGCCGCGCTGGCGACGCCGGCCGACTTCGACGACTGGGCCCGGCACCCGAGGCGGTTGGTCCTCCACGCACGTGAGGTCGGCGTGGTCAGCGACCCGGAGTTCCCGCCGTCGGTCGACCGCTGGTCGGCGGAGCTCCGCCAGATCCGCCCGGTGGAGGGTGCCGAGCGACTCTCGCCCCGTCCGCTGCTGGTGGTGCACGGTGACTCCGACGACCTCACGCCGCTCGGCGACGCCGAGACGCTCGTGGCCGCGCACGGCTCCGCAGAGTTCCGGGTCATCGGGGGAGCCGGTCACGAGCTCCGCCACGATCCCCGGGCGGTGGCGGTCCTGCTGGGGTGGCTGGCGCGTCAGCGTCTGGCGGACGCCCTGGACGACGCCGGCGTCTGATCGGCCTTGCTGCGGGCGGCGGCCTTCATCATCTGCTTCCACTCGCGCACCTGCACGAGCGTCTCCGGTGAGCTGACGTCCGCCACCGAACGGGGCTCGTCGTCGGAGAAGGGTGCCGCGGCCTCCTCCCAGCCGGCCGGTCGCTTCCCGAGCCGCTTGGCCAGGATGGCGACGAGGATCCTCGACTTCTCGTCGCCGTAGCCCGGGAGCTCCCGGATCCGCTGGAGCAGCGTCTCACCCGAGCGCACGCCCTTCCAGATCCGGCCGGCATCGCCGTCGTAGCGCTCGACGACGAACGTGCAGAGCTCGTGGATGCGGGTGCCCATGCTGGACGGGTAGCGGTGGACGGCCGGCTTGGTGGCGCACACCGCCACGAACGCCTCGACGTCCATCGCTGCGATCGCCGCGGCGTCGAGCTCGCCGCCGAGCCGGTCCCGGAGCGTCGTCGGACCTCGGAACGCCCACTCCATGGGGACCTGCTGGTCGAGCAGCATGCCGATCACCAGGGCGAGCGGCTCCTCCTGCAGGAGCCGGTCGCTCTCGTCGTCACCGGTGATGGGGATGAGGATCTTCGCCACGTCCGCAGGCTACCCACCGGTCCGGAGCCGCTGGGCCGCCGGTGTGACCCCGGCCTCAGCTCAGCCAGGGTGCGGCGCGCTCGGGGTCGACACCGTGTCGGGTGATGGCGTCGGTCACCGCGGCCGGGGTCACCGCACCGTCGGCGACGAGTCCGGCGAGCACCGCCACCACGACGCTCGGTGCGTCGACCTCGAAGAACGACCGCAGGACGGCCCGGGTGTCGGAGCGGCCGAATCCGTCGGTGCCGAGCGAGGTGAACCGGCGGGGGACCCACCGGGCCACCTGGTCCGGCACGGCCCGCAGGTAGTCCGACACCGCCACCACGGGTCCCCGGCGGTCCGACAGACGTTGCGTCACGATCGGCACCCGTGGCGTCGCCTCCGGGTGCAGACGGTTCCACCGCTCGACCTCGAGCGCGTCCGCACGGAGCTGTTGGTAGCTCGTGGCCGACCACAGGTCGACGGCCACGCCGTAGCGGGTCGCGAGCTCGTCGCGGGCCGCCACCGCGACCGACCACAGGGTGCCGGAGAAGAGGATCGAGGCCTGCGGTCCGTCCGACGGTGGTGCCGCCGAGACCCGGTAGAGGCCCTCGACGATCCCGCGCTCGACACCCGGCGGCATGGCCGGCATGGGGTAGTTCTCGTTGTAGAGGGTCAGGTAGTAGAAGACGTCCTCGCCCTCGGCCTCCCGCCCGGCGGGGTACATGCGGGCCAGGCCGTCCCGCACGACGACGGCGGTCTCGTAGGCGAAGGCCGGGTCGTAGGCCCGGCAGGTCGGGATGGTCGAGGCCAGTACGTGGGAGTGGCCGTCCTGGTGCTGCAGGCCCTCGCCCAGCAGCGTGGTGCGGCCGGCTGTCGCGCCCAGCAGGAAGCCCCGGGCCCGGGCGTCGGCCGCGGCCCAGATCAGGTCGCCGATCCGCTGGAACCCGAACATCGAGTAGAAGGTGAAGAAGGGCAGCATCGGCACACCTCGGTGGGCGTACGCCGTCGCCGCCGCCGTCCACGAGGAGAACGCCCCGGCCTCGGTGATGCCCTCCTCGAGGATCTGCCCGTCGGTCGCCTCCCGGTACGACAGCAGCAGGTCGTGGTCGACCGGCTCGTACCGCTGGCCGTGGGGTGCGTAGATGGCCAGCTCCCGGAACAGCGCGTCCATGCCGAAGGTCCTGGCCTCGTCGGGGACGATCGGCACGATCCGCTCGCCGACCGTCGCGTCCCGGCACAGGTTGCGCAGGAGTCGGACGAAGGCCGTGGTCGTGGACGCTGCGATGCCGTTGGAACCGGCGAGGAGCTCGTCGAACACCTCGGGTGCCGGCACGCCGAGCGGTCGGGTGATGCGCACCCGTCGGTCGGGGAGCGGACCGCCGAGCGCCTCACGGCGCGACACGACGTAGCGGCGCTCGGGGCTCTCGGGGTCCGGCCGCAGGTACGGCGGCACGCCGCCGGCCAACGCCTCGTCGGGGATCTCGTCGGTGAAGCCGAGTCGGTCCCGCAGCTCGAGCAGCTGCTCGACCGACATCTTCTTGATCTGGTGCGTGGAGTTGCGGGCCTCGACCCCCTCGCCGAGCGTCCAGCCCTTGACCGTCTTGGCCAGGATCACCGTGGGGGCACCCTCGGTCTCCACCGCCGCCCGGTAGGCGGCGTAGAGCTTGGCGTAGTCGTGCCCGCCCCGGGGCAGGCGCTCGAGGTCTGCGTCGCTCAGGTGCTCCACCATGGCCCGGAGCCTCGGGTCGGGGCCGAAGAAGTGCTCCCGGATGTAGGCGCCGTCGGCGATGGCGTACCGCTGGAACTCGCCGTCGACGGTGGTGTTCATCCGCTGGACCAGCACGCCGTCCACGTCCCGGGCCAGCAGCTCGTCCCACCCGCTGCCCCAGACCACCTTCACCACGTTCCAGCCGTTGCCCCGGAAGATGGCCTCGAGCTCCTGGATGATCTTGCCGTTGCCGCGGACGGGCCCGTCGAGTCGTTGCAGGTTGCAGTTCACGACCCAGGTGAGGTTGTCGAGCCGCTCCCTGCCGGCGAGCGAGATGGCGCCGAGCGACTCGGGCTCGTCCAGTTCGCCGTCGCCGGCGAAGCACCACACCCGGCTCGCCGAGGTGTCGTCGATCCGCCGTTGGGTCAGGTACCGGTTGAACCGGGCCTGGTAGATCGACAGGATCGGTCCGAGCCCCATGGAGACGGTGGGGTACTCCCAGAAGTCGGGCATCAGCCGGGGGTGCGGGTACGACGACAGGCCTCGACCGACCCGGTCGGGCAGGTCCACCTCCAGGCGGAACCGGTCGAGGTCGTCCTCGTCGAGCCGTCCCTCCACGAACGCCCGGGCGTAGATGCCGGGCGAGGCGTGGCCCTGCACGTAGACGTGGTCGCCCGCCTGTCCGCCCGCCTTGCCCCGGAAGAAGTGGTTGAACCCGACGTCGTAGAGGGCTGCGGAGCTGGCGAAGGTCGAGAGGTGACCACCGATGGCGTCGGAGGCGTGGTTGGCGCGCACCACCATGGCCGCCGCGTTCCACCGCACGTAGCGGCGAACCTCGCGCTCGAGCTCCTCGTCGCCGGGGAACCACGCCTGGTCCTCGGCGGCGATCGTGTTCACGTAGGGCGTGCTGACCGGGGGTGCCACACCGAGTCCGAGGTCCCGGGCGTGCTGTTCGAGCCGCACGAGCAGGTAGCGGGCCCGGGCCGGTCCGTGGCGCGCGGTCACGGCGTCGAGCGACTCGAGCCACTCGGCGGTCTCGACCGGGTCGGTGTCGGGCAGCTGTGCGGCGTACCCGGCGGACTCGGGGGTGTCGCTCGGCATGTGCCCAGCCTACGGGTAGGTTTCGCAGAGTGACCGGGGCCGAGCGAGTCGTGTACACCGACGGTGCGTGCCGCGGGAACCCGGGGCCGGGTGGCTGGGCCTGGGCCGAACCCGGGGGGGCCTGGGCCGCCGGGTCCGACCCGGACACGACCAACCAGCGCATGGAGATCACCGCCACGCTCGAGGCCGCCGAGCGGTTCGACGGGCCGCTGCGGATCGTGTCGGACTCCACCTACGTGGTGCACTGCTGGCGGGACCGGTGGTGGGCCGGCTGGGAGCGGCGCGGGTGGCGCAACAGCTCCAAGCAGCCCGTCGCCAACCGGGACCTGTGGGAGCAGCTGGTCCCGCACTTCCGGGACCGGGCCGACCTGCGGCTCGAGTGGGTCAAGGGACACAGCGGCGACGAGATGAACGACCTCGTGGACCGGCTCGCCGTGCGGGCGGCGGTGCTCGGCCGGGACGACGCGGGGGAGGAGCCGCCCCCACCCGACCTGCTGGACGAGGTCGGGCCGGACGTGGTGGGTCGATCGGCCGAGCGTCCCGCGCCCGCCGACCCGACGCAGCGGGACTCGCGCGTGCCGACGGGGTGGCGCCTGGCCGTGGTGGGGCTGCGCTCCGACGCCCTCGCGGGGTCCCCGTCGGGAGCGTTCCTCGTCGACCGCCTCGCGGCGATCCTCACCGCCCAGCTCGAGCTGCACGAGGACCTGGTGGTGCTCAGCGGCCTGCGTCCGGGTGCCGAGGAGCTCGGCGCCCGCGCGGCCGGCCGCGCCGGGGTCCCGTGGGTGGCGGTGCTGCCGTACCCCGACCCGACGGCGGGTTGGCCCGAGGTCGACGCGGCCCGGTTCGCCGACCTGGTCGGCGGCGCGACCCGCACGGTCGTGCTGGAGCGGCGTCGTCCGGTCGACGTGGCCGGGCGACGCGCCGCGCTGGCTCGACGGGACGGGTGGCTCCGGTCGGTGGTGGACGCCGCCGTCGTGGTCACCGACGGGCTCGACGAGGCGGCCGAGGACCAGCGGGTCCGCTACGAGCAGGCGCTGGAGCGGCGCGGACTCGAGGGTGAGGTCTGGCACCTCGAGCTCCCCGAGGTCTGAACGTGGCGGACCGGTCGGATCGTCAGGTCGGGGTCGACAGCGGCGGCACGTTCACCGACGTCGTCCTGCCCGACGGCACGTTGGCCAAGATCCCGAGCACACCCGACGACCCGGGTCGAGCGGTGCGCTCGGCCGTGGAGCGCACCGGGCCGGGGCGACCGGCCCTGCTCGCCCACGGCTCCACGGTGGCGACCAACGCCCTGCTCGAGGGTCGCCTCGCCCGGGTGGCCCTGGTGACGAACGACGGGTTCACCGACGTGGTCGAGATCGGTCGTCAGGACCGCCCGTCGCTCTACGACCCGTGGGTCGACCGGCCGCCGCCGTTGGTGGCCCGGGACGACCGGCTCGGGGTGCGAGGACGACTCGACGAACGCGGGCGCGAGGTCGAGCCGCTCGGCCTGGACGAGCTGCCCGCCCCACCCGACGACTGCGATGCCGTCGCCGTGTGCCTCCTCCACTCGGATCTGAACCCCGAGCACGAGCACCGTGTGGCGGACGCGCTCCGGTCGGCCGGCTGGGACGTGAGCGCCTCGGTCGAGGTGTCCCCCGAGTTCCGTGAGTACGAGCGGACGGTCACCACCGTGGTCAACGCCGGTCTCCGACCCGTGTGCGGTCCCTACCTCACGGGTCTCACCGACGCTGCCGACCGGGTGGTCGTGACCACCTCGGCCGGCGGTCAGGTCGGGCTCGTCGAGGCGGCCGCCCGGCCGGTGGCCCTGCTCCTGTCGGGTCCGGCGGCCGGGGTGCGGGCCGCGGCGGCGATCGCCTCTGCGTGCGGGTTCCCCGACGCCGTGACGTTCGACATGGGCGGCACCAGCACCGACGTCGGCCTCGTGCTGGACGGCGAGCCGTCGCTCGTCGGCGGCCACGACGTGGCCGGCTACCCGGTGCGGGTGCCCGCGCTGGAGGTGCACACGATCGGCGCGGGTGGCGGCAGCGTCGCCCGACTGGACGCCGGGGGAGCGCTCCGGGTGGGTCCGGAGTCCGCCGGCGCCGACCCGGGTCCGGCCTGCTACGGACACGGCGGTCGACGACCGACGGTCACCGACGCCGACGTGGTGCTCGGTCGGATCCCGTCCGGCACCGCCTTCCCGGGGCTCGGGGTGCTCGACGAGGCGGCCGCCCGGCGGGCGTGCGACGAGGCCGGCGTCGACCCCGAGGGTGTGGTCGAGGTCGTCGAGGCGCACATGGAACAGGCGATCCGCAGGGTCACGGTCGAGCGCGGGGTCGACCCGTCGCAGCTGGCGCTGGTCGCCTTCGGTGGCGCGGGGCCGATGCACGCCTGCGGTGTCGCCGAGGCGGTCGGGATCCCGGCGGTGGTCGTCCCGGCCGCTGCGGGCGTCCTCGCTGCCGTCGGCCTGCTGGTCGCGCCGCCCCGGCGAGAGGTGGTGCGGACGTGGCCCACCCCGACGGACCGGACCGGTCTCGACGCCCGCCGGGACGAGCTGGCCCGGTCGGCTGCGGCGGCGCTCGCCGACGAGCTGTCCGGTCTCGACGGCGTCGAGTTCACCGTCGAGACCTTCCTGGACTGTCGCTACGAGGGGCAGAGCCACGAACTCCGGGTGTCGTCGGTCGAGGCGTTCGTCGAGGCCCACCTGCGCCGCAACGGATTCACGAGGACCGGGACCCCGGTCGAGGTGGTGGCCGTCCGGGCCGTCGCCACGGGGCCGAGCACCTCGACGATCGACGACGTGCTCGGCCTGGTCGACCCGTTCGCCGGACCGGTCGACGGACCGGTGGTCGTGCAGCGGGCGGACTGCACCGTGTGGGTCCCCGGGGGCTGGCGGGGTGAGCCGGGGCCGCTCGGGTCGCTGGTCCTCCGCCGGACCGGGGACGAGTCGGTGGGGGTGGCCCGGTGACGCTGTCACCCTCGGAGCTCCAGGTGCTCGTCGCCCGGCTCACGGGGGTCGCCGACGAGATGGGAGCGGTGCTGCAGCGGGCCGCCTTCAGTCCGAACATCAAGGAGCGCGCCGACTGCTCCGCCGCCGTGTTCGACCGGCGTGGTCGCGCCCTCGCCCAGGCGGCGCACATCCCGGTCCACCTGGGCTCCATGCCGGCGTCGGTCGCGGCGGTGGTCGACGCGTTCGCCGACGGGGCCGACTCGCTGCTCGCGGCGGGGGAGCACGCCGTGGTGAACGATCCGTTCCGGGGCGGGACGCACCTCAACGACGTCACCGTGGTCACCCCGGTTCGTGACGGTGACGAGCTGCTCGGCTGGGTCGCCAACCGGGCGCACCACGCCGACGTGGGCGGGGCCGCCCCGGGCTCCATGCCGGCGGACGCGACCGACGTCGCCCAGGAGGGCCTGCGGATCCCACCGATCCGGCTCGACGCCGGCGTCCGGGCGCTCGTCCTCGCCAACTCCCGCACCCCGGAGGAGCGCAGCGGTGACCTCGACGCCCAGGTCGGGGCCAACGTGGTCGGGGCGCTGCGGGCCGTCCCGCTGCTGCGGCAGCCGACCGACGAGGTCCTCGACCACGGCGAGCGACTGGCCCGGGCCGCGCTGGCGGCGCTCGGCGACGGGGAGTGGAGCGCCGAGGACGTGCTCGACTCGACCGGACCCGGTGGGCCGCCGGCGACGATCCGCTGCACCGTACGGATCCGTGGCGACGCCGTCGAGGTCGACTTCACCGGCACGGATCCCCAGTCCCGGGGGAACGTGAACGCCGTCGAGGCCGTGACCGTGTCGTCGGTCGCCTACGTGGTGCGCAGCCTGCTGGGCCGGGACCTCCCCACCAACGCCGGGGTGCTGCGGCCGGTGACGGTGGTGGCTCCAGCGGGGACCGTCGTGGCCGCCCGGTTCCCGGCGGCGGTGGGCGCGGGCAACGTGGAGGTGAGCCAGCGGGTGGTCGACGTGGTCACGCTCGCGCTCGCGGGCGTGCCGGGTCTCGCCGTGCCCGCTGCCTCGCAGGGCACCATGAACAACCTGCTCGTCGGGGGACGCGGCGACGGCACGTCCGTGGGCGCCTGGGTCTACTACGAGACGGTGGGTGGCGGACAGGGGGGACGGCCGCCGCGCCCGGGGTCGGCCGGTGCGTCGCCGCAACCGGGGATGGGCGGCGTGCACACCCACATGACGAACACGCGGAACACGCCGGTCGAGGCGCTGGAGCGGGCCTACCCGATGCGGGTGCTGCGGTACCGGCTCCGGCGCGGCAGCGGCGGGTCGGGTCTGGCGCCGGGCGGCGAGGGCATCGAGCGGGACCTGCTCGTCCTCGAGGACGTGACCGTGTCGCTGATCACGGAGCGGCGGGTGTCGCAGCCCTGGGGGCTGGCCGGTGGCGGTCCGGGAGCCGTGGGGGAGAACTGGCTGCTCCCCGGCGGCGACGAGTCGGCGGCGGAGCGGTTGGGGGACAAGTGCACGCGCACGCTCCGGGCCGGCGACGTCCTGCGCGTGCTGACACCCGGCGGCGGCGGTTGGGGTGCGCCCTGAGCCTCAGGCCGCCGTGGACCGCAGGCCGCCCCTGATCTCGAGCACGTGGGCCGCCGAGACCGGCAGCCGGTCCGGCACGGTGACGCGGAGCCTGCCGTCGTCGTCGCTCCACCCGAGGTCGTCGTCGACACCGAGCATCCGCACGGACGTGACGCGACTCGCGTCGACGCCGCGGAGACCGAACGTGGTCGCACCGGGCTCGTCGACCAGCAGGGCGTAGACCGCGTCCCCGCGGCTGGTGAAGCGCACCTGCGAGTTCTCCGTCGTGGTGGTCGACGGCGTCGTCCACGGTCGGGTCCCGTAGATGGCCTCGCCGTTCACCGCCATCCACCGCCCCAGGCCCCGCAGCGGGGCGACCTGCTGCTCCGGCAGCCGGCCCGAGCCGTCCGGACCCACGCCGATGAGCAGGTTGCCGTTCTTGGCGACGATGTCGCAGAACATCCGCACGAGCTCACGTGAGGTCACGATGTCCTCGGGGCGTTCGTTGCGGTTGGCGCCGAAGGAGTGGCCGACTCCCCGGGTCGACTCCCACTTCCGCTCGGAGATCCGGTCGAACGACGTGTACTCCGGGGTCGTGAAGTCGTAGTGGTGTGCGGCCGGGAACGTCAGCGACCTCGACCCGCTCGGCAGGAAGCGCCACGCCGCCTGGGCGAGCTCGCCGGCCGCCCGGACCAGGTTGTCGGTGAGCACGTTGCGGGGGATCGTCGGCTCCAACCACCTGTCGTTGACCACGCCCTCGGGGACCGTGTTGTAGTAGTGGGCGAAGAGTTCGGCCAGGTTGCCGCCCGGCGGCCAGGAGACGTCGTTCCAGAGCACGGACGGCCGGTACCGGTCGACGAGCTCCCGGACGTGCGCCGTGGCGTAGCGCAGGTACGCCTCGCCGGTCGGCGTCGCCAGGAGGGCGTCGGCCGGCCGCCGCATCACGGCGCCGTTGTAGGACCAGTCGTAGCCCCCGGAGTAGTAGAGGCCCATGCGCATGTCCCGGGCCCGGACGGCCTCGGTCAGGTCGCCGACCAGGTCCCGTGCGGCCTGGTAGCGGCCGTACCTCGGGTGCGGCACCGACGTCGGCCAGAGCGTGAAGCCCTCGTGGTGCTTGGACGTCAGCACCACGTAGCGGGCTCCCGCCTCGGCGCACACTGCGGCGATCGCGTCGAGGTCGGCGGTCGCCGTGCCCTCGTCGAACGGCGCCCGGAAGTCGTCGTAGGGCGCCCCGCCGTAGGTGTCGCGGTGGTGCTGCCAGGTGGGACTCCCCTCGAGCTGCATGGTGTTGCGATACCACTCGGCGTACGGGTTCTCCCGGAGCATCGCCACGGGTCCGTGGTGCTGGAGCATCTCCTGGATGTTGGGGACCTGCGGGGCCCAGCCCGGCACGGAGTACATGCCCCAGTGCAGGAACACGCCGAGCTTGGCGTCGTCGTACCACTCGGGGACCCGGTGGGTGGACACCGACGCCCAGGTGGGTTCGAACCGATCCTCGCTCACGAGCCGAGCGTACCGGGCTCCCGACCGGTCCGGGGTTGGCGCCGACCGCCCGGGCCTCACTACGTTGCCCGTCCATGATCGAACTCCAGGACACCTCAGCGATCGTCACGGGCGGGGCCTCGGGCCTCGGCGAGGCCACGGTTCGGGCGCTCGCCGCCCAGGGCGCACGCGTCGTCGTGGCCGACCTCGGCCACCAGACCGAGCGGGGCGAGGCGCTCGCCAAGGAGGTCGGTGGCCTGTTCGCCGTGGCCGACGTGACCGACACCGACCAGGTGATCGCTGCGGTCGAGGCGGCCAAGGAGCTCGGCCCGCTCCGGTCGGTCGTGAACTCCGCCGGCATCGGCTGGGCGTCGCGGACCATCGGTCGTGACGGGACCTACGAGTCGGCCCACAACCTCGACGCGTTCAAGAAGGTGATCGAGATCAACCTGGTCGGCAGCTTCAACGTGACGCGGCTCGCCGCCACGGCGATGTCCCAGACCGACCCGGTCGACGAGGACGGCAGTCGTGGCGCCGTGGTCAACACCGCGTCGGTCGCCGCCTACGAGGGTCAGATCGGACAGGCCTCCTACACGGCCTCCAAGGCCGGCCTGGTCGGGCTGACGCTGGTGCTCGCCCGCGACCTGGCCGCCGTGGGCATCCGGGCCAACACGATCGTGCCCGGGTTCTTCGACACCCCGATCTACGGCGGCAACCAGGACATGAAGGACGCCCTGACGACGCAGACCCTGTTCCCCAAGCGCATGGGCCTGCCCTCGGAGTACGCCTCCCTGGCCGTCGAGCTGATCCGCAACACCTACATCAACGGTGAGTCGATCCGCATCGACAGCGGGTCGCGGATGCAGCCGAAGTGATCCGGCTCGGGCTCGTCGCAGCCTGACTCAGCGCAACGGCGTGGCCGCCGTCAGCACCTCGGCCCCCTCCGGCACCCTGCCGGGCCGACCCAGCCAGTACCGGTGGTCCGCGGCGCGCAGGAGCGCGTGGTCACCGGAGGTGTTGCCGTAGGCGGACCGTCGCCCCTCGGCGGGGACGATCCCGGATCGCTCCATCCAGTCGTGGAGCTGGACGACCTTCTGCTCGGCCCGGACGTTCGGTCGACGCATCGACCCGGTCAGCAGGCCGTCCCGGACCTCCGGGTCGACGCCCACCACGCCGGCCATGCCGAGCTCGCGGGCGATCGGACGCAGGTAGTACACGAGCGAGGCCGAGACGAGCACGCAGGTGTCGCCCCGGGCGCGGTGCGACCTGATCCGGTGCAGCACCAGCGGCCGGAGCTGGTCCTCGCTGAGCAGGTCGCGGGCGTACCGCTCGCCCAGCTCCTCGAGCTCGGTCTCGGCCCGTCCAGCCAGCAGGAGGTCGATCAGCTCGGCCTTCACCGCGTCCCGGTCCCGGGGGTCGACCCGGCCCCGGACGGCCCGGAGTCCCACCTGCCGCCACCCGTCGAGGAACCGACGCCGACCGGCGGCCAGCGCCAGGAACGGCACCAGGGTGTCCCTGCGACTGACGGTGCCGTCGAAGTCGAACGCGGCCAGGCCGCCGGTGGTCTCGGTCACCGATCAGGTGCCGGAGCGACGGTTGGTGACGAAGGCGTCGAGGCGCTCGAGCGTCTGCTCCATGTTGCGCTGGTTCCTCGGACCCCAGCCCGCCAGCGCGATGTAGGGCTTGGCGAGCGAGGACGACCAGTCGAACGTCTCGGTCACGAGCGTGCCACCGTCGACCGCCTCGAACTCGTAGCGCCACTTCCAGCCACCGGCGTGGGACCAGGCGATCCGACGACCCTCCTCGTACTCCACGACCTTGTTCGAGATCAGGTACGGCAGGCCGATCCGCATGCTGGCGGTGAACCGCTCACCGAGGGCGAGCTTCCGGCTCCCACCCCGCACGCCGCGCACGCTGCCGGATCCGTCGAACACGGCGTGCATGGTCGGATCGGCGACCAGGTCGAACAGCTCCTGGGGGTCGGCGTCGACGACTCGGGAGGCAGAGATGTGCTCCGAACCCATGCGCTGAACCTAGTGCAGCGGCCTCAGCGGCCGAGGACCCCCCGCAGTGCCGGTTCGAGTTCGGGGTCCGAGAAGCCGAACCCGGCGGACTCGAGCACCCGGGGAACCACCCGCTGGCTCGTGAGCAGCAGCGAGTCGGCGAGCTCCCGGCCGAGCAGCAGGCGCGGGCCGATCATCGGGATGACGGTGGTCGGTCGTCCGAGGACGCGACCGAGGGTCCGGGCGAACTCGGCGTTGGTGGCGGGGTTGGGGGCGGTGAGGTTCACCGGGCCGGCGACCTCGGCGGTCAGGAGGAACTCGATGGCGGCGACCTGGTCGGCGAGGGTGATCCAGCTCCAGAACTGTCGGCCGGACCCGGATCGACCGCCCAGGCCGAGCTTGAAGAACGTCAGCTGCTTGCCCAGCGCCCCGCCGTCGGCGTCGAGGACGATCCCGGTGCGCAGCAGCGCCGTGCGGATCCCGGCGTCGCTCGCCGCACCGGTCGCCGCCTCCCAGTCCACGCAGACCTGCGCCAGGAAGTCGGTGCCGGGGGGCCGGGACTCGTCGACGACCTCGTCGCCCGTGTCGCCGTAGTACCCGATGGCGGAGCCGGAGAGGAACACCGACGGGGGGCGGTCCAGGGCGGCCAGCGTCTCGGCGAGGAGGGTCGTCCCCCGCACCCGCGAGTCCCGGATCCGTTGCTTCTGCTCGGTGCTCCAGCGGCGTTCGCCGATGCCCTCGCCCGCCAGGTTGACCACGGCGTCCACACCCTCGAGCGCCGCGGCGTCGATCCGGCCGGCCGCGGGGTCCCAGGTGACGGTGTCGCCGGTGGTGTCGGTGGTCGAGGGTCGCACCACGCTGAGGACCCGGTGGCCCGCTGCGGCGAGGCGACGCCGCAGCGCTGAGCCGATCAGACCTGACGAACCCGTGATGGCGATGTCCACGACAGGGCCAACCCCGCCGCAGGGCCGGTCATTCCGGACTCAACCCCTCGCTGCCACCCGTCGCCAGAGGAGCCGCGGGAGGTTGCGGAACACCGCGAAGGGGTACTTGAGCAGCGGCGGCGCCCACAGGACCTCCTGTCCCTTGGCCAGGCCGGAGGTGATCACCTCGGCCACGGCCTCCGGTGTCGTCGAGAACGGAGCTGCGTCCATGCCCTCGGTCATCTTGGTGTGGACGAACCCGGGTCGCACCACCACGACCCGCACGCCGGTCCCGGTGAGCGAGTCCCCGAGTCCCTGGGCGAAGGCGTCGAGTCCCGCCTTGGTGGAGCCGTAGACGAAGTTGTCGGCCCGTGTCCGGACGCCGGCGACCGACGACATGACCACGATGACGCCGTGTCCCTGCGTCCTGAGTCGCCGGGCGACGGCGAGGCACGACGAGACGAGCCCGGCGAAGTTGATCTCCACGGCCTTGGCGGCGAATGCCGGGTCGGCGTCGAAGGCCTCCTGGCTGCCGAGGATCCCGGCCGGGACGTAGACGAGGTCGATGTCCCCGAACCGGTCGAAGATCTCGTCGACCACCCGCTCGTGACTCGCCGGGTCGGTCGACTCCCAGTGGACCTGCTCGACGGTGGTCGCCCCGGCGGCCCGCACCGCCTCCTCGACGGCGTCCATGCCGTCCTCGGGTCGTCCGGCGAGCACGACCGTGTGGCAGCGTCCCCGGGCCAGCCGGACGCACAGCGCCCGGCCGATGTCCGACCCGCCGCCCAGCACCAGCACCGACTGCACCTCGCCCAGAGCGTCTCGCACGGGTTCCTCCTGCTCGATCCCCGACGGTCGTCGGACCGGTCGGTGAGCCTAACCGGACCCCGGGCCCGGTCTAGCGTGACCGACGTGAGCACCCGCACCCTGATCGTCCTCGCCCTCCTCTGCGGCCTGGCGGTCCTGGTCGCCTTCGCCGTCCAGGTCCTGCTGGTCGTCTGAGCCGGCAGGACCCGGAGCGGGGCCCCGGCCCGGGCGGTCCCGACCGGCGGCAGGCGTCGCTAGGCTCGCCGGTGTGAGTGAGACCTCGTTCGACCTGGTGGTGATCGGTGGTGGCCCCGGTGGCTACGGCGCGGCGTTGTACGCGGCCTCGGCGGGTCTGTCCGTCGCCGTGGTCGAGCGGGACAAGGTCGGCGGCACGTGCCTCCACCGGGGCTGCATCCCGGCCAAGGAGTTCCTGGAGACGGCGTCGGTGGTCCGCACCGTCAAGCACGCCGGTGAGTTCGGCGTGGTCGTCGAGCCCCGGTCGCTCGACTGGCCGGTGGTGCTGCAGCGCAAGCAACAGGTGATCGACCGTCTCTTCGGCGGGGTCAGCCAGCTGCTCAAGGGTCGCAAGGTCGAGGTGTTCGCCGGCACGGGCACGCTCGGGGCCGACCGGACGGTCACCGTCCGCAACGACGAGACCGGGGAGTCGGCGGTGCTCACCGGCGGTGCCGTGGTGCTGGCGAGCGGCTCGGTGCCGCGGATCCTGCCGGGATTCGAGCCCGGTGGTGTGGTGGTGACCTCCGACGAGTTCTTCGACATCGGCCAGGTCCCGTACCGGTCGGTGGTGATCGGCGGCGGCGCGATCGGCTGCGAGTTCGCCTCGACGCTCGCCGACCTGGGTTCGCAGGTCACGCTGCTCGAGGCGCTCCCGAAGATCCTCCCCGGCTGCGACGAGGACGTCACCCGGGTGGTGGTGCAGTCGTTCAAGAAGAAGGGCATCGACGTGCGCACCGGCGTGGCGGTCGAGGGTCACGCCCCCAACGGCGCCGGCGGCACCACGGTGCAGCTCGGCGACGGCTCGACGCTGGACAGCGAGCTCGTCGTGGTCTCGATCGGGCGTCGTCCGAACACGGCGTCGCTGCTCGGCCCGGGAGCCGGTGTGGAGCTGACCGACCGGGGTCACGTCGACGTCGACGACCACTACCGGACCCACGCCGAAGGGGTCTACGCGATCGGCGACGTGATCGACTCGCCCCAGCTGGCCCACGTGGCCTTCGCCGAGGCCATCTGCGTGGTGCGGCTCATCCTGGGCGAGGACGTCCCGCCGGTCGACGACGACTTCGTGCCGTGGGCGATCTACTGCAACCCGGAGGTGGCCTTCGCCGGGTACTCCGAGTCCCAGGCGAGGGAGCGGGGCCTCGAGGTGGTCACCTCGAAGCACCGGTTCGCCGGCAACAGCCGGGCCATGATCCTGGGCGAGACGGACGGGCTCGTGAAGGTCATCGCCGAGCGCGACGCCGACGGACGGGCCGGTCGGATCCTCGGGGTGCACATGGTGGGACCCTGGGTCACCGAGCAGCTCTCCGGCGGGTACCTGGCCGTCAACTGGGAGGCCACCGTCGACGAGGTGGCCGCCTTCATCCAGCCGCACCCGTCCCTGACCGAGCTGTTCGGTGAGACCGTCCTGTCGTTGACGGGTCGGTCGCTGCACGGCTGAACCCCCGGCCGTCGCTGCGTCACGGCGACGTAGGCTGGACCCGCGACCCCCCCCACCAGGAGGACCCCATGACCGACATCGTGATGCCGCAGCTCGGTGAGTCCGTCACCGAGGGCACGATCACCCGTTGGTTCAAGGCGGTGGGCGACAGCGTCACCGAGGACGAGCCGCTCTTCGAGGTGTCCACCGACAAGGTGGACACCGAGGTCCCGGCACCAGCTGGTGGGGTCCTCACCGAGATCCTCGTGTCCGAGGGCGACACCGTGGACGTGGGCACCGTCCTGGCCGTGCTGGGTGGCGCCGGGGCGGCACCGGCCCCGGCGACCGAGGTCGCACCTGCCGCGGCCCCGGCTGCGGCCCCGGTGGAGCCGACCCCCGCACCGGCACCGGCACCCGCTCCGGTCGAGCCTGCACCTGCACCTGCACCTGCACCCGCACCTGCGGCGGCCCCGGCCCCGGTGGAGCCGACCCCCGCAGCGGTCGAGCCGACGCCCGCCCCGCAACCGGCACCCGCACCAGCCGCAGCCGCCTCCGGCGGCGGCCCGGTGCTGTCGCCCCTGGTCCGCCGTCTCGTCGCCGAGCACGGACTCGACGTGTCGCAGATCCGTGGCACCGGCGTGGGCGGTCGCATCACCCGGGAGGACGTCTTCGACGCCATCGACGCTGCGGCTGCCGCCTCGAGCGCCCCGGCTCCGGGACCGGCTCCGGCCCCGGCACCGGCTCCGGCACCGGCTCCGGCCCCGGCACCGGCACCGGCTCCGGCACCGACCCAGGCGACGCCGGGATCTGCGCCGGCGTCCGCGGTGGGTCCCCGGACGAGCGCCGACCCGGCGCCCATGCACCACGGCGCCGGCGACCGCGTGGTGGAGCTCAACAAGATCCGCAGGGTGACCGGGGAGCACATGGTCGCCTCCAAGGCGATCTCGCCGCACGCCGTGACCGTCGTCGAGGTCGACTTCGAGGGCGTCGACTCCGTTCGACGTGCCGTCGGCGAGGAGTTCCGGGCGACCGAGGGCTACTCGCTCACGTACCTGCCGTTCGTGTCCCGGGCCGTCATCGACGCGCTCCACGAGTTCCCCCGCATGAACGCTGCGGTCGACGGCGGCTCCCTCGTGATCCACAACGAGGTGCACCTGGCGATCGCGGTCGACCTCGACTTCGAGGGACTCCTCGCCCCCGTGGTGCGCAACGCGCACGAGCAGCGTCTGCGTGCCATCGCCGCCGACATCCGCTCGTTGGCCGACCGGGCCAGGTCCAGGCAGCTCGGACCCGACGAGCTCTCGGGGGGCACGTTCACCATCTCCAACTCGGGGAGCTACGGGACCGAGATCGTCATCCCGATCATCAACCAGCCCCAGGTGGCGATCCTGTCGACCGACGGCGTCCGTCGACGGCCGGTGGTCGTCGACGACGGTCGGGGTGGCGAGGCGATCGCCGTCCACTCGGTCGGCAACCTCACGCTCGCCTGGGACCACCGGGCCTTCGACGGCGCCTACGCGGCGGCGTTCGTCGCTCGCGTGCGCGACATCATCGAGACCCGGGACTGGGCGTCCGAGCTCTGATGGGCAGCGCTCCGCTCCGGGTCCGCTGGCTCGGTTCGGTCGCCTACCGCGAGGCGTGGTCACTCCAGCAGGCCCTGCACCGTCGGGCGCTGGAGGTCGAGGCCCGGGGAGGGGTTCCCGACGACCACCTCCTGCTCCTCGAGCACCCGCCCACGTTGACCCTGGGTCGCCAGGCCGACCCGGCCAACCTGCTCGTCGATCGGGACTCGTCGCGCTTCGAGGTCCTCGACGTGGATCGGGGCGGGGACGTGACCTACCACGGTCCCGGGCAGCTGGTGGCCTACCCGCTCCTCGGGCTGCCGGGGAAGGGCGCCGGTGACCTCCCGGACACACCGGCCTACGTCTGCACGCTCGAGGGGGTCCTGATCGACGTCGTCCGCGCCGCCGGGGTGGAGTCGGTGGGGCGACTCCCGGGGTACCCGGGGGTCTGGGTCGACCCGGACGGACCGGACCCTCGCAAGGTGGCTGCGGTCGGGGTGCGGATCGTCGCCGGACGTTCGACCCACGGCGTGGCGCTCAACGTCGCTCCCGACCTCGGCGACTTCGCAGCGATCGTCCCGTGCGGCATCCGGGACCACGGGGTCACGTCGCTCGCGGCCGAGGGGGCCGAGGTCGACCTCCGGTGGGTGGTGGACGAGTTCGTCGACCGGTTCGTCGCCGCGTGGGCCCCGAGCGTGGTGCAGCGGAGCGACGTGGTCTGGCGCATCGACCCGGAGGGCACCGACCTGTCGGACTTCTCCCGGTCGGCCGGGTCGAGCACCGTGTCGGTCCGACTGCGCGGCCGTCTCGAGTCCGCAGGGGTGGAGGTCGGCTCCGGTGAGGTCGCCCGCAAGCCCGAGTGGATGCGGGCGCCGCTGCGTCACGACGCCGGGGTGCTCGGGGTGAAGCGGACCGTCGCCGACCTGGACCTGGTCACGGTCTGCGAGGAGGCGGGGTGCCCCAACCTCTCCGAGTGCTGGTCGGAGGGCACCGCCACGTTCATGCTCTGTGGCGAGCGCTGCACGCGGGCGTGCGGGTTCTGCCTCGTCGACACCCGCCGGCCGGAGCCCCTGGACCCCGGCGAGCCAGGGCGGGTCGCCGACGCCGTGGCCCGGATGGCCCTCGACCACGCCGTGCTCACCATGGTGGCCCGCGACGACCTCTCCGACGGTGGAGCGGCCCACGTCGCCGACACGGTGCGCGCCGTACGGGACCGCTCGCCGTCGTGCAGCGTCGAGGTGCTGGTCTCGGACCTCGGTGGTGACGCCGACGCCCTCGCCGTCGTGCTGGACTCCGGTCCCGCCGTGCTGAACCACAACGTCGAGACCGTGCCCCGACTGCAGCGGGCCGTCCGTCCCTCGGCCGGGTACGCCCGCTCGCTCGCGTTGCTCGGTCGGGCGGCTGCGACGGACGTGGTCGTGAAGTCGGGTCTGGTCGTCGGCATGGGTGAGGAGCTCGACGAGGTCCACGCCACCCTGGCCGACCTGGCTGCGGTCGGGGTCGAGGTCGTGACGATCGGCCAGTACCTGCGGCCCACGGCGCGGCACCTCCCGGTGGCGCGGTGGTGGCGGCCCGAGGAGTTCGACGAGCTCGCCGAGTTCGGCCGGGGCGTGGGCCTGCGCCACGTGGAGTCCTCCCCCTACACGCGCTCGAGCCACCACGCCCGGGAGTCGTACCTGGCGGCGCTGGCCTCCCGGGACGGGGAACCGGCGTGGGGCTGATCGCCCGCTACCGCGAGCAGACGGCGGCCGTCCCGTCGGTGGCGACGGCACCCCCCGAGCTGCCGCACCACGCGACGGGCGTCGTCCACCACGACGCCGTCGCAGACGACGGCACGGTCACGCACCACCACCAGCGGTTCGTCGCGGGCCGACTCGTGGAGTGGGAGCTCGACGACGGACCCGGACCGTGGGCGCTGGTCCGTCCGGGTGACCCGCTCCTGCCCTGCCCGACCGACGTGGCCCCGCCGGAGCGGACGGAGGCGGCCCGGCTCCGGCTGGGCGACGAGCTCCTGTCGTTGCCCGTGGTCGACGACATCGAGGACCCGGGGTTCGCCGGTGTCGAGCGGGTGCCGGACGCGGACCTGCGCCTGCGCTTCGAGGTGCTCTCGACGCCGACGGGGGTCCAGCGCGCCGACTTCCGCTACGACCGTGGTCTCCGGACCGGGTGGCTCGTCGAGGACTGGGGTGAGCCGGAACCGGGGTCCCCCGCGGCGCACGCACCCGACCTCTCGGTGTCCATGACGTTCCGGAACTACCTGCGGATGCGGACCGGCGAGATCTCGGCGCTCGAGGCGATCGCGGACGGTGGGTCCGTCGACGGACGGTGGACGCTCATGCTCCTGCTGCACGGACTGGTGCAGGACCCCGTCTACGTGGCCACCTACCGGGCGTCGACCCCGGTCCCGGCCGAGCTGGGGTGGTGGGGCGAGGTGGCACCCTGGATCGGCACCGATGGGCCGGTTCCCGTCCGGGGGTGACAGACTGACGTCGTCCGTGACGTCGTCGCACCGAGCGGTGCGCTGAGGAGGTCATCGTGTTCCAGTGGTCCGACGAGCAGGAGATGGTCCGCCAGGCGGTCCGGGACTTCGTGGACCGGGAGATCCGGCCCCACCGGGACGAGCTCGAGTTCGGCGACCTCCCGCCCTACGACCTGCTGCGGAAGCTGTTCGCCACGTTCGGCATGGACGCCATGCAGCGCGAGAGCTTCAAGCGGCGCATCGAGCGTGAGCGGGCCGTGGAGGCGGGGGAGTCGGTCGAGGCCCAGGACGCCGAGGCGGGACGCGGGGGCAGCGCCGACGCCATCGCCTTCACGATGATCCCGATCATCGAGCTGTGCCGGGTCTGCCCCGGCATGGTGACCGCCATGGGTGTGTCCATGGGGCTGACGGCCTCGGCGATCATGTCCAAGGGGACGATCGCGCAGAAGGAGCGCTGGGCGCTCGACCTGCTCACCATGGAGAAGGTCGGCTCGTGGGCGATCACCGAGCCCAACTCCGGCTCCGACGCCTTCGGTGCCATGACGTCCACGGCGCGCATCGACGGCGACGAGTTCGTGCTGAACGGTTCCAAGACCTTCATCACCAACGGTCCGCACGCCGACACGATCGTCTTCATCTGCAAGCTCGACGAGGGCAACCCGCCCGAGGAACGCCGCATCGTCCAGTTCGTGCTCGACGCCGGGATGGACGGTCTCGAGCAGTCGAAGCCGCTCCGCAAGATGGGCATCCACTCCTCGCCGACGGGGCAGCTGTTCCTGACCGACGTGCGGGTGGGCGCCGACCGCCTGCTCGGCGAGTCGTTGGACGCGTACTCCGGCAAGAGCGGCAAGGACGCCTCGAAGGCGACCTTCTCCATGGAGCGAGCCGGAGTGGCGGCCATGGCACTCGGGATCGTCGACCGGTGCCTCGAGCTGTCGCTCGACTACGCCCGGGACCGGGTCCAGTTCGGCCAGCCGATCGGCCAGTTCCAGCTCATCCAGTTGAAGCTCGCCACGATGGAGGTGGCCAGGATCAACCTGCAGAACCTGGTGTTCCGCCACATCGAGATGACCGCCGCCGGCGTGCCCATGAGCTACGCCGAGGCCTCGGCCGCCAAGCTCTACGCCGCCCGGGCCGCCACCGAGGTGGCGCTCGAGGCGGTGCAGCTCTTCGGTGGCAACGGCTACATGGCCGAGTACGAGGTCGAGCAGCTGGCCCGGGACGCCAAGGTGCTCCAGATCTACGCGGGGACCGACGAGATCCAGATCTCGGCGGTGGCCCGCTCGCTGCTCGCCCAGGGCTGACGGGTCCGGGCCGGCGGTGGTGAGCGACGAGCCGACCTCCGTCGACGAGACGATCCCCGGTGTCCGTGGTGTGGTCGACGACGCGTTCGCCGAGCTGGTCGAGCGGATCGCGGCCGAGGCCGAGGAAGGGCTGTTCCACACCGCGGCGCAGCTGACCGTCCGCCGCGGGGGCGAGGTGCTCGTCGACGTGGCCACGGGCCGGACGCACCGGCACGAGCCGTACCGCACCGACACGCTCGCGTCGCTCTACTGCACGGCCAAGCCGATCGTGGCCGTGGCCGTGCTCCGGCTCGTGGCCGAGGACGAGCTCAGCCTCGACGACCGACTGGGCGACGTGGTCGACGGGCTGGCCACTCCCTGGATCGCCGAGCGGACCGTGGCCGAGGTGCTCGACCACACCGCCGGGCTCCACTCGGTCAACACGGTCCTCGCCCGGGTGCTGCCCCCCTCGCTCCGCGTGGGGTGGCTGCACGCCGCCGAGCCGCCGGCGGTGTGGCGGTTCGGGCTGGATCGGGCCTACGCCGAGTTCGGCGGGTGGTTCCTGCTCGGCGAGGCGATCGAGTCGCTCACGGGCGAGCCCTTCGACCGCTACTGCCGCCGTGCGGTGCTCGACCCGTACGGGGTGCCCGCCGACGACCTGTGGTTGCGGGTGGGGGCGGAGGACTACCCGTCGGTCGGGCCGCGCATCTCCGTCACCTACGACCTGACGATGGACCACCCGGTTCCGCTCCTGGCCGAGGCGGGTCCGGAGACGGCGGGGGAGTGGAACCCGGCGTTCGGCTCCTACGGGTGCACCTCGGCGCTCGCTGCGTTCTACGAGGGCCTGCTCGGCGACCTGGCGGGCGCGGACCGGGTGCTGCCGGCCGACCTGCTCGCCGAGGCGACCCGGGTCCGACTCCCGATCCAGCACGACGTGACCCTGGGGCGTGAGGCCGGCTTCGGGCTGGGGTTCATGACC
>CAIQNH010000114.1 GCA_903873135.1 uncultured Actinomycetes bacterium
CGAGGTGATCGTCGCCGTGGTGGTCGCCACCGTGCTGCTGAGCGCCGCCGGGATCCTGAGCATCGTCCACGTGGCCCGGTCGACCTCCGTGCCCGACCGGGCCGTCGGACTGGACCTGGTCACGTCGGTGATCGTCAACCTGCTGGCGGTGCTGACCGCGTGGTCCTACCTGCCGGCGGTCGCGGTGCTCATCCTGCTGCTCACCCTGCTCGCCTTCCTGGGCAGCGTGGCCGTGGCGCGGTTCGTGGATCGGACCAGGTCGTGATCGGCGTCGCCCGGGACGTGGTGGCCGGGTTCCTCCTGGTCGCCGGCGCCGCCCTGGCGCTGGTGGCGGCGCTCGGCATGTACCGCATGCGCGACGTCTACGCCCGCATCCACGTGGCCACCAAGCCGGCAACCCTGTCGCTGGTCGCCACCCTCGCCGCCGCCGCCCTGCGTGCCCCGTCGTGGAGCGCCGCAGCGCTGCTGGTGCTCGCCCTGCTCCTCCAGCTGTGGACCACCCCGGCGGCGAGCCACCTGCTCGGCCGGGCCACCCGTCGGGCCGGCGTACCACCGGCGGTCCCCGACGCCGTCGACGAGTCCTGGACCGACGACTGAGCCCAGCCCTCAGGCGCCGGTGACGTCGTCGGCCGCGGCGACGACCTCCCACACCGAGTCCAGCCCGAGCTCGGCGAGCAGGTCACGCGCCGCACCCGGCGGGCAGGCCACGACGAACCGGCCCGAACGCCGTGAGCAGCGGAGCGCGGCAGCGTGCAGCGCACCGAGCGCGATCGGGTCGAGCACACCGACGGAGTCCAGGTCCACCACGACCGAGGGCGAGTCCACGGCGTCGAGCGCGGAGCGCAACGACGGCAGGGACGCCAGGTCGACGTCGCCGACCACCCGCAGTCGCGACCACTCCCCGACCCGCTCGGTCGCCACGTCGAACAGCACGCGGTGATCCTACGGCCGGCGCTGCCGACCCACCGTCGGAGTCGGCCCGTAGCCTCCCCTCCACATGGGGCGCAGGACCACGACCAACGACGGCGACGACCGGTCCGGCCGGATCCACGAGCTCGTCACCGGCTGGGCCGAGGACCCCCGGCTCGTCCACGTCGAACACCAACCGTCCCGCCCCGGCCGCACCGCTCCGCTCGTACCGCCGGTCGACGACGCCGTCGGCACCCACCTGCCGCACGGGGATCTGTGGACCCACCAGGCCGAGGCCGCCGGGGCGCTGCGCGCGGGTCGGTCGGTGGTCCTCAGCACCGGCACGGGCTCGGGCAAGTCGCTCGCCTACCAGCTCCCGGCCGCAGAGGCTGCCCTGCGGGGCCGCAGCGTCTGCATGGTCTTCCCGACCAAGGCGCTCGCCCGGGACCAGTTGCGCTCGTTCGCGTCGTGGAGACTCCCCGGCGTGACGGCGGCCGCCTACGACGGTGACTGCAGCCGTGAGGAACGCAACTGGGTCCGCAACCACGCCGACGTGATCGTCACGAACCCGGAGATGCTCCACCACGGGATCCTCCCCGACCACGGTCGATGGGGTCGGTTCCTCGGTCGACTCGACCTGGTGGTGGTCGACGAGCTGCACGTGCTGCGCGGCGTGTTCGGGAGCCACACCGGCCACCTGCTCCGTCGACTCCGGCGGCTCGCCGCGCACCACGGTGGCGACCCGACGTTCGCGTTCAGCTCGGCGACGATCGCCCGGCCCGCCGAGCTGGCCACCAGCCTGTGCGGCCGGGAGGTGGAGAGCGTGACCGACGACGGGGCGCCCCGGGGGGAACGGACGATCGTGCTGTGGAATCCGGAGGCCGCTGCCGAGGTGTTCGATGGGACCGACGAGCCACCCCGGTGGTCGCTGCACGCCGAGACCACGCTCGTGGCCAGCCGGCTGGTCCGATCCGGACTGCGCACGCTCGTGTTCTGCAGGGCG
>CAIQNH010000115.1 GCA_903873135.1 uncultured Actinomycetes bacterium
CGAGATCGGCACCTACGTGCTCCGTCGCTCCTGCGCCGCCGCAGCCGACTGGCCGACGGTCGAGGGTCGGGTCGACCGGCCGGCGCTCGCGGTCAACCTGGCACCCCGGCAGCTCCAGGACGCCGGGGTGGTCGACCGGGTCAGGGCCCAGCTCGAGCACACCGGCATGCCGCCCGAGCGCCTCACGCTGGAGATCACCGAGAGCGCCCTGAACCTGGATCCGGCGACCGCCCAGGAACGGCTCGAGGGCCTCAAGGGGCTCGGGGTCCGACTGGCGATGGACGACTTCGGCACCGGGTACTCCTCGCTGTCGCACCTGCAGCGGTTCCCGATCGACGTCCTCAAGATCGACCGGTCCTTCGTCTCGACGATCACCGAGCCGGTCGGAGCGAGCCTGATCGAGGCGGTGCTGAACCTCTGCGCCGCCCTGGGCATCGAGTCCGTCGCCGAGGGGGTCGAGACCGAGGAGCAACGACTCGCCCTGATCGAGCTGGGCTGCACCCGGGCCCAGGGTTGGCTGTTCTCCCGGCCCATGCCGGAGCTCGAGGTCGAGGGGTTCCTGGTGGAGACCGTCGGCGCCCGCAGGATCCGCACCCGGACCTGAGCCTCGGGCCCCGGGCGGCGGGCACGGTACGGTGATCGTCCGATGGCCGGCACCGACCGCACGACTCCGCCGACCGTCGTCGAGCGCAGCCCCCGTGACCTGGCCTCGGCCGTCCTGGCCGCTGGGGTGCTGGTCGGCTCCGGTGCCCTCGCCCGACAGGGGACCTCACACGCCGAGGGCGAGGTGTTCGCCCGCGTCAACCGCCTGCCCAACTGGCTCGAGGCCGTGCTGTGGCTGCCGATGCAGCTGGGTTCGCTGTGGGGTCCGTTCGTCTCCGGTGCGCTGGTCTGGTGGCAGACCCGCTCGTGGCGGCCGGCGGTCGGGACGATCGTCGTGGGTGTCGTGGCCTGGCGTCTGGCGTCGGTCGTCAAGAACGCGGTGCAACGGGGCCGGCCCGACGACGAGCTCGACGGCACCCGCCTGCGCTGGGGCACGCCCCGGACCGGCTACGGATTCGTCTCGGGCCACGCCACGGTCGCCTTCGCCACCGCCGGCGTGGCTGCGCCGGCGCTCACCCCCGAGCTCGGGCTCCTGCTCCGGGTGCTGGCGCCCGTGGTGGGATTCGCCCGGGTCCACGTGGCGGCGCACCTGCCGCTCGACGTGGTCGGTGGTGCGGCGCTCGGCCACCTGCTCGCCATGATCTGGAACCTGGCCGTCGGCGTGGAGCTGCCGGCCGCCGACACCGGCTCGGCCTCGGCCGTGGCCACGGTCGGCGGCACCTCCACCGGACGGTCCGTCACGGAGGTCGGTGCGTGAACGAGACGGTGATCCCGGTGCTGGCGCTCGTCGGTGCGGTGCGGGACGTGGTGCTCCTGGTCGTGGCCGTGGTGGTGTTCGTCGCCGCCACGTTCGTGGCCGTCCGGTTGCTCGGGGTGCGGCGCGGGTGGCTGCAGACCGTCGTCGCCGCCGTCGTGGCGTGGATCGTCGCCCTCGTGGTCACGGCGTCGCTGCTCGACTGGGACTGGGGCGCGGACCGACTCGGAGTGTTCACGGTGCTGCTCGCGGTGCCGCTGACCATGGCCCTGCTCGTGGCCAACGACCTGTTCGCGCGACCGGGGACGCTCGCCCGGGGCGACCGCGCTGGGCTGGTGGCAGCACCCCGACCCATCTCCGGGGTGCGGTCCAAGCTCGAACCGCTCAGCCGCTACCGGGAGCTGATCGGGATCCTCCGGCGCCACCAGTTGCTCGGTCGGGTCCGCGGCGGCACCGACGACGACGCCGGTCTCGCCCCGGCACCGGTTCGGCTCCGGGAGGCGCTGGAGGAGGCCGGGGGCGTCTACGTGAAGCTCGGTCAGATCGCAGCGACCAGGATCGACCTGCTCCCGGCGAGCGTCTGCGAGGAGCTGTCCAAGCTCCAGAGCCGCTCGAACCCGATCTCCGCCGAGGCCGTGCGCGGGGTGCTCGAGGCCGAGCTCGGTCGACCGGTGGAGGAGGTCTTCGACGACTTCGACTGGGAGCCGCTGGCGTCGGCCTCGATCGGGCAGACCCACACCGCCGTGCTCCGCGACGGCGAGGAGGTCGTGGTGAAGGTCCAGCGTCCCGGCGTGGACGCTGCGATCGAGCGGGACCTGGCCGCGCTGAACCAGCTCGCCCGACTGGCCGAGCGGCGGTCCGTGATCGGCCGGGACCTGCGGGTCTCGACGCTCGCCGAGGAGTTCGGCCGCAGTCTGCGGTCCGAACTGGACTTCACCCGTGAGGCGCAGTCGACCCGGTTCATGCACGACATGGCCGAGCGTGACGAGTCACCGGTCCGCGTGCCGTCGGTCCACCCCGAGCTCTGCACCCGACGGATGATGGTGCAGGAGCGTCTCCACGGCGTGCCGCTGTCCGAGGTGCCCGCCGACCGCGACCTCGACCGTGACGCGCTGGCACGGCAGCTCCTGTCGGTCAACATCACCAACATCCTCGAGCGCGGGGTGTTCCACGCCGATCCGCACCCGGGCAACGTGATGGTGCTCGACGACGGCACGCTCGGGATGATCGACTACGGCGCGACCGGCCGACTGGACTCGATCCAGGAGCAGGCCGTGATCGACATGCTGATCGCGCTCGTCCGACGGGATGCCGGCATGCTCCGCGACGGCGTGGAGCGCGTGGCCGACGTGGGCGCCCACGTCTCCCGGGACCGGCTGGACCGCTCGCTCGCCCGACTGCTGGCCGAGAACGTCTCGCCGGGCGGAGGGGTGAGCGTGCAGGCCCTCACCGACCTGATCCCCGTGCTGGGCGAGTTCGACATCAGCCTGCCCGGTGACCTGGTCGTGCTCATGCGAGCGCTCGTCACGCTCGACGGCACGTTGGGCGTGCTCAGCCCCGGGTTCTCCGTCGTCGCCGCTGGACGTGACCTGGCCCAGCAGGCGGCCCAGGACCAGGGTGGCGACCCGACGGAGATGCTGCAGCAGGCGCTGCTCGAGGAACTCCCGGTGCTCCGTCGCCTGCCCGCCGACGTGGCCCGCACCCTGGCGCTGGCCTCACGTGGTTCCCTGCAGTTCCGGACCGTCCAGGCCGAGGACGAGGACCGGTTCCAGCGGACCCTGTGGAACCGGGTCACGCTGGCGTTCGTGGGGGCCACGCTCGCCGTGGTGTCCGTGCTGGTGATGGGCCTCGAGGTGGGCCCACGACTGGGTGGCGACACCCGGCTCGTCGTCCTGCTCGGCGCCGGGGGACTCTTCCTCGGCGTCGTGCTCCTGCTCCGTGTGGCCGCTGCCATCGTGCGGGACGGCACGACCTGAGACTGCGCGGGACGACAGGACCTACGCTCCGGCCGGGCCGGTAGCTCAGTGGTCAGAGCAGGCGACTCATAATCGCTCGGTCGTGGGTTCGATTCCCACCCGGCCCACGATCCCAATAAATACTAGGGGAGTAGGCCCCTCGAGGGCCGTCCCGGAGTGTTGCACAACGCTCGACGAGCAGGCGATTACGGGCTATCGTGAGGGCTCCGGGAGATGCAATCGCTCGCTGCTCAGGAGTCGCTTGCTGCTCGTGTCGGCCCGGATTGACCAAAAAAGTTGGCCGGGCGCAGCGTCAACTGCCCCGGCCGTGGCCCAGGAGGAGACGACCTCATGAGCAAGCGCAAGGCTAACGGCATCCCACTCGACGCCGCCCTCGAGGACTATCTCGACGATCTCCGGGCCCGGCGGCGCAGCGAGCGCACCCGGGACCTCTACCGACAGGCCGTCACCCGGCTCGAGGCGTGGCTCGACGAGCACGATCGGCCGACCATGATCGAAAAGGTCGGCCGTCGGGACGTCACCGCCTACCTCAACGATCTGCACGAGCAGGTCAACCCGGGGACCGTGGCGCTGCACTTCCGCCACCTGCGCTCGTTCTTCAACTGGCTCGTCCGGGAGGACGAGCTCGAGGTCTCCCCGATGCATCGCATGACGGCCCCGAGCGTTCCCGATGTTCCGCCGGCCGTGCTCACCGACGACCAGCTCGTCGAGTTGTTCGCTGCGTGCAAGGGGAGGAGCTTCGACGAGCGGCGGGACCTGGCGTTGCTCATGGTGCTCGCCGACACCGGGTGCCGACTGGGCGAGGTCGCCGGGATGATGCTCGACGACGTCGATCGGCAGTATCGGGTGATCGTCGTCTCGGGCAAGGGTGACAAGACCCGGACCGTCCCGGTCGGCGACCGGACCCTCGACGCCCTCAACAAGTACCTCCGGGCCCGACGAGCTCACCCGCACGCCGACGCCGCCGAGTTGTGGGTCGGCCGGCTCGGGCCGCTCACGCCGTCCGGCATCGCCCAGATCGTCCGCAAGCGGGGCACCGCCGCCGGGATCGACGGGCTCCACCCGCACCAACTCAGGCACAGCTTCGCTCATGCGTGGCTCGCCGCCGGCGGACAAGAGGGAGACCTCATGATGCTCGCCGGCTGGACGTCGCCGGCGATGGTCCGGCGGTACGGGCGATCCGCCGCCGCTGGCCGGGCCGTCGACGCTCACCGCCGGCTCTCACCCGTGGACCGGATCAAGTGACCACCGACGACGAGGAGACGTCCGCCGAGCTCGTCGACCTCGTCGGCTACCTGGGCCGAGCCCTCGTCGATCATCCCGGCGGGCTCATCGTGGGCGACACGACGACCGGGGACATCATCAAGCACATACCGCCCACCGACTACGAGATCGCCATCGACGTCGCCGTCGCCGAGCGATCCGATGCGCCGGTCCGTCTCCGCTACAAGGTCGCCGGGACCGGGATCGTCGCCGACGTCCGGGAGACATCCATCGGGATGTTGTGGTCGTCGGTGTTCGAGGTCATCGACACCCGCACGATCCACCCGGTCGAGCGCCAGGTCGTCGAGCGGATCGTCCGGGACCGCCGCCGGCATGATCGGGTCGATCCCGACACCGGGATGCCCCGGTCGCTCCGAGCGGTCGTCGAGCTCGTCGATCATCCCGACTGCACCGCCACGGACCTCGAGTACGGCCGAGCCGATGGCACCGTCGGGAGCATCCCGGTCGAGCGGGTCCGCTCCGAGATCCGGGCGCTCGGGACCCGTACGAGGGCGACGATCAACCTCTAGGTGCTCATCGCCGAGCAGACCGCATGTAGGGTGTGCTCAACCGACGCTAACGGCATGGATGCCCACCGGCGATGGCGACGCCGCTCCCACCTGGAGCCCCGCCATGCCATTGACGCCCTCCGAGCGCTCCCTCCGTGCTCGGGCCGCCGCCCACGCCTCGTGGGCCAACACCGCCGACCCGTCCGCCCGTACAGCACCCGCCCGCCGGGCCGCCCTCGATCGGTTCGAGCGTGAGGTCGACCCGGACGGCACGCTGTCGCCGGCCGAGCGCCGTCGCCGTGCCGAGCACCTCCGCAAGGCGCACATGCACGGGCTCGCCCTCAAGTCCGCCCAGGCTCGCCGCCGGGCACGGGGCGGTGACGACGGGTGAGCGCAAAACGACGACGACCGGCGCTCGCAACGCCGGCCGCCGGGGCAATCACTCGGGTGGAGGATCACGACGAGGCTAGCGCCGCCCAGGTCGCACTACCCGGTCTGGCTCCCGATGAGCGGCTCACGACCGGACGGTGCTCGTGCGGTGAGCGCAGAGGCGACCACTACGGCGAGTGCCTCGACTGCGGGATCTGCACCCACTCGAGCGGAGATGTCTACATGGTCACCGCCGAGGTCTGGGCCGCTGGCGGTCTGGCACCAACTGGCGGGCTCCTGTGTGTGGCTTGTCTGGAGATGCGTCTCGGGCGACCGCTCGTGTCCAACGACCTCCCCAATCTGCCGATCAACGACTCGAGCTCGGCTCGGTATCAGTCGGTCCGGCTGCGGGCCGCTCTCGCACGGGAGGACGATCACTCGGTCGGGATCGAGGACATCGTCGCCGTGCTCCTCCCTCATCGTCTCAACAAGCGTGGCGACGACGTCTATCGGATAGCTCATCCTGACGACGTCTACCCGGTCATCCTCAAGCTCGAGCCATTGACCTACGGGCGTGGATGCGAGTTGGCGCTCTGCGGCGCTGTCGGCGGCGATGGGGATCTCGGTTGCGAGCGGCTGGCGTATCACGACGGAGCCCACGCAACCGTCAACACCTACGTCAAGGGCACACCACAGCCCATCACGTTCGAGCTGTGCTCGTGCGTGTCGATCATGGGGATGAGCGAGTGCCAGCACACTCCTGACGGGGTGATGATCGACATGATCGACCCCGAGCTCACGATCATGATCGCACCGGACATTGAGGTCCGATGATGGCCCCCGAGGTTGCCGCCGAGGTCGAGCACGAGCGCCAGCGGTATCGCCGGGCGGTCGAGCGTGCCTACGAGCTCCAGGTCGAGCTCGCCCGCCTCGACGACGACCGCCTCGACGCCCTGGGCCGCCTCGCCACACTCGGCCGATCGCCGTGGTGGCCCGAGCACGCCCACCATCATCCCGAGGCGCACCCGAGGCCCGAGGTCGCCCCGGGGCCCCGGCTCGCCCGGGCGCTCCGAGGACTCGAGGCGGTCCGCATGATGGACATCGCCTACGAGGTCGCCGCGTGACCCCCGACGAGCGGGCGGCCGCCGATGCCGAGCTCGCCGCCTTCGAGGCCGCCCAGGACGTCGCCGAGGTCAATGGGCCGCCGGTACTCCCCGCCGAGGTCTGGGCGGAGCGCCCCGAGCTCGGGGCGGTCCGAGATGCCGCTCACGCCCGGCTCGTGTCGCCCGACGCCCTCCTCGGGGCGGTCCTCGCCCGGGTCGCCGTCGCCGTCCCGCACACGATCAAGATCCCCGGCATCGTCGGCGGACCCGTCGGGCTCACGACGTACATCGTCGCCGTCGGTCCGCCCGGGGTTGGCAAGTCGGCCGCCGGTCGTGTCGCCGCCGAGCTCATCGCACTACCGCCCGAGGTCCCGGTCGCCCCGATCGGATCCGGGGAGGGGCTCGTCGAGCTCCTGCACGAGCTCGTGCCCGAGGACGATGGCACCGGCAAGACCCACAAGGTCAAGCGGCAGGTCCGCTACCGGGCGCTCGTGACCGTCGACGAGGGCTCCGCCCTGGGCGAGCTCGGGAGCCGCAAGGGCTCGACGTTGCTCTCGACGCTGCGGAGTGCGTGGACTGATGCGCCGATCGGCAACGCCAACGCCAGCGCCGAGCGCCGGCGCATCATCCCGGCGGGGCAGGCCACCTACTCGGTGCTCGTCGGGCTGCAACCGACCAAGGCCGGGCCGCTCCTCGAGGACGTCGACGCCGGCACGCCGCAACGATGTGTGTGGGTCGCCGCCGACCACCCTCACCCGCCCGACGAGATCCCGACGTGGCCGGGATGGACCTGGGCTCCGCCGACGCCCCGGGACCTCGACCGGCTCGAGGTCACCGGCGGTCCGTACCGCTGGCGGACCGTCGCTGTCGCCGAGGACATCATCGCCGAGGTCGTCGACCGCCGGCGGGCGGTGCAGTCCCGCCGCCTCGAGGTCGACCCGTGGCGTGCGCACGATGACCTACTGCGGCTCAAGGTCGGGGCGTTGCTCGCACTCCTCGCCGGGCGGCTCGAGGTCACCGTCGACGACTGGCGGCTCGCCGGCGTGCTCGTCGAGACGTCGGCCGGTGTCCGGGACTACTGCATCGCCGCCGTGGCCCAGGTCGCCGGGGAGCGGGAGCGCCAGCACCGGGCGATCCTCGTCGGCCGGGACCGGGCCCTCGAGCACGACCAGCGCACCCGGGCGCTCGACGCCGCCGCCGACACGATCGCTCGCAAGGTCGGCAGGGTCGGGACCGCCACGAGGACCGACTGCAATCGGGCCATGAGCTCGAGGCACCGGCAGTACGTCACGACCGACGAGGCCATCGAGCATGCCCTCGATCTCGGGCTCATCGTCGAGACCGACGACGGCTACCGACCCGGGCGGAGGTCGGCATGAGGACCGCCGAGGGTAGGACGAGTAGGACGAGTAGGACGGTAGGACGTCCTACTCGACCTCTCACGGGATGCACATGTAAGTCCTCTCGATCGTCTGTATTTGTAAGGGTTTGGGGGTATCTCGGCCTCTCCGGCGAGACCCCGAGTAGGACGTCCTACCGTCCTACTGTCCTACATCGGGGCATCTGCGGGGCCGTCTCGTGAGCGCCCGCTACCGCCACCAGCGACGGGGCCAGCGGGACCGGCTACCGGCCGGCGTCCGGCTCGTGGCACGACCCTCCCGATGGGGCAACCCGCACCCGATCGGTGAGGTCTGCCCGGTCTGCGGGATCGTCCACGACCGGGCCGGTGCGATCGCCGCCCACGCCGCCGACCTCGACGCCCGGACCGACGACGACCTCCGGGAGTGGCTCGCACCGCTGGCCGACGCCGCCGGGCTCGCCTGTTACTGCCGACCCGACGAGGCGTGCCATGCCGACGCCCTCGTCGATCTGCTCGACCGCCTGCACCCCCGACCCGGAGGATCAACGTGACCACCGACTACGCCGCCGCCGACCGCCAGGTCGATGCGCTCGAGCTCGCTGCGTTGCTGCACAAGGCCGCCAGTAAGGCCCTCATCGCCGACCGCACCCAGATCCGCCGGGCGCTCGTGTACGCCAGGAGGATCCTCCTCGAGCTCGACGAGCACGCCGGAGCCCGATGATGCCCAGGTATCACGGCTCCCGACGCCGCCGCCGGAGCCAGGCGGCCAACACCCGCCGCCGGATCCGCCGGAGGTCGATCCTCGCCCGACGAGAGGCTCGGAGGCGATCGCCGAGGCCCCGACTGCACCGGCGGCCGGCGTGAGGTTATCCACAGGCCCCGGGGAGACTCCGGCAGGGAGAGACGATCATGCCTTGCGGCGGGGTCCTGCCCCCGACCGGGCCCTAAGACTGACGCCGCCCGTCAGGTGAGATCGCTCGCCGCCAGGAACCTCGTCATCTGCTCAGGTCGTCCATGTATCGTTCCGTCACCAAACTGGGAGGAAATACCAATGAGGCGAGGCTCTTTGCCGCGCGCCGCCATCGCGGCCGCTGCACTTGGACTGATTCTGGTGGCGTGCTCACCACCGGATACAAACACTGGCGAGCCACCCGGAGAGAAGCTCGCACCTGACGCACCGTTGGAG
>CAIQNH010000116.1 GCA_903873135.1 uncultured Actinomycetes bacterium
CGGGACACGCTGGCCATGTGCTTCTCGACCACCAAGGGCGTCGCGTCGACCGCAGTGCACCTGCTGGCCGACCGGGGGCTGATCGACGTGGACGCACCGGTCGCCGACTACTGGCCGGATTTCGCCGCCGCCGGCAAGGATCGGCTGACGGTCGCCCAGGTGCTCACGCACTCCGCTGGACTGCACCGGATCCGCAGTCTCGTGCCCGACGCCACGGCCATGCTCGACTGGGACCGGATGACCGCTGCGCTCGCTGCGGCCACCCCGGCCTACGAGCCCGGGACGAAGCACGGCTACCACGCCCTGACCTACGGCTGGCTGGCCGGCGAACTGGTCCGACGGGTGACCGGCCGCAGCATCGGCGACGTGGTGCGCACCGACCTGGCCGAGCCGCTGGGTCTGGACGGGTTGAGCATCGGGTTGCCGGCGTCGCAGCGGTCCCGGGTCGCGCCGCTCGAGCCGATGATGCTGCCGCGGATGCCGTGGAAGCCGCTGCGCCGGATCGAGAAGCGGGTGTCCAAGCAGATGGGCAAGGTCGTCTCGGCCCTCCCGGGTCCGGTCAACACGCGACGACTGGCCAACGCGCTCGCACCCCGCGGCGTGGACGAGGTGCTCGGTGCCCCCGAGGTGATGGACGCCGAGATCCCGGCGGCCAACGGCTTCTTCACCGCGCGGTCGCTGGCGAAGCTCTACGCGGCGCTGGCCGGTGGCGGGTCGGTCGACGGGGTCCGGCTGGTCTCACCCGGCCGGGTACGGACCATGTCGGAGGTGCACGGACACGGGCCCGACCTGGTGCTGGTCATGCCGATGCACTGGCGTCTCGGCTTCCACCGGGTGTTCACCTCGAACGGCATGGTCGACTCGGCCTTCGGCCACTTCGGCCTGGGTGGATCGGGCGCCTGGTGCGACCCGACCCGTGAGCTCAGTGTCGCCTACGTGTGCAACCGGGGCAGCGGCACCCCGGTGGGCGACCTGCGGATCGCGCAGCTCGGTGCGGCGGCCGTCCGCAGCGCCGACCGTCGCCGCTGAGACCAGGCCGTCGCCGGTTCCGAGGCTGCCCAGCGCGACACGCCCGCTGCGCACGACCCCGCTCTCGGAAGTGGGGTCAGGCGAGGCCGGTCACGAGTGTCGGTGACTCCCGCTGGATGTATGTGCCGTCACCGAGCTGTCCGAAGAGATTCTCGCCCCAGCAGCGGGCTGTCCCGTCGGCGACGGCAGCACAGGCGTGGGCGGTGCCGGCACTGATCTGGACGACGCCGGTGAGGCCGGAGACGGCGGTGGGCGTGAGGCGCAGCGTGGTGGTGCCGTCGCCGAGCTGGCCGTAGGTGTTGTCGCCCCAGCAGCGGGCGGTGCCGTCGGCAGTCACTGCGCACGTGTGGTCCCCGCCGGCACTGACGCGGGTGGCACCGGTGAGCCCGGACACGGCGGTCGGTGTGGTGCGGTCGGTGCCGGTCGATCCGTCACCGATCTGACCCGTGAAGTTGCTTCCCCAGCAGCGGCCCGTGCTGTCGAACCTGACGGCGCAGGTGTGGTCAGCTCCGGCGGTGATCCGGACCACTCCGGTGAGCCCCGGGACGGCAGTCGGGGCATTGCGTTGGGTGGTGGTGTTGTCGCCGATCTGGCCGTAGGCGTTTCTCCCCCAGCAGCGGACCGTCCCGGTGGTGAGGGTCGCACAGGTGTGGCCGCCACCGGCGACGAGCTGGACGGCTCCTCCGAAGATGTTCGGGACCGGTGTCAGCGCCGGCACGATGGTGGGGGAGGTGCGTTGGGTGGTGGTGCCGTCGCCGAGCTGTCCGAACGAGTTGTCGCCCCAGCAGCGGGTGCCGTTCGCCAGGAGGGCGCAGGTGTGCCCACGGCCGGCGGTGATCTGGACGACGCCGGTGAGGCCGGAGACGGTGGTGGGCGTGAGGCGCTCATCAGTGGTGCCGTCGCCGAGCTGGCCGACCGAGTTGAGCCCCCAGCAGCGGACGGTTCCATCTGCGATGAGGGCGCAGGTGTAGGAAGTGCCAACGGTGACCTGGACGGCGCCGGTAAGACCGGACACGACCGCCGGGGTGGGACGCGAAGTGGTGGTGCCGTCGCCGAGCTGTCCGAACGAGTTGTTTCCCCAGCAGCGGACGGTTCCATCGGCCAGGAGTGCGCAGGAGTGGTATCTGCCACTGGTAACCTCAACGGTTCCGGACAGCCCGCTGACCGTCGTGGCGGAGAGTCGGTCGGTCACCGACGTGTCCCCGATCTGGCCCGACCCGTTCCCCCCCCAGCAGCGGACGGTTCCCCCCGCCAGGACGGCGCACGTGTGCATGCCGTCCAACACGACGGCCGTCGAGGCGGCGATCTGGACGGCGCCGGCGAACCCCGGCACCGTCACCGGCAGGGCGCGGTCGGTCGTGGTGCTGTCGCCCAGCTGACCGTTCGAGTTGAACCCCCAGCAGCGGGCGGTGCCTCCGGCGATGAGGGCACAGGTGTGGCCTGCGCCGACGGCGATCTGCACGGCGCCGCTCAGGCCGACGACCGCCGTCGGGCTGGTCCGATTCGACGTGGTGCCGTCGCCGAGCTGGCCGACCGAGTTGAGCCCCCAGCAGCGGGCGGTGCCTCCGGCGATGAGGGCACAGGAGTGTCGCCCCCCGCTGCCGAGGGCGATGGCTCCTGCGAGTCCGGGCACGACGGTCGGGCTGGTCCGATTCGACGTGGTGCCGTCACCGAGCTGGCCGTAGGTGTTGTCGCCCCAGCAGCGAGCGGTGCCGTCGGCGAGGAGTGCGCAGGCGTGGGACTCACCGGTGCTGATCTGGACGACTCCTGCGAGTCCGGAGACGGTGGTGGGGGTGAGGCGCTGCGTGGTGGTGCCGTCGCCGATCATGCCGGTGGTGTTGTCGCCCCAGCAGCGGGCGGTGCCGTCGTCGAGGAGCGCGCAGGTGTGGGCGAACCCAGCGGTGATCTGGACGACTCCGGTGAGGCCGGGGACGGTGGTGGGGGTGAGGCGTTGGGTGGTGGTGCCGTCGCCGAGCTGTCCGAACGAGTTGTTTCCCCAGCAGCGGGCGGTGCCGTCGGCGATGAGGACGCAGGTGTGGTTCGCTCCAGCGGCGATCTGGACGACCTCGGTCAGGTCGACGACGCCCGAGGATCCGGACACCGGCGTGGGGGTGGTCCGATTGGACGTGGTGCCGTCGCCGAGCTGTCCGGCCGAGTTGTTTCCCCAGCAGCGGACCTGTCCGCCGCCGACGATCATGCAGGTGTGCCGGCTGCCGGTGGCGATGGTCTCGGCGGAGCGGGGGAACGCGACGGGTGGTTCGTAGTAGCCGAGGACGTCGACGAGGTAGGCGGCGCTGCCACCGAGGTTCGTGATCCCCAGGTCGGTCGCGCCACCGAGTGCGAGGGGGATGGTCCCGGTGTTGGTGATCCCACCGGCCGGTGTGTAGTTGAGGAACGTCGCTGTGGCGATGCTCCCGGCGGGGCCGGGCCGGGTGAACCCCGAGCCGGTCGGCGTGACCGCGGTGAGGGACGCCTCGACCGCCGCGGCGCGTTGTGGGATCCCGCAGCCGGTTCGGAACACGGTGCCCTGGGCGGGGAACTCGCCCCGATCACCGGCGGTCTGAAAGGTGCGGGTCTGACCGGCGGCGAGGGGGCCACCGGCGTTGCGGGTGTCGACGGTCCGACACGGCGTGATCGTCTGGTAGCGCGAACCCTGCCCGGCGGTGGTCGTGTAGAAGCCCTGCACGTCCAGGGCGACCTGGATCGTGCCACCGAAGTTCCGGACGATCACGTCCCGCGCCTCGGTGTTCGACAGGGTGATGCTGCCGGTGTTCGTGATCCCGGTCGCATCCGTGTAGTTGACGAACGCCGCGTTCGGACTCGACCCGTCGTTCGGTGCGACCCGCACGAACCCCGTGCCCACCGGGCCGATCACCGTGAGGGACACCTCCACCCCGCTCACCCCGTCGGGGACACCACACCCGCCTGCGGTCCCACCCTGGGCCGCGAAGTTGCTGCCCGACCCGGCGACCTGCAGCGCCCGTGACCCACCCGCGGCGATCACGCCGCCACCGGACCGGGTGTCGACCACCCGACACGGCGACGCCAGCGGCACG
>CAIQNH010000117.1 GCA_903873135.1 uncultured Actinomycetes bacterium
CGGAGCCCGAGCCGACGCCCGAGCCGCAGCCCGAGCCGACGCCCGAGCCGCAGCCCGAGCCGACGCCCGAGCCGCAGCCCGAGCCGGCACCGGAGCCCGAGCCCGAGCCCGAGCCGGCACCGGAGCCCGAGCCCGAGCCCGAGCCCGAGCCCGAGCCGGTGCGTGAACCGGAACTCGGCGAGCAGCTCGAACTGGCACCGGTGCTCGACCCGGAGCCGGGCTCGATGCTCGGTCGGGCGTTCGCGTGGGCCGGGTCGCAGCGCTCGGCCATCACCGAGCGACCGGACGGTGCCGGTCCCGACGACCCCGAGGACCCCGAGTCCGACTCCTAGGGCTCGCTCGGCGACCGCCGGACGGTCCGCCGATCCCGGCGAACGGAGCCAACGCGTAGGGTGCTCGCATGGTCGACTTCGAGTTCCAGGAGATGTTCCCGCTCGCGCCCGAGCAGACCCCGTACCGGCGACTGACCGCCGATCTCGTCGCCGTCGGCGAGTACCGCGGCCAGCGGATCCTGGAGGTGGATCGCGATGCGCTCACGCTGCTGGCGGCCGAGTCGATCCGGGACATCTCGCACCTGTTCCGGCCCGGCCACCTGGCCCAGCTGCGGGCGATCCTCGACGACCCGGAGGCCACCGACAACGACCGGTTCGTGGCCCGGACCATGCTGCAGAACGCCGTGGTGTCCTCGGGCATGGTCCTGCCGTCGTGCCAGGACACGGGCACCGCCATCATCGTGGGCAAGAAGGGTCAGCAGGTGTGGACCCACGGCTCGGACGGCGCCCCCGGTGGCGACGAGGAGGCCCTCGCCCGCGGTGTGTTCCGCACCTACACGGGGACGAACCTGCGGTACTCGCAGGTGGCGCCGGTGTCGATGTACGACGAGGTGAACACCGGGACGAACCTGCCCGCACAGATCGACCTGAGTGCGGTCGACGGCGACGAGTACCACTTCCTGACCATCACCAAGGGTGGCGGCAGCGCCAACAAGACCTTCCTGTTCCAGGAGACGAAGGCGCTGTTGAACCCCGACTCGCTCCGCGCCTTCGTGGCCGAGAAGCTCACGACCCTCGGGACGTCCGCCTGCCCGCCGTACCACCTGGCGATCGTGATCGGCGGCACGTCCGCGGAGATGAACCTCAAGACGGTCAAGCTGGCCACGACCCGCTACCTCGACGGCCTGCCCACCGAGGGCAGCGCCCGGGGCCACGCGATCCGGGTGCCGGAGCTCGAGGCCGAGTTCGCTGCGCTGGCGGCGGCCACCGGGATCGGTGCCCAGTTCGGCGGCAAGTACTTCGTCCACGACGTCCGGGTGATCCGACTGCCCCGGCACGGCGCGTCGTGTCCGGTCGGGATCGGGGTGAGCTGTTCTGCGGATCGGCAGAGCCTGGGGAAGATCACCGCTGAGGGGGTGTTCGTCGAACAGCTCGAGACCGACCCGGCGAGGTACCTGCCCGAGGTCACCGACGCGGACGTCTCGCCCGAGGTGGTGCCCGTCGACCTGAACCGGCCGATGGACGAGATCCGCAACCAGCTGTCGCAGTACCCCGTGCGGACGAGGCTCTCGCTGACG
>CAIQNH010000118.1 GCA_903873135.1 uncultured Actinomycetes bacterium
CGACGACGGAGCCGGTCACGACGACGACGGAGCCGGTCACGACGACGACGGAGCCGGTCACGACGACGACGGAGCCGGTCACGACGACGACGGAGCCGGTCACGACGACGACCGAGGTGGTGACGACCACGACGGCGGAGGTGCTCGGGACGACCACGATCGTGACCGTGCCCGGGGACACCACGCCGCCCCAGCCGTCAGCGCCGCCGCCGGTGGCCGTGGCCGGAGCCACCGTCTACCGGTCGGGCGGGACCGTCCAGGCTCCGCCGCAGGCGCTGGCGGTGACCGGACTCGAGGTCGACCGGCTGATCAGCGCCCTCCTGATGGTCGCCGCCGGCGGCCTCCTCATCGGTCTGGCCCGGCGGGCCCGGCGTCGGCAGGGCTGAGGTCCGACCGTGGACGACCAGCAGCTGCGGATCGTGGCCGACGCCGCACCCCTGGTGGAGCGGGTGGTGCGGGAGTTCTCCTCCGTCGCACCCCGCCACCTCGATCGGATCGACATGACCGTCCGGGGACGCCTCCAGCTCGTGGAGGCGGTGGAGGAGTTCGACCCGGACGGTGGCCAGTCGTTCGCCGAGTTCGCGCTGCCCCGGGTGCGCGGCGCGATCGCCGGGGCGCTCCTCGAGGACGGGGCGGTGCCGATGGACCCGTTCGACGCCCCTGCTGTCGGGGAGTGAGTCCGTCCGGCGTGACCGAGCGCCGGTGTGCACCGCCGAGCGGGAGGTAGGTGCTGTCGGAGGGATCAGGGGCGCAGTCCCCGGCCGCACCGAGCGACCCGGAACCGGGCCTCAGCCGATCCTGACCTCGACGATGTCGGTCAGCTCGGCTCGGAGGAGTTCGAGCGCCTCGGCGCGGAGCTGCGAGATCCGTGCGGGTGAGACCGCCAGCAGTTCGCTCACCTCCAGGCCCGAACGGCCTTCCAGGTAGGTGGCCGTGACGACCAGGCGGAGCCGTTCGGGCAGGTGGTCCAGCGCCCGGCGCACGCCGTCGAGCAGGTCGTGCTCCTCGGCTCGTTCCTCGGTGTCCATCTGACCCCGGTCGGAGATGGTCTCGACGAGGGGCCGGTCGGTCGCCGAGCTCGCGTCGAGCGAGGAGTTCGGCCCGCTGGCGACCTGGCGACGCAGCCGGCGCAGGTCGATCGTGTCGACCATCAGCGCGTCGGCCAGCTCCTCGTCGCTCGGCTCCTCGCCGTGTTCGCTCCGGAGGATCTGGGCGGCGTCGGACACGCGCCGGTGCATGGCCCGGACCCGGGCCGGCAGGTAGTCGAACGATCGGGCCAGGTCGAGGACGGCACCGCGGATCCGGTGGATGGCGAAGGCTCCGAAGGGGATGCCGGTGTCCGGGTCGAAGCGTTGAGCCGCCTCGGTCAGTCCCAGCCGTCCGGCGGCGACGAGCTCGCCCCGGTCCAGGTGGCCCGGCAGCGTCGGCCCCAACTGGGCCACCACTCGGTCGACCAGCTCGACGTGGTCCTCGATCAGTGCACGGCGCCCATCGTCCACGGGGCCCTCCTCTCCGGGGTCGCGCTCCGAGACGGGCCCTCGGATCACTCAGATCTCCGATTTCACTCAGTGACGTGACGCCACCACTGAGTGAGGTATCGGCATGTTCCGTCGATCGTGAAGGCGATGCGTCGAACTACACGCGGGGAATTCGACGACGTCGACGGTCGATCGCCAGGCAGACCCAGCCGATCGGGACCACCAGCCAGTGCGAACCGATCCGGAACACCACCGTGGCCGCCAGCGCCGTGGCGGTGTCCATCCCCGCTGCGGTGAGCGCCACGACGAGGGTCGCCTCGACCTGACCCGCACCACCGGGGACCAAGGGGATCGCCCCGGCGAGCTGACTGGCCCCGTACGCAGCGAGGATCGCCTGCCACGGCACCGAGCCGCCGACGGCGACGATCGAGGCGACGAGCGTCACGAACTCGCCGGCCCAGCTCAGCACCTGCAGGGCCCAGACCGCCGACCACCGTCCACCGCCCGCCCGGATCTCCCCGAACCGTTCGACGAACTCCTCGGCCACGGACTCGGCGTCGTCACGGTCGCGCCGGCGAACGCGCCGCCAGGTGTGGACCACCGCCCGGGTCGGCGGGAGCAGCACCTGCGGACGGCGGGTCACCCAGACGAACGATCCCAGGAGGCCCACCGCAGCGACCGTCGGCACCAACACCGTGGCGGGACCCTGACCCAGGACGGCGAACCCGACGAGCGTGGCGGCGACGAGGACTGCGGGTGCGACGACTCCCGAGGCGACCGTGACCCAGGTGGCGCCGGCGGCGTCGGTGCCCGAGTCGCGGTAGCGCTGGACCATGTAGGCGGTCGCGATGGCGCCACCCCCGGGCACCGTGGCGGCGATGGCGCCGCTGGCGAACGACGCCGTGGTCGCCTCACCCAGGCCGAGCCGGCCGCCGGCGGCGTCGAGCAGCACGATCCTCACCCCGGCGAACAGGACGATCGACAACACGCTCGTGGCCAGTCCGAGCGTGAGCCACGCCGGGTCGATGTCCCGGACCTGCCGGAGTGCCTCGGTGACCTGGTCCCGCTCCAGGAGCACGAAGGCGACCAGCCCGGCCGCAGCGAGCAGCCCCACTGCGAGGTGCCAGCGCCCCGGACGCCCCCTGCTGGTCCCACCGGGTTCCACAGGGTCTTCCTAGTGGAGCGTGCCGGTCCGCCGGGGGCACGACGGGCGTCCCACGGGGCTCCCCGGCTAGGGTCTGGGCCCATGACCACGACCGATCGCCCGCGCACCGCGCCCGGACCGGCAGGTGCCGGCGGGCCCGCCTCGCGTGGGTTCATCATCGTCGGTGTCGCCGTGGTGCTCGGTGCGATCCTCCTGCTCCGGGCCGGTGGCGTCGGCTTCCAGTCCTCGGACTCCGGCATCGAGATCTCGACCGACGACACCACCACGACCACCGCAGCGCCCACGACCACGGTGCCGACGACCGACCGTGCCCCGTCGCAGGTCAAGGTCGTGGTGGCCAACGGCTCGGAGGTCTCCGGCCTCGCCGGCAAGACCGGGCAGTTCCTCGCCCAGCAGGGCTACTCGAACTCGCTCGCCGTCGACGCCCTCTCGCAGGTCTCCGTGACGACCGTGTACTACTCGCCCGGATTCGAGTCGAGCGCCCAGGCGGTGGCCCGTCTGCTCGGGCTCAGCTCGGCCCAGGTCCAACCCCTCCCGAACGGCTCGGAGCTCACCAAGGACCAGCCGTCCGACGCCGGGGTGATCGTGGTGACCGGTCCCGAGGTGGCCTCCATCGTGGGCGTGAAGACCGAGTCCTCCGGTTCGAGCTCGTCCGGCTCGTCCGGTTCCTCCGGCAGCAGCTCGTCCGGTTCGAGCTCGTCCGGTTCCTCCGGCAGCGGCTCGTCGGGGAGCGGCTCCTCCGGATCCTCCGGCAGCAGCTCCTCCGGCAGCGGCTCGTCCGGCAGCGGTTCGTCCGGTTCGAGCTCGTCGGGTTCCTCCGGCAGCAGCTCGTCCGGCAGCGGCTCGTCGGGGAGCGGCTCGTCCGGTTCGTCCGGCGGCAGCTCGGGCAGCTCCGGCTCCAACTGAGCCACCGGGTCCCGGACCGACCCTGCAGGGCCGTCGCACCGTGCCGGCCCCCGTCGAGGAGTTCGTCCGAGCCCTCGCCGAGGCGCGCGGCGCAGCGCTCCTGGCGCTCGACTTCGACGGCACCCTCGCCGAGGTGGTCGACGATCCCGCAGCTGCAGCTCCCGCACCCGGTGTCACCGAGGTCGTGTCACAGGCGGCGACCCGTTGGGGTGCCGTGGCAATCGTGTCGGGACGGCCGCTCGCCTTCCTCGACGGCCGGTTCCCTGATCCGGCCGTGACCCTGGTCGGGCTCTACGGGCTCGAGGTGCGGCGCGACGGACGACGCGACGACCACCCGGCCGCAGCCACGTGGCGTTCAGCAGTGGACCGGGCGGTCGAGCTGGCGCGGTCCACGTTGCCCGAGGAGGTCGGAGTGGAGCCCAAGGGGGCCTCGCTCACCCTGCACTACCGGACCTGTCCCTCGAGGGCGGGGGAGGTCGGTCGGGTGGCGGCCGACCTGTCCGACCGGACGGGGCTGGTGGCCCGGGGGGCCCGGATGAGCGTCGAGCTCCACCCACCGGTGCACGTGGACAAGGGCACCGTCGTGTCCGAGCTCGCCGCCGGTCTCACCGGACCGGTGTGCTTCGTCGGTGACGACCTGGGCGACGTCCCCGCCCTCGCTGCGCTGGAGCGGCTCCGCGTCGCCGGCCGCCCGACCCTCGCCGTCGCCGTGGTCGGCCCCGAGACGCCCGTCGAGCTGCGGGCGGGCGCTGACGTGGAGGTCGCTGGTCCGGCCGCGGTGGTCGAGCTGCTCGCCCGGCTCGACGCCTGAGCCGAGCGTGCCGCGCTACCTGGCGGCGCGGAGCTGGTCGGCCAGCCAGTCACCGGGGGTGCGGGCCTCGGCGTCACGGCGCAGCTGCTCGCTGCGGGCCCGGCGGTCGGTCGGGGTGCGGTCGATCGTGGCACCGAGGGCGGCGGCGGTGCCCACGAGGTCGAACGGGTTGACCTCGTCGACGGCTCCGGCGAGCTCCGTCCACACGCCGGCCTCGGTCGACAGGACCACCTGACCGTCCCGCTCGTTGACCGCAGGACCCTCCTTGGCCACCAGGTTCAGGCCGTCCCGCACGGGGTTGACCAGCAGCGCGTCGTAGCGGCGGTAGGTGGCGACCGACGAGGCGAAGTCGTCGTCGAGCTCCAGGAGCACCGGCGTCCAGTCGGCGTCACCCCAGCGCTCGTTGACCTCTGCCACGGTCTCGACCACCAGGTCCCGGTAGTCCCGGTACGCCGGTACGCCGAGCCGTGACGGGTAGCAGTGGGCCACGAACACGACCCGACCCCGGAGCTCGGCTCGGGAGCGGAGCAGGAGGTCGTAGGCCCGGAAGCCGCGCACGACGTTCTTGGACAGCTCCATCCGGTCCACCCGGGCGATCACGAACCGGTCGCCGACCCGCTCCTCGAGTCGAGCGAGTGCAGCCGCGCACTCCGCAGAGGCCGCGACCTCCCGGATCGCACCCAGGTCCGTGCTGAGCGTCGAGGCGAACGTCCGGGGTGCGGGGAGCGAGCGGTCCTCGACGCAGCGCAGGAAGTTCGTCGCCCACCGGTCGGTGTGGAACCCACAGGCGTGGTGGGCGGCGAGCCCGTCGAGCAGCTCCCGCAGGGCCGTGGGCTCGAGCAGTCGTACCTCGCTCGGTCCGGCGAAGGGCGTGTGGTGGAAGTGCACCAGTCGGAGGTCGGGGCGCTGCGCCGCGACGGTGGGCGCGAGCAGGGTCAGGTGGTAGTCCTGCACGAGCACCGCGGCTCCGGTCGGACTGTGCTCGCAGACGGCGTGGGCGAACGCGTCGTTGACGCGCCGGTAGGCCTGCCACGACTCGTGCCACTCGTCGGTGTAGGTGGGAGTGTGGGCGCCGTCGAACAGCCCGTGGTGGAGGAACCACAGCACCTCGTTCGACACCACGTCGTAGTAGCGGGTGAGGTCGTCGACACCGACGTCGAGGAGGTGCACCGGACCGGACCGCTCGGGGATCCCCAGCGCCGCGGCCGCCCGGTCGTCGTCGGAGAGTGCGGCCGCGATCCACCGGGCCTGACCCGAGTCGACCAGCGGCTGCAGTCCGCTGACCAGACCTCCGCCCCCCCGGACGGGCACCAGTCCCTCCCCGTCGTCGCGGTAGGAGACCGGCCCACGGTTGGAGGCGATCACCACGGGGACGTCGAGGACGGGTCCGGTCACGTCACCGAGCCTACGGGTCGACCGAGTGGTGTCCGACCCCGACGCCGCCGCCCGGGAGGCCCCGTTGGTCGTACGCTGCGCCCGTGCGAGTGGTCGTGGCACCCGACAAGTTCCGGGGGACGCTCTCGGCGCGTGACGCCGCCGCAGCGATCGCCGGTCCGCTCCGGGCGGCCGGTCACGACGTGGTGGAGGTCCCGATGGCCGACGGCGGCGAGGGAACGCTCGACGCACTGGGAGGACCCAACCGCACCACGACCGTGAGCGGGCCGCTCGGCGACCCGGTCGAGGCCGGTTGGCGGCTCGCCTCACGGCGAGCGGTGATCGAGATGGCGCAGGCGTCCGGCCTGGCGCTCCTCGACGAGGTCGACGCCGTGGCGGCCTCGACCTACGGCACCGGGGAACTCATCGCCGCAGCCGTCGAGGCCGGCGCCACCCACGTGCTGGTCGGACTCGGTGGCTCGGCCACGACGGACGGTGGATCCGGCGCACTGCGGGCCCTGTACCCGACCTCGCAGCTCCGGGGCGTGCGGATCGAGGTGGCCTGCGACGTCACCACCCCGTTCACCGACGCCGCTCGTGTGTTCGCTCCGCAGAAGGGGGCCTCGCCGGCGCAGGTCGCGTTCCTCACCCGCCGACTCGAGGCGCTCGTGGACCAGTACCGGGAGCAGTACGGCGTCGACGTCTCGGAACTGGAGGGTGCGGGAGCCGCCGGCGGACTCGCGGGTGGACTGGCCTGCGTCGGTGCCGCCCTGGTGCCCGGCGTCGAGCTGGTCGGCGACGCGCTGGGACTGCCCGACCTGATCGACGAGGCCGACGTCGTGGTCACGGGTGAGGGACACCTCGACGCGGAGTCGTTCGAGGGCAAGGTCGTGGGGGGTGTCGCCGAGCTCGCGCGGGCATCGGGCGTCCCGTGCGTCGCCGTCGTCGGCGACGCCGACCCGGTCGAGACCGACCTGCCGGTCGTGTCCCTCGTGGCCCGGTTCGGACGGGAGCGGGCGCTCGACGACACGGCCGAGTGCCTGGGTGAGGTGGCCGAGGAACTTCTGGATCAGGCAGTGGGAGCTGACGGGAGGGTGCGGTGAGCGAGGTGCAGGGTCCGGTCGTCTCGGGCGTCGTCCCGATGCCCCGGTTGATGGCGGTGCTCAACGCGTCGCCCGAGTCGTTCTCCGGTGGGGTCGTCGACGCCGGCGACGTGGTCGAGGCGGCGCGACGCCACCTGGACGACGGCGCGTCGATCCTCGACATCGGCGGTCAGTCGCTGCGCACCGACCAGGAGGAGCTCCCGGTCGAGGTCGAGGCCGCCCGGTCGGTACCGCTCGTCGCTGCGTGCCGGGCGGCGTTCGGAGCCGACGGCCCCGACATCTCGGTGGACACCTACCGGGCGCCGGTGGCCGCAGCGGCCGTCGAGGCCGGGGCGACCATCGTCAACGACCCCTCGGGGCTCCGGGACCCGGACCTGCTCTCGGTGGTCGCCTCGACGGGGGTGCGGGTCGTCGTGACCTACAACCGGGCCCGCCCCAAGGTCCGGCTGGACGCGTCCGAGCTCGCCGACGACCCGGTCACCGACGGTGTGGCCGTCGTGGGGGAGCGGATCGACCGGCTGGTGGCCGCCGGGGTGGACCCCGCCCGGGTGCTGGTCGACCCCGGTCCCGACCTGGGCAAGTCGCCGGCGCAGACGGTGCAGATCCTGCGCTCGCTCCCGGCGTTCCGGTCCTTCGGTTGCCCCCTCCTGCTGGCGCTCTCCCGGAAGGACGTGATCGGGGCGGTGCTCTCCCGGCCACCGGGCGAGCGCGCCGCCGGGCTCGACGGGATCCTCGCCGCGCTCGACCTCGGCGCCGAGGACGTGATCCGTGTCCACGAGCCGGGAGTGGTCCGTGACTTCTACGTGATGCGCGCCGTGGTCGCCGGCGACGTCGACGTGCCGGTGGACCTCGAGCTCCCCGTGCACCTCCGGCACCGTCGCCCGAGCTGACCTCGCCGCTGGCGTCGGGCGGCCGCGGTCTCCCTCAGACGGGGGCGTGCGGCGGTCGCAGGTCGCGGGGTGCCGTGCGGAGTCCGGCCCGGTCGAGGATCGTGCGGGCGACCACACGGGCCATGGCCTCCAGGTCGCCGTCGGTCTGCTCGCCGTGCAGGATCCGCCCGCAGTCCGGGTGGGCGACCGCGGCCCGACCGTGGGCGGCGACCACGTCGAGCAGCATGCCGATCTCGAGCCCGTAGTCGGGCTCGAAGGGGAGTGACACGAGGACCTCGCGCCGCGCCGCCACCTGCCCCGAGAGGGGCTCGGTGACGTCGGCGACCTCGGGGAACAGCAACGAGAGCATCGGCCTCGCCGTGAACTGTGAGACCCGACCGAAGCGGCGGTGTCCGGATGCGTCGAGTCGGCGGATGTCGGCCTTGGAGAAGACGATCGACTCGTCGCGCAGGGGGGCGACCAGTCGAGGGATGAGCTCGTCGAACACGGTCAGGTCGCCGTCGACGAAGGCGACCACGTCGCCGGTCGTCTGCGGCAGGGCCCTCCAGAGCGCGTCGCCCTTGCCGACGGTGGGTCCCAGCTCGGGATGGAGGGCGTCCGGGTCGACCACCGTGGCGCCGGCGATCCGGGCGCGCTCGGCGGTGTCGTCGGTCGAACGGCCGTCGACCACGAGGACCTGGTCGGCCCCGGAGGCGAGCGCGTGGGCGACCACGCCCTCGATGGTCTCGGCCTCGTCCCGCGCGGGGATGACGACGCTCAGTCCGCTCGGCGACCTCGGTGCATCCTCCACGCACCCACAGCTTGCCCGCTCGGGCTCGGTGCCGCAGCCACGGCGACGGTAGGATCCGCTGCGCTCCGGCGGGTGCCGGGGCGACGTCGATCCCCCCGGGAGCCACACATGGTCACGATCCGAATCCCCACCACCCTCAGGACGCTCACCGGCGGGGCGTCCACGGTCGAGGTCGAGGGCGCCACGGTGAGCGAGGCACTCGAGGCCCTCGAGGCCTCCCACCCGGGCTTCGCCGAGCGGCTCTTCGACGAGGAGGGGAACCTCCGCAGGTTCGTGAACGTGTTCGTGGCCGACGACGACGTCCGCTACATGGAGGGCACGGCCACCGCCGTCCCCGAGGGCGGCGAGATCTCCATCATCCCGGCGGTCGCAGGCGGTTAGCACTCGCGGCCACGGAGTGCTAGCTTGTTGGCACTCGTGGTGTGTGAGTGCCAGATCGGGGAGTCCCCGGGGTCGGCTCACGGCGACGAGCCAGCCGACCCCCAACGGAGGACCCCATGGCCAAGACCATCCAGTTCGACGAGGAAGCCCGCCGGAAGCTCGAGTCGGGCATGAACCAGCTCGCCGACGCCGTGCGCGTCACGCTCGGCCCGAAGGGCCGCAACGTCGTGCTCGCCAAGAAGTGGGGCGCGCCGACGATCACCAACGACGGCGTCTCGATCGCCAAGGAGATCGAGCTCGACGACCCGTACGAGAACATCGGCGCCTCGCTCGTGAAGGAGGTGGCCAAGAAGACCGACGCCGTCGCCGGTGACGGCACCACCACCGCCACGGTGCTGGCGTGGTCGATGGTCCGTGAGGGACTGCGCAACCTGGCCGCCGGTGCCAACCCGATGGGCGTCAAGCGCGGCATCGAGGCTGCCGTGGAGGCCGCCGTGGCCCGGATCCACGAGCTCGCCGTGGAGGTCGACTCCAAGGATCAGATCGCCCAGGTGGCCTCGATCTCCGCCGCCGACGGCGAGATCGGCGAGGCCATCTCCGACGCCATCGACAAGGTCGGCAAGGACGGCGTGGTGACGGTCGAGGAGTCCAACACCTTCGGCATCGAGCTCGAGTTCACCGAGGGCATGCGCTTCGACAAGGGCTACATCTCCCCCTACATGGTGACCGACGCCGAGCGCATGGAGGCTGCCGTCGACAACCCGTACCTGCTCTTCGTGTCCTCGAAGATCTCGAACATCCGTGACCTGGTCCCGGTCCTCGAGAAGGTGCAGCAGTCGGGCCGTCCGCTGGTGATCATCGCCGAGGACGTCGAGGGTGAGGCGCTGGCCACCCTGGTGGTCAACAAGATCCGTGGGATCTTCAACTCGGTCGGTGTGAAGGCCCCGGGCTTCGGCGAGCGCCGCAAGGCGATGCTCCAGGACATGGCCGTGCTCACCGGTGGGCAGGTCATCTCCGAGGAGGTCGGCCTGAAGCTCGAGAACGTCGACCTGTCCCTGCTGGGCTCGGCCGACCGGGTGGTCGTCACCAAGGACGAGACCACCATCGTCTCCGGTGGTGGGTCCAAGGAGGACATCGACGCCCGGATCGCCCAGATCAAGGCCGAGATCGACAACACCGACTCCGACTACGACCGCGAGAAGCTCCAGGAGCGTCTCGCCAAGCTCTCGGGTGGCGTGGCCGTGCTGAAGGTGGGCGCTGCCACCGAGGTGGAGCTCAAGGAGAAGAAGCACCGCATCGAGGACGCCGTGTCCACCACGAAGGCGGCCATCGAGGAGGGCGTCGTCGCCGGAGGCGGCGTCACCCTGCTGCGGGCCCAGGCCGCGGTCGAGGACCTGCTCGGTGGGTTGACCGGGGACGAGGCCACCGGGGCGCGCATCATCGCCCGGTCCCTCGAGGGTCCGATCAAGCAGATCGCCGAGAACGCCGGCCTCGAGGGTGGTGTGGTCGTGGAACGGGTCAAGTCGCTGTCGGCGCCGGCCGAGGGCCTCAACGCCGCCACCGGTGACTACGAGGACCTCGTCGCCGCCGGCATCATCGACGCCGCCAAGGTGACCCGTTCGGCGCTGCAGAACGCCGGGTCGATCGCTGCGCTGTTCCTCACCACCGAGGCCGTCGTCGCCGACGCCCCCGAGCCCGCCGCCGGTGGCGGCATGCCCGGTGGCATGGGGGACATGGACTTCTGACCGGCGGGACCGGCGTCGTCCGGTTCCGACCAGAGCGATCCGCGGTGGACGGGGCGGCCTGCGGGCCGCCCCGTCCCGCGGTCGTCGACGGTTTGGTCGGGCTCCGTCGTGGTCCGTCGGCCAGACTGCCCCGGTGGAACCGGGCGAGCCGCTGGTGGTCGGCCTCACCCTGCTGGCCGGGTTCGGCGCCGGGGTGCTCTCGGCGCTGCTCGGCGTGGGCGGCGCGGTCATCACCACCCCGGCCGTCCGGGCGCTGGGGGCCGCACCCATCGACGCCGTCGGCTCGACGGTGCCGGCCATCCTGCCCAGCGCAGTGGCCGGCACGCTCCGCTACGCACGTGAGGGGCTGGTCGACTGGCGGGCGGCGCTCGGCCTCGGGCTGAGCGGTGCGGTGTTCGCCGTGGTCGGTGCCCTGGCCACGTCGCTCGTGGACGCCCGTCTGCTGATGGTCGCCACCGCGGGGCTCATGCTGTGGTCCGGGGTCACGGTGGTGCGGGGTGGGTCACGTGGTCCGAGCGATCCACCGTCGGACGGTGGGCCGCTCGACGGCGTGGAGACGAGCGAGACGGACACGGCGTTCGCCGCCGAGCGGCCGGAGGAATCCGTGCGCCCGCCGCACCACCACCTGGGTCTCCTGGCGGTGCTCGGTGCCGGGTCCGGGTTCGTCGCCGGTCTGCTCGGCGTGGGCGGCGGCATCGTCATGGTGCCGGTGCTCACCGGCCCGCTGCGGGCGCCGATGCGGACCGCCGTGGCCTCCAGCCTGGTGGCCGTCGCGATCTTCTCGGTGCCGGCGCTGGTGGCGCACACGTGGCTCGGCAACGTCGACTGGAGCTACGCCGTCCCCCTCATGCTCGGGGTCGTGCCCGGCGCCCGGGTGGGCTCGCGGCTCACCGTGGGCTCCTCCGACCGCACGATCCGTCTGGCCTTCGGTGCGCTCATCCTGGTGCTCGCCGTCGTCTACGGCGCCTCCGAGCTCCGGTCGCTCCTGGGCTGAGGTGGGCCCGTACACTCCCGGCATGGGTGGCCGTCCGACCGAACGGGTGCTCGCCGCCCGGATCGAGCCCGACGTCGTCACCGGCGGGCGCCCTGCCCGCCGACCCGAGGAGGTGCTCGTCGAGGAACCCCTCGAGCTGCGGGTCGACGACGTGCTGGTCGCCACGACCATGCGCACCCCCGGCCACGACTTCGAGCTGGCGGCCGGTTGGACGCTCGCGGAGGGCCTGCTCGGTCCGGTCGGCCGCATCACCGACATCCGCTACTGCGCCACGGGCCCGGCGGTCGACACGGGCTTCAACACGGTCTCGGTGACGACCTCGGGCGGGGGCCCGGTCGCCACGCCCCGCCTCGGGACCGTCTCGTCGTCGTGCGGGGTGTGTGGCACCGAGGCGGTCGCAGCGCTCGTCGACCGGATGGCGCCGTTGCCCGCCGACACCACGGTGCGGGTCGCCACGCTGCTCGGCGCTCCCGACGCCGTCGCTGGTCGCCAGGACCTCTTCGAGGCCACCGGAGGGAGCCACGCCGCTGCGATGCTCGACGCCGACGGGCAGGTGCTCGTCGTGCGCGAGGACATCGGCCGGCACAACGCCGCCGACAAGGTCGTGGGACGTCTCCTGCTCGACGGCCGGCTCCCCGTGGCGGGTTCGACCCTCTGGATCTCCGGGCGCGCCAGCTTCGAGATGGTGCAGAAGGCCTGGGCCGCAGGCTGCACCGCCCTGGTGTCGGTCAGCGCGCCGTCGTCGCTGGCCGTCGCCACCGCCGAACGGGCCGGCCTGGTCCTGGCCGGGTTCACCCGGTCGGGTCGCACGACCGTCTACGCAGGACTGGAACGGGTCGTTGGCTGACCCGGTCGTCCCGGGGCCGTTGCGGGGCCCGCTGCGCCGACTCGGCCTGCACCCCGATCTCTGGGCCGGGTTCTCGCCCAACGGCCTCGGCCGGCAGAAGCCCCACCACTACCGGGACATGTTCCGCATCGCCCGGGAGCACTCGAGGCACCCCCGACTGGCGTGGGACCTGCTCACCAAGGGTGTGTGCGACGGGTGCGCGCTCGGTGTCGCCGGTCTGCACGACTGGACGATCGACGGGGTCCACCTGTGCACCACCCGGCTGGAACTGCTGTCGCTCAACACCGACGGACCGCTCGATTCGTCCCGGCTCGCCGACGTCGGCCCGCTCGAGGCATCGTCCGGGGCCGAGCTGCGGGCGCTCGGCCGGTTGGCCCACCCGATGCGACGGCGTCGGGGTGAGCCCGGGTTCCGACGGATCGGGTGGGACGAGGCACTCGACGTGCTCGCCGCAGCGTTGTCGGCGGCCACACCGGACCGGACGGCGCTGTACCTGACCTCCCGCGGCCTCACCAACGAGACCTACTACGTGGCGGCCAAGGCGGCACGGGCGATCGGCACCCCCAACGTCGACTCGGCGGCACGCGTCTGTCACGCACCGTCGACCCTGGGGCTCAAGGCGACCATCGGGGTGGCGGCCGCCACGTGCTCGCTGCGTGACGTGATCGAGTCCGACCTCGTCGTGTTGTGGGGCACCAACCCGGCCAACAACCAGCCGGTGTTCATGAAGTACCTCGACCAGGCCAAGCGCCGGGGCGCCCAGGTGGTGGTGGTCAACCCGTACCTGGAGCCCGGGCTGGAGCGCTACTGGGTGCCGTCCTCACCGGAGTCGGCGCTGTTCGGGACGCGCATCTGCGACCTGCACGTCCCCGTGCGTCCCGGGGGCGACGTGGCGTTCGCCAACGCCGTCCTGTGCCACCTCGACGCCACGGGACGAGTGGACCGGGCGTTCGTGGACGAGCACACCGAGGGCTGGAGCGAGTCGCTCGCGGCGGCGCGCGCCGTGCCGCTCGAGGAGCTGCTCGCAGCGGCCGGGGTCTCCCGGGCGGTGCTGGAGGAGTTCTGCGATCGCTACGCCGGGGCCGCCGCGTCGGTGCTGGTGTGGTCCATGGGCATCACGCAGCACACGACCGGGGTCGAGGGAGTGCGGGGGATCGTCAACGTGGCCCTGGCCAGGGGCAACGTCGGGCGCAACGGCGCCGGTCTGGTCCCGATCCGGGGCCACTCGGGTGTCCAGGGCGGCGCCGAGATGGGTGCGTACGCGACGGCGCTGCCCGGTGGGCTCGACGTCACGCCCGCCAACGCCGCAGCGCTCGCCGACGAGTGGGGGTTCGCCGTCCCGGACGCACCGGGCCTGACCGCGCCCGAGATGCTCGACGCCGCGTCGGCAGGGGAGCTCGACGTGCTGTGGTCCTCGGGTGGCAACTTCCTCGAGGTGCTGCCCGACCCCGCCGCCGTCCGGGTCGCGCTCGAGCGGGTCCCGCTCCGCGTGCACCAGGACGTGGTGCTGAGCAGCCAGATGCTCGTGCCGGGTGAGGACGTGCTGCTCCTCCCGGTCGCCACTCGCTACGAGCAGGAGGGGGGTGGCACCTCGACGACCACGGAGCGGCGGGTGGCCTTCTCGCCGGAGATCACCTCGCCGCCGGGTGAGGCCCGCAGCGAGTGGCGGCTCCTCGCCGAGGTGGCGACCCGGGTCCGCCCCGAGCTGGCCGGGGCGTTCGACTGGGTCGACAACCGGGAGCTCCGCGCCGAGATCGCCCGGGTGGTGCCGACCTACGCCGGCATCGAGCACCTGGAGCGGACGGGCGATGCCGTGCAGTGGGGTGGTCGTCACCTGTGCCCCGACGGTCGGTTCCCGACCCCGACCGGCCGGGCGCGCTTCTCGCCGCTGGCCCTCCCGCCCTCATTGCCGACCGACGGCCGGTTCCTGGTGACCACCCGGCGGGGCAAGCAGTTCAACTCCATGGTCCACGCGCCCGTCGACCCGCTCACCGGGGCCGTCCGGGACGCCGTGTACGTCGATCGGGACGACGCGGCGTCGCTCGGCCTGTCCGACGGTGACCCGGTGCTGCTCCGCTCCGAGGTCGGCGAGTTCCGAGGGGTCGCCCACCTGTGCAGGCTCCCCCGGGGGAGCCTGCAGGTGCACTGGCCCGAGGGCAACGTGCTGCTGCCGGCGTCGCCCGAGGAGCGGGAGCCCGGGTCGGGGATCCCGAGCTACCAGGCCGTGGTCGAGGTGGTCCCGTTCGACCGGTCCGGAGCGGACCGGTCCGCTCCGTAGACTGCGCCCGATGTCCGACACCCAGCCGTCCGTCCCGTCCGAGGGCACCTCCGTCGTCCACCTGTTCTTCCACCTGGGACCGCTCACGGACCGCGCCGAGGTGCTCGCGGCCTGCGAGGCCGCCGAGGGTCGGGGGAGCCAGGTGGTGACCGCGGCCATGCTCGGCCACAAGTCCGATCTGTGCGTCATGGCGCTGTCGGCCGACCAGTGGGACCTGCGTCGGCTCCAGACGGACCTCGTGGCCGCTGGTCTGGAGCTCGTCGACAGCTACGTGTCGCTGACCGAGACCTCGGAGTACGCCCAGGGGGTCCCCGACGAGATGAAGCAGGCCCGGCTCCACCCGGTCCTGCCACCCGAGGGCAAGCCGGCGTTCTGCTTCTACCCCATGTCCAAGCGGCGCGAGGTCGGTGCCAACTGGTTCACCCTGCCCTACGACGAGCGCAAGGAGCTCATGTACGAGCACGGCGCGTCCGGTCGGAAGTTCGCCGGCCGGGTCCAGCAGGTGGTGACCGGCTCGACCGGCACCGACGACTACGAGTGGGGCGTGACCCTGTTCTGCGAGCACCCCGACGACGTCAAGGACGTCGTCTACACCATGCGCTTCGACCAGGCCTCGGCGCTCTACGGGGAGTTCGGCCCGTTCTACGTGGGGATGGTGGCCGACCCGGCCACGGTCCTCGACGAACTCGGCGTCGGCTGAGCCGGGTCCGACCTCACCAGCCTCGGGAGCCGGGCCCGCCCTTGAACGGGCCGACCACGTCGGGCGTGATCCACCCGCCGTAGAAGTCGCCGTCGTTCGGGGTCACCTCGTCCTCGCCCACCCGGCAGCGGTCGACCCGGGACGCGTAGAACGCGAACCACCCGGCCACCTCGGTGAACGCCGGGTTGGGTGACGGGTAGGTCCACGCCGCGTCGGCGACGACCCGGGTGCCGGTCGGATCGGTCAGCACCAGATCCACGTAGGCGGCGACGCCCTTCCACTCGCAGTGGGTGGCGGTGCGACTCGGTCGGAGCAGCGAGGCGTCCACGTCCTCGGGCGGGAAGTAGTACGCCGGAGCCTGGGAGGTCTCCACCACCCGCCGTCCCCGGGTGGTGCCGGCCACGACCACGAGGACGCCGGACGGTGTGCGCGCGCAGACCTCGAGCGGTCGGTCGACGGGTTCGACCCGGGGCGGACGGGGGTAGTCCCACACCGACTCCTGTCCGGGTCCGGGTTCGATCCGTCGGGGGCGCACGGTGTCAGGATGCAACGTGGTGGACGACGACGCCCAGCTGCTCGAGCACGGACGGGTGCTCGCCGAGGCCGTCGTCGCCGCGCTCCCCGGCTGGGTGGAGCGCTGCGTCCAGCAGCGCTGCGTCGAGGCGGGGGTGGACTACGACGAGGTGGTGGCCGCCGCCACCCGGGCGGCGGGGGCCGACTGTGCTGCCCGGGAGGGGCTGGCGGTGACCGAGCTGCTGGCGACCGACCCGGACGAGCAGTCCACGACGCCGCTGGCGATCCTGCGGGGGGCGGTGGTCCACCCGACGGCGGTGCTGCTGGCGGCCGGTGTGCCGCCGGTCGACCGTGACGACTTCGCCCGTCGCGCGTTCCCCGACGACGTCTACGACCTGAGCCCGGCGACCGTGGCCGACCTGGACCCGGACCTCCACCAACTGGCGATCACGTGGGGCGCCGCCCGAGCCTGGGTGCACCGTCGCCGGCACGGCGGCGGCGGGTGATCTCGCCGGCACGGCGGCGGAGCCCGGCGCCTAGTCCTGCGGGTCCTCGGGGGCCCGTCGCCACCCGGCGTCGGTGATCGACCGGGGCTCGAAGAACAGGCAGTCCTCGGGGCAGGCGAACGGGGCCTGATCGGCGGCGTCGACCCGGCAGCGCTGGACCAGGTCGCCGCTGGCGACCGTCCGGCTGGAGTAGTGACGGCAGTCCTCCCGAATGCCCACGGGAGGCATCGTAGGCGCCGCCGGTTCCGTAACCGAGTCTCGCGACCGGTGAAACACTGCCGAAACACCCCCTCCCTACCGTGCCGCCACCGAGTGGTCGTGGGTCGTCCGCTCGGTTCCAACGAGAGAAAGGGCCTACGACCATGGAAGCTGGTGGCATCGCTTGGGTGCTCGTCTCCTCGGCGCTGGTGTTGTTCATGACACCGGGACTCGCGCTGTTCTACGGAGGCATGGACCGGAGCCGCAACGTACTGAACATGTTCATGATGAACTTCTGGTGCCTGCTGATCGTCCCGATCGTGTGGGTGATCGCCGGGTTCTCGCTGGCGTACAGCGGGTCCGGGTCGTTCATCGGGAACCTCGACTGGACGCTCCTGAGCGGCCTGGGGATCGACGCTGCCGACGCAGGTGGCGACGGTGGCAAGCTGATCCTGGCGGCGATCTTCCTCGGGATGTTCGCCGTGATCACGCCGGCGCTGATCTCGGGTGCCGTGGCGGACCGCATGAAGTTCTCGGCGTGGGCGGTCTTCGTCCCCGCCTGGATCCTGCTGGTCTACTGCCCCGTGTCGTTCTGGATCTACGGCGGCGTGTGGGGTGACGGCCTCACCGGCTGGCTCGGCGTGCGAGGCTCCCTCGACTTCGCCGGCGGCACCGTGATCCACGTCAACGCCGGCATCGCCGCCCTCGCAGCCGTGCTCGTCCTCGGCAAGCGCAAGGGCTGGCCGAAGGAGGGTCACCCGCCGCACTCCATGCCGCTGGTCATGCTCGGCACGGGCATCCTGTGGTTCGGCTGGTTCGGCTTCAACGCCGGCTCGGCGTTCGACGCCAACGGCGTGGCCATCCAGGCCTTCATGAACACCTTCCTGGCCGCCGCCGCCGGTGGTCTGGCCTGGGGCATCGTGGAGCGCATCCGTGACGGCCACTTCACCAACCTGGGCGTCGCCTCGGGCATCGTGGCCGGACTGGTCGCCATCACCCCGGGAGCCGGCTACGTGAGCGGCATGTCGCCGATCTGGATCGGTCTGATCGCCGGCGTGATCTGCTCCTTCGCCGTGCAGCTCAAGTTCAAGGGCAAGTTCGACGACTCCCTCGACGTGGTCGGCGTGCACTTCGTCGGCGGTCTGATCGGCTCGCTCCTCATCGGGCTCTTCGCTGATCCGGCCTTCTTCGGCTCCGAGTTCGGCGCCGGCCTCCTCAACGGCGGTGGTGCCACCCTCCTGATCGAGCAGATCGTGGCCAACGTGGTGACGATCATCTACTCGTTCATCATCACCGGGCTGATCCTCCTGGCCATCAAGGCGGTCATCGGGATCCGTGTGAGCGAGGAGGACGAGGAGACCGGTCTGGACCTCACGCAACACGCAGAGAGCGCCTACAACATCGGCGAAGTCACCATGGGCCGGGGCTGACGCCGCGGAACCAGAGAGAAAGGAACAACAGCCATGAAGCTGGTCACCGCAGTCATCAAGCCCTTCAAGGTGGATGACGTCAAGGAAGCACTGAAGGCGGTCGGGGTCACCGGCATGACCATCACCGAGGTCAAGGGGTTCGGCCGTCAGGGCGGACACACCGAGACCTACCGCGGCACGGAGTACCAGGTGGACTTCCTGCCCAAGGTGAAGGTCGAGGCCATCGTCGACGACGACGCCGTCGGTGGCGTGGTGGACGCGATCGCCGGTGCTGCCAACACCGACAAGATCGGCGACGGCAAGGTGTGGGTCACCTCCGTCGACAACCTCGTCCGCATCCGTACTGGCGAGACCGGATCCGCCGCGATCTGATCTCCCGTACTCCGTTCCCCGACCCACGGGGCGCCCCTCCGGTCAGGACAGGCCCGACCTGGCCGGGGGGGCATGGGGTCGGGGTGCGGAGCGACCAGGAAGGTGCAACGGGTCGTGTCTCCTCCGCTCCTGCGCAGCGAACTCATCAACGACGAGACGCTCCGGGGTCGGGCGTTCTGCTCGGCGTACGGGGCGGCGGTGGAGTCGTGGCTGGCGGACCTCTTCGACGAGGCCGCCGGTGGTGGCTCGGGCCAGGTCGCCGGGCTGGCGCTGCTCGCCGTCGGTGGACAGGGTCGGTCGGAGCTGTGCCCACAGTCCGATCTGGACCTGCTGCTGGTGTTCGACAAGGGGGCCGACCCCGAGCCGATCGCCAACGGCATCTGGTACCCGGTGTGGGACGCCGGCGTGAAGCTCGGCCACGCGGTGCGCACCGTGCGCGACTGCGTGTCCCTCGCCGCCGAGGACCTGCAGACGGCCACGTCGCTGCTCTCGGCCCGCCACCTGGTCGGTGACCGTCGCCTGAGCGCGGAGCTGGCCGAGAAGGCCCGACTGGGCTGGCGTCGACGTGGACGCGCCTGGCTCGACGAGCTGGGCCGTTCGGTGGAGGAACGGCACCGGAGTGCCGGAGAGGTCGCCTTCGAGCTCGAGCCCGACCTGAAGGAGGGTCGCGGGGGGCTGCGTGACGTCCACGCCCTGGTGTGGGCCCGTGAGGCCGGCGCCGAGGTCGACCCGAGGGTGCTCGCCGACCTCCAGCTCCACCACGACACGCTCCTCGAGATCCGGGTGGAGCTCCACCGGGTCCGGGGTCGTCCCGGCGACCGGTTGCTCCTCGAGGACCAGGACACCGTGGCCCAGCGTCTCGGCCTGACCGACGCCGACGAGCTGATGGCCTCGGTCGCCCGGGCCGGTCGGGCGATCGCCTGGGCGAGCGACGAGGCCTGGTACGAGATCGGCCGCACCGTGACCAAGCGGCGGCCTCGTCGGCGCCGTGACCGGGCCGTCGAGCACGGTCTGGTGATCCGGGAGGGTCGGGTGGCCGTCGCCGACCCCGAGGGGTCGCTGGACCCGGAGACGGTCCTCCGGGTGGCCGTCACGGCCGCCCGGCACGAGGTCCGGGTCGACCTGGGCACGCTGGACGCGCTCGGCGCCGCGCCCCCGCTGCCCTCACCCTGGTCCGACGAGGCCCGGCAGCTCTTCGCCGAACTCCTCCTGATCGGACCGGCCGCGATCCCCGTGGTCGAGGCGCTCGACTGGTGGAACTTGTGGGTGCCGGTGCTCCCCGAGTGGGAGCCGGTGCGGTGCCGTCCGCAGCGCAACGCGCTCCACCGGTACACCGTCGACCGGCACCTGCTGGAGGCCGCCGCCGAGGCGGCGCCGCTGCGTCACCGGGTCGACCGGCCGGAGCTGCTGGTGCTCGCGGCGCTGCTCCACGACATCGGCAAGGGCCACGAGGGCGACCACAGCGAGGTGGGGGAGTCGCTCGCCCGCCGGATCCTGGCCCGCATGGGCTACGACACGGCCGACGTGACGGCGGTCTGCTCGGCGGTCCGGCACCACCTCCTGCTGCCCGACGTGGCCACCCGTCGTGACCTCGACGACCCGGTGACCATCTCGACCGTCGCCCGGCAGGTCGGCACCACGGAGCAGCTGGCCCTGTTCCGGGCGCTGTCCGAGGCCGACGCGCTCGCCACCGGTCCGGCGGCGTGGGGTCCGTGGCGGTCCCAGCTCGTGGACCGACTCTGCTCGCTGGTGCGTCGCGCCCTCGACGGCGACGCCCCGGACGTCACCGACGCCGCTCCGTCCTTCCCGACGGCGGAGCAGCGGGAGCTCATGGCGACGGGGGAGACCCGGGTGGTGGGTCGGGAGGACCAGCTCGTGGTCGTCTGCTCGGACCGCCCCGGCGTCGTGTCCCGGGTGGCGGGCGTGTTGGCGCTGCACGGCCTCGAGGTCGTCCGCGCCGTCATCCACTCCGAGGGCGACGTGGTCCTCGACGAGTTCCGGGTCGAGGTCGACGCCGCCCGTCTGGTCCCCTGGGAGCGGGTCGTGGTCGACGTGGAGCGGGTCCTCGACGGGCGACTCGCCCTGGCCTCGCGCCTCTCGGAGCGCATCGGCTCGGCGCACCAGCGCCGGCCGGGGATCCACCAGCTCGTCCCGCTCGTGCGCTTCGACAACGACGGATCCGACGACGCCACGATCATCGAGGTGGTCGGTCCCGACACCCCGGGGCTGCTCTACCGGATCACCAAGGCGATGGCCGAGATGTACCTCGACGTCCGTTCGGCCCGCATCCAGACGGTCGGCGACGACGTGGTCGACACCTTCTACGTGGTCGACGCCGCGGGCGCGAAGGTGACCGACCCGGAGGTGCAGCACGAGGTCCGTCGGGCCCTCATGTTCGCCCTCGACGAGGAGCTCTGAGCGCAGCACCGCTCCGGCGGGCGGGGAGTAGGGTGCGCGCGTGGACCCGGCGCCGACCGAACAGGACCTGTTCCGCTGGGCCGAGGCCCTCTCGGGGATCGGCCGGACGGGGCTCGCGTTCTCGGACAGCCTCTACGAGCGCGAACGCTACGAGGAGGTCCTGCACGTCGCCGCGGAGATCAGGGCGGCGGCGCGTTGGCTGGCGGGCGTCGAGGAGCTCCCCTCGAGCGGCGTGGTCGACGAGTGGATGGCGAGCGTCGAGGCGGGCCCCGCCGGCTACGTGACCCCCAAGGTCGCGGTCGGCGCGGTGGTCGGCAACGACGACGGGCAGATCCTGTTGCTGCAGCGGAGCGACTCGGGCATCTGGCTCTACCCGACCGGGTGGGCCGACGTCGGCTACTCGCCGAGCGAGGTGGCCGTGAAGGAGGTCCACGAGGAGACCGGGATCGAGGTCCGGGTCGAGCGGCTGATCGGCGTGTTCGACGGGCTCCGGCTCGGGTTCACCCGTCTGCCGTTGTACTCCCTGGTGTTCCTCTGCCGTGCGGTGGGCGGTGCACTGCGCGGGCACCCGCTCGAGACCCTCGACGTCGGTTGGTTCCACCAGCACGACCTGCCGCACCCGGTCGCCGGAGTCGACCACTGGGGCGAGCACGCCTTCGCAGCGATCCGGGGCGAGGACGTCGACGTGCTCTACGACCACCCGCGCGGCGCGGTGTGGCGGGGCGAGGGTCACGAGGACTGAGCGGGGCCGACCGGGTCCGGCCGGCCCGGGTCACTGGTCCCGCAGGAACCGTTCGACCTCCTCGACCAGGTCGCCCGGGTCGACCCCGACCTCCCGGCCGGGTGGGGGGTCGGCGTCGAACTCGGCCTCGAGTCGCCGCACGTACTCGACCGTCGAGTCGTCGTCCTCGATCATCTGGTCGATGGCCTGTTCGTAGCCCTCGATGCTCTCCTGCAGTTCGCCCGGCTCCGCGCTGACGCCGATCAGGGGTGCCACCCGTTCGAGCAGGGCCAGCGCCGCGAGGGGCGCAGGGGCGGACGGGAGGTAGGCGGGGACGGTCGCCCAGATGGAGGCGGAGTCGACGCCGGCGTCGAGGCAGGCGGTGTGCAGCACACCGACGATCCCCGTCGGACCCTGGTAGGTCGACGGTTCCAGCCGGAGCCGTTCGGCCACCTGGGGGTCGTAGGCGGTGCCGAGGACCCGTGAGGGCCGGGTGTGGGGGACGTCGGCGAGGAGGGCGCCCAGAGTGACCACCAGGCCGCACCCGAGCTCGTCGGCCAGCTCGAGCACCAGATCGCAGTAGGTCCGCCAGCGGAGCTGCGGCTCCACCGCCCGGAGCAGGACCACCCCGTCGGTGCCGCTCAGATCGGCCCACGAGAACGTGTGGCTCGGCCAGCGGATCACCCGGTGGTCGTCGACGAGTCGCACCTGCGGCCGGGAATCGGTGAAGTCGTGGAACCCCTCGGGATCGATCCGGGCGAAGGCCTGCGTGTCCCAGATGGTCTCGAGGTGCTCGACCACGGTGGTGGCTGCGTCCCCCGCGTCGTTCCACCCGCCGAACGCGGCGATCAGGATCGGTCCCCCGTGCCGGGGTGGGCCCCCGGGCTCGGGCCGCCAGTGCCATTCCAGCTCCGCCATCGAGGTCACGGTACCGGCGAATCGGGCCGGTCCCACCGGGGGTCCCGGTACGATTCCGGCCGTGAGCGACCAGCCGAGCACCAGTCCGTCCGTGACCGTCGAGGAGTGCACCGAGGTGACCGAGGAGCTGGTCGAGGCCATGGGCCGGCTGGTCCCGCAGCTGTCGAGCTCCGCTCCGCCGATGACGGCCGGCACCCTCGCCGGGGTCGTCGACCACGAGGCCTCCCACCTGCTCGTCGCCCGTGGTGGGGACGGTCGGGTGCTCGGCTCGATGACGCTGGTGGTGTTCCCGATCCCGACCGGGGTGCGGGCCTGGATCGAGGACGTGGTCGTCGACGAGTCGGCACGGGGCCGAGGGGTGGGCGAGGCCCTCAACCTCCGGGCACTCGATCTGGCCGAGGAGCTCGGTGCGCGCACGGTGGACCTCACGTCCCGTCCGAGCAGGGAGGCGGCCAACCGGCTCTACCGCCGTCTCGGCTTCGTGCAGCGTGAGACGAA
>CAIQNH010000119.1 GCA_903873135.1 uncultured Actinomycetes bacterium
CATGCGGACGCATGGAGCTCGCACCACAGAGCAGGGAGGGCGGGAGGGATCGGGACGGGGCGGGGGTCAGGGGGCGGCGACGACGAGCTGGGCCACGGCCTCGTTGGCCCAGTCGCTCACCGGACCCGGCACGATGCCGAGCAGCAGCACCCCGACCACCGACAGCCCGAGCGCCACGCCCGTGGCGGCCGGGATCCGCAGGGCCGGAGCCCCCTCGGGGGCGTCGGCGAAGTACATCGTCGCCACGATCCGCAGGTACATGAACGCCGAGACCACGGCGGTCAGCATGGCGACCACAGCCACCCAGTCGAAGCCGGACTCCACCGCGGCGGTCACCACGTAGAGCTTGGCGAGGAACCCCACCGTCAGCGGCACACCCGCCTGGGAGAGGAGCAGGACCGTGAACACCAGCGCCAGACCGGGGCGCACGGAGGCCAGTCCCCGGTAGTCCTCGAGCGACTGGCGGTGCTCCCCGGTGCGACCGACGACCGTGACCACGGCGAAGCTACCGGCCGCCATGAACGTGTAGGCGAGCAGGTAGAACAGCGCCGACTCCGTGCCGGCCGCCGAGGCCGCCAGCACGCCCAGCAGGATGAACCCGGCGTGGTTGATCGACGAGTAGGCGAGCATCCGCTTGACGTTGGTCTGCGAGATGGCGGCGAACGCACCGACGACGAGGCTCAGGACGGCGAGCACGGCCACCAGGGGCTGCCACTCCTGGCGGTACGCCGGGCCGAACGCCACGACGAACACCCGCAGGAGCGCTGCGAACGCTCCGAGCTTCACGGCACCGGCCATGTAGCCCGAGATGGGCGTCGGCGCTCCCTGGTAGACGTCGGGCGCCCACGAGTGGAACGGCACGGCGCCCACCTTGAACCCGAGGCCGACGAGCATGAACGCCAGACCACCGAGCAGGAGGGCGTTCTGTGTCACAACGTCACCGGCGAGGAAGGCCTGGATCTCGGCGAGGTTGGTCGAACCCGTCGCGCCGTAGGTGAGCGCGATCCCGTAGAGGAGGAAGGCCGAGGAGAACGCGCCGAGCACGAAGTACTTGAGGCCGGCCTCCTGCGAGGTGACCCGACGGCGGTGCATGGCCGTCATGACGTAGGCGGCCACCGAGAGGATCTCGAGGCCCACGAACAACACGATCAGGTCGTCGGCCGATGCCATCGTGACGGCACCCGAGGCCGACAGCAGGACGAGCACGTACCACTCGGGCGACTCGAGGGACTCCCGAGGCAGGTAGTCCGCGAGCAGGAGCGCCACGAACACCACGGCGATGCACACGACCACGGTGGCGAACAACGAGAACCCGTCGAGACCGACCGCACCGCCGACGAGCGTCTCGGGACCGGTGTCGGCGAACCGTTGCCAGAGGGGCACCACCGCGCACCCGGCGGCCACCGCCGCCGAGATCGTCCACACCGGGGCGAACCACGACGGCACCCGGCGCTTCAACACCGACACGACGGTGAGCAGGAGGATGCTGCCGAGCATGAGGATCAGGTTCGGGGCGATGCCCGCCCAGTCGATCGACGGCACCTCGAAACCGGGCGCCGGCTCGATGAGCACGTCCTGGAGTGCTGCGGCGAGGACGGAGGGACCGGACATCAGCCCTCACCCCCACCGGAACCGGAGTGACCGTCCGACGACTCCGGGGACGACTCGGGGCTCGGGCCCACGAACTCGTAGCGGGTCTCCGAGAACCCGTCGACCGCCTCGTCCACGTGGGCGACGAGCGCCTTCACCGACGGTTCCATGCGGTCGATCATGAGGCCGGGGAACAGCCCGAGCACCACGATCAGCACCAGCAGCGGGGCCATGACGAGGAACTCCGAGGGTCGCATGTCCCGCACCGTGGCGTTCTCCCCCGTGGCGGGGCCGTGGAACGTCCGCTGGTAGGCCCACAGCAGGTAGAGCGCCGCCAGGATCACCCCCGACACGGCGATCACTCCCCACACCCGGGAGGTCTGGAAGGCGCCGAGGAGGGCGAGCAGCTCACCGGGGAAGCCGTTCAGGCCGGGCAGACCCACCGAGGCGAGCACCACGACGGTCATCACGGCGGCCAGCAGCGGCGCCGACTTCTGCAGTCCGGAGAGCTGCGAGATCTCCCGGGTGTGCCGCCGTTCGTAGACCATGCCGACGAGCAGGAAGAGCGCGCCCGTGGTGATGCCGTGGTTCACCATCACGAGCACCCCGCCCTCGATCCCCACGACCGTCAGGCTGAAGATGCCGAGCACGATGAACCCGAGGTGGGCGATCGAGGAGTAGGCGACCAGGCGCTTGAGGTCGGTCTGCATGGTGGCGACGATGGCCCCGTAGGTGATGCCCAGCACGGCCAGGGTCAGCAGCACCGGCTTGGCCCAGACGGCCGCCTCCGGGAACAGGAAGATGCCGAAGCGCAGGAACCCGTAGGTGCCGAGCTTGAGCATGACCGCCGCGAGGATCACCGACCCCGCCGTGGGTGCCTGGGTGTGGGCGTCGGGCAGCCAGGTGTGCAGCGGCACCAGCGGCACCTTGATGGCGAACGCCACGGCGAACGCCACGAAGATCAGCCGGGCGGCGTTGGTGGAGATCGCCGGATCCCTGGCGATCTCGAGCAGGTCGAAGGTCAGCTGCCCGCCGACGCCGCGCTGGTGCAGCACCGCCGTGGCGACCAGGCCGACGAGCATGAGGGCCGACCCGAACATCGTGTACAGGAAGAACTTGGTGGCCGCCGCCGTGCGCTCGGCGTACCCCCAGAGCCCGATGAGGAAGTACATGGGGACGAGCACCAGCTCGAAGAACACGAAGAACAGCACCAGGTCGAGCGCGGTGAACACACCCATCGACGCACCCATGAGCACGCACAACCACGCGTAGTAGGGCTTGGGGTCGTGGTGCGGCGTGGCGCCGAGCATGGCGATCGGGAAGATGACGCCGGTGAGCACCACCAGGAACAGGGAGATCCCGTCCACACCGAAGGTGAGCGAGATCCCGAGCCGCTCCACCCAGGGTTGGTCGAGGGCGAACTGGAACCCGGCCTCGGAGCCGTCGAACTGCGTCAGCAGGTAGACGGACAGGATCCCGGTCGTGGCCGAGAACAGCAGCGCCACCGGCCGGAACAGCTCGGCCCGGCGGGCGGGCATCAGCGCGAGCACCGCCGCGCCGACGAACGGGGTGAGGATCAGGGCCGGCACCAGCCAGTTGAGGGACTCGGAGGCGATCACAGGCTCATCCTGACGACGGCGAAGAGCACGAGCGCCACCGCACCGATCCCGATGCCGAACGCGTAGCTGCGGACGAACCCGGTCTGGATGCCCCGGACCGCCTCACCGGCCTGCTGGGTGACACCGCCGACGCCCCGCACCGCACCGTCGACGACCTCGTGGTCGAAGTCGGCCAGGCCCTGGAACGCCGCCTCACCCGGTCCGCCGGCCACCCGGGCGTAGCTGTCGTCGATGTACCAGGCGTGCGCCAGCACCGGCTGCTCGAGCTTGGCCCGGTCGACCCGGTGCTGCTGGTAGACCCGCCAGGAGAACCACACGCCGAGCAGCGCCCCGACGATCGACACCAGCGCGAGCCCCCACTGCACGGCCGCCGACGGCAGACCGCTCTGACCCTCGAGGACCGGCTCCACCCAGTGGTCGAGGAAGTGGAGCTGGTCGGCGAACGGCAGGTTGAGGAGGCCGGCCAGCGCTGCGAACACCGCGAGGATCACGAGCGGCGCCAGCATGATCACCGGGGCGTCCTTCGGGTTGTGCTCCGGCGTGAGGTGGTGGGCGTGGTGGTCGTCGTGGGCACCAGCGTGGGCGTCGGTGTGGTCGTCGGTGTGGTCGTCGCCGGGGACCTCCGGGAGGGACTCCGCTGCGGGCGTGCGCCACTGCTCGGTCCCGCCCGCGAACGTCATGAGCATGAGGCGGGTCATGTAGAAGGCGGTCAGCACGGCGGCGATGATCCCGGCGACCCAGAGCAGCTGACCGGCCGGCTGGACCTGGAACGACCCGGCGAGGATCTCGTCCTTGGACCAGAACCCCGAGAACGGCGGGATGCCGCTGATCGCCAGCCAGCCGATGAACATCGTGGCGAACGTCACGGGCAGGTAGCGGCGGAGCTGTCCGTAGCGGCGCATGTCCTGCTCGTGGGCCATCGAGTAGATGACCGCGCCGGCGCCCAGGAAGAGCAGCGCCTTGAAGAAGGCGTGCGTGATCATGTGGAACAGCGCCCCGACGTAGTTCTGCGACCCGATGGCGATGAACATGAAGCCGAGCTGTGAGACCGTCGAGTAGGCGAGCACCTTCTTGATGTCGTTCTGCGCCACGGCAGCGCCGGCGGCGAGCAGCGCCGTGATGGCACCCACCCAGGCGATGAGGTCGTTGGCCCAACCGGCGGCCTCCAGGATGGGGCTGAGCCGGGTGAGCAGGAACACACCGGAGGTGACCATGGTGGCTGCGTGGATGAGCGCCGAGACCGGGGTCGGACCCGCCATGGCGTCGGGCAGCCACACGAACAGCGGCAGCTGCGCCGACTTGCCGGTGGCGGCCAGGAAGAACAACAGGGCGATGGCGGTCGCCGTACCGGCCGAGACCCCCGGGGCGGCCTGGTCGATCTGCAGGTAGTCGATCGTCCCGAAGGTGACGAACACGAGGAACGTGCCGAGCATGTACCCGAAGTCGCCGATCCGGTTGGTGACGAACGCCTTCTTGCCGGCCGACGCGTTGGCGGGTTCGGTGAACCAGAAGGAGATCAGCAGGTAGGAGCACGCACCCACGCCCTCCCAGCCGAGGAACGTGAGGATCAGGTTGTCACCGAGGACCAGCAGGAGCATCGAGGCGATGAACAGGTTGAGGTAGGTGAAGAACCGGGCGTAGTCCGGATCGCCCTTCATGTACCCGATCGCGTAGACGTGGATGAGCGCGCCGACCCCGGTGATGAACAGGCACATCATCAGGCTGAGCTCGTCGGCCAGCAGGCCGAAGGACACCTGGAACGAGTCAGCGGGGATCCACGCCCACAGCGTCTGGGTGACCTGCCGCGACCCCTCCGGCTCCTGGGCCAGGGTGAGGGCGACCGCGACCGAGGCCGCGAAGGAGCCCACGACGGCGAGGGTGCCGAGGGCCCCGGCGCCCGGGTCGCCGATGCGCCGACCGAGGGCGGCGAGCAGCACGAACCCGAGCACGGGGAACGCAGGGATGAGCCAGATCAGTTCCATGACAGGTTCCTCGACCTCATCCCCTCAGCAACGACACGTCGTCGGCGTTCGCCTCGGCCCGGCGACGCATGATGGCCACGATGATCGCCAGACCCACGACCACCTCGGCGGCGGCCACGACCAGCACGAAGAACACGACCGTCTGACCACCGACGTCGCCGAGGAGGTTCCCGAACGCCACGAAGGTGAGGTTGACCGCGTTGAGCATGAGCTCGACGCACATGAACATCACGAGCGGGTTCCGCCGGACGATCAGGCCGACTGCCCCGATGGCGAAGATGATCGCCGCCAGGACCAGGTACCAGGAGTCACCGAAGGTGAACATCAGCTCGTCACCTCGGAGTCGGCGGACTCGTCGTCCTGCCCGTCGGCGTCACCGGTGTCGGTCGCATCGTCGCCCGACCCGTCCTCGCCGTCGGCGTCGGCGTCGGCGTCGGCGGTGTCCTCGTCGACGAGGGCACCGGGGTGATCCGAGACCCACACGTCGTAGGCGGAGCCGTCGGGGAACTCCTCGAGGTCGATCGGGGTCCCGGTCGACCTCCGGGTGAGCACCACCGCACCGACCACCGCCACGGTCAGGAGCAGCGCGGTGATCTCGAAGGCGAACACGTAGTCGGTGAAGATCGCCCGACCGAGTCGCTCGACGTCGGGGACCGCCGGGTCGAGCGGCGCCGTGGCGGCCTCACGACCGGTGGTCCGCTGCCCGGCTGCGAGCAGGATCGCCACGCTCCCCGCCAGGAGGACGGCACCGCCGAGCACCGTGATCGTGCGGCGCAACCGGAACGGGTCGCGTTCGATCGCCTCGGCCTGATCCACTCCGAGCAGCATGATCACGAACAGGAACAGGATGACGATGGCCCCGGCGTAGACGATCACCTGGATGGCCGCGAGGAAGTAGGCCTCCTGGGCGATGAACAACACGGCGACCCCGAAGAGGGTCGCCACCAGGCTCAGCGCGTTGTGCACGGGGTTGCGGAACAACACGACGCCGAGCGCACCGCCCACGCAGATCGCCCCGGCGACCAGGAACGTGAAGACCTCGACCCGCATCAGTGACCCGCACCGTGGTGGTCGTCGTGGTGGCCATCGTCGTGGTCGTCGTCGGTCTCCTGCTCGAGCGTCTGGCCACCCTCCGGCGAACGGACCCCGTAGCCGAGCTCGCCCGACCAGGCCACGACACCCTCGAACGAGGCGTCACCGCTCGGGGCGGTCGCCCGCATCCAGCCGGAGGTGTCCTCGGCCGGATCGAACCCGTCGCCCCAGTGCTCCCACGGGAGCTGCTGCGGACGGCCGTCGTCACCGACGAGCAGCTCGGACTTGGTGTAGATGGCGTCGGAGCGATTGGTGAAGGCGAACTCGAAGAGCTTCGTCTCGGTGATCGCCTCCGTCGGGCACGCCTCCACGCACAGGTCGCAGTGGATGCAGCGCAGGTAGTTGATCTCGTAGACGAACCCGTACCGCTCACCCGGCGAACGCGGGTCCTCCGGGTCGTTGTCGGCGCCGCGCACGTAGATGCACCGGGCGGGACACACCCCGGCGCACAGCTCGCACCCGATGCACTTCTCCATGCCGTCCTCGTAGCGGTTGAGCACGTGGCGACCGTGGAAACGCGGCGGCTTCGGTCGGGTCTCCTCGGGGTACTGCACCGTGATGCGCCGACCCGTGTCCGACCGGGTGCCGAACCACTTGCGGAACGTGACCGCGAACCCGTCGAGGTACCCCATCAGGACTCTCCCCCCGCCGCCACGTCGGCGGTCACGTCGTCGAGGTCGTCGCCGGAGGCGGCCCGGATCGACGAACGGAGCAGCACGGCACCGACGACCACGACGGCGGCCGTGACGGCGACCGCCACCACCGGGTTCCAGCCCTGGTCCTCGGCGACCTTCAGGGACGTCAGGATCAGGAACCACCCGAGGGCGAGCGGGATGAGGAACTTCCAGCCCAGGTCCATCAGCTGGTCGTAACGGAACCGGGGCAGGGTGGCCCGGAACCACACGAACACGAACAGGAAGATGAACAGCTTCCCGAAGAAGTACGTGAGGGGCAGCAGGTAGTCCTGCACCCAGCCCGGGGCACCGGACGGGATGGGGCCCTCCGGCCCGCCCAGGAACAGGGTGACGATCACCGCCGACATGGTCACGGTGTTCATGAACTCCGCCAGGAAGAACAGGGCGAAGCGGATCGAGGAGTACTCCGTGTGGAAACCGCCCACGAGCTCCTGCTCGGCCTCGACCAGGTCGAACGGCGGCCGGTTGAGCTCGGCGGTGGCGGCGATCACGAACACGACGAACGGCACGAGCAGCGTCATCCAGAGGTTCCAACGCCACCCGGACTGCTCGGCCACGATGCCGTTGGTGGTGAGCGTGCCCGCGAGCAGGAGCACCGAGGCGACCGACAGACCGAGCGCCGCCTCGTAGGAGACCATCTGCGCCGAGGCGCGGACGGAACCGAGGAGCGGGTACTTCGAACCCGACGACCACCCGGCGAGCATCACGCCGTAGACGGCGACCGAGCTCATGGCGAGCACGAACAGGATGCCCATCTGCGGGTTGGCGACCTGCATGAGGGTCTCGTGCCCGAGGAGCGTCACCACCCCGTCGTTGCCGTCGGAGAAGTTGCCGGCGATCGGGATGACGGTGAACACCAGGAACGCCGGCACCAGCGAGAGGTAGGGCGCGAGCTTGAAGACGAACGGGTCGGACCGCTCCGGCTGCAGATCCTCCTTGAAGAACAGCTTGATGCCGTCGGCCAGCGTCTGGAGGAGCCCGAACGGACCGGCCCGGTTGGGTCCGATGCGGTTCTGCATGTCGGCCACGAGCTTCCGCTCGAACCAGACCATGAGCATGACGCCCACCATCAGGGCGGCGAACGAGACCACCACCTTGAGCAGGACGATCAGGACCTCGGTCAGGCCGATCTCCCCGGAGAGCAGCGGGTCCATCAGGCGAGCTCCACCCTGACGTCGCAGGCGACCTCGTCGGCGGACAGGAGCGTGATCGGGTCGGAGCCCTCGAGCCGGTGGACCAGGTGCGCCGTGCCCCTCGGGATCCCTGCGCTCACCCGGGCCGGGAGGGTGGACGACCCCCGTTCGCCGCGGACGACCAACGGCGTCCCGTCCTCGACGCCGAGGCGCTCGGCGTCACCCACCGAGATCCCCACGGTGGGGGTGCGGGACAAGCCGGCCATGGACTCGGAGCGGCCGAGCAGCTCCCCCTCGTCGTAGAGCTCCCGGCTGAGCACGAGTCGGAGCGAGTAGCTGTCGACCTGCGGCACCGGTGCCGGGGTCCCCGGGTCGAACCCGCCGCCGGTCAGGTCCACCAGCACGCCGTCGTCGGCGGCCTCGAGCTCGGCCCACGTGGTCCCGGCGAGCCGGGGGGAGCCGGCCACCAGCTCGTCACGGAGGGCCTCCACCGACGTGGCCGACCAGGTGGCCCCCAGGCGTCGGGCCAGCTCGACGGCGACCGCCCAGTCGGCCCGGGCGGTCCCGGGTGGGGTCACCTTGGGTCGAACCCGACTGACCCGACCCTCGAGGTTCGTGGTGCTGCCGTCGACCTCACCGAGCATCGCTGCCGGCAGGACGACGTCGGCCCGGAGGACCGAGGGCGTCGGGAAGGAGTCGATCGCCACGATGGTCCCGACCCGGTCGAGCGCACGCTCGGCGAGCGCCCGGTCCGGGGCGTCACGCAGCGGGTCGGCACCGAGGAGCACCAGGGTCGAGATCGCGCCGTCGGCGGCGGCGGCCAGGATGCCCATCGCGTCCGCACCGACCTCGGTCGGCACGGTGGACCAGACCCCGGACCACCCGGCGTCCCCGTCGAGTCGGCCGCCCCCCGGCAGGCGACCCGGTGCCATGCCCGCCGTCACGGCGCCCCGCACGTTGCCGCGCCGGACCGCCGGGAGGAACCGCACGCCGGGCAGGGCGCTGAGCGCCGCTGCGGCGTCGAGGACGACCTGCGGGGACTCGGCCAGGTTCGCCCGACCGAGCACCACCGTCACCGGACCGTCGGCCGCACCGAGGACCGCTGCGGCGGCTCGGAGATCGTCGGCGGACACGCCGGCCACACCGTCGGCGGGGGCGTCACCTGCGACCAGCGCCTCGGCCACGGCGGCCAGCTCGCCCGGTCGGGGTCGCACCCCGGCGGCCGAGTAGGGCGTCAGGCTCGTGGAGGTCGGGGTGACCTCGACGATCCGGACCCGGTCGCGCTGGGCGGCGTGCTTGAGGCGCAGGAAGAGGACGGGGAGCTCCTCCTTGGGGTCCGGACCCACGTAGAGGACGGTCCCACCCGGTCGGCACACCTCGTCGATCGTCGCCCCCGGCAGGTCGAACACCGCGGCGGGCAGGCCGTCGCCGAGCTGGGCGTCGACGTGGTCGGTCCCGACGACTCCCTTGGCGAGCGCCGCCCAGGCGTAGGCCGACTCGTCGGTCGAACGGGAGCCGCCGAGGACGGCCACGCTCGACGGGTCGGCGGAGCCGAGTGCGTCGGCCACGGCGGCGAGCGCCTCGGACCACCGCACCGGTTCGAGGGAGCCGTCCGCACCACGCCGCAACGGCTCGGTGAGCCGGTCCTCGCTGTTGGTCGCCTCGAACGCGAACCGGCCGGCGTCGCAGAGCCAGGACCAGTTGACCGGGTCGGCGTCGACGCCGTTGATCCGCAGCATCCGGTCACGACTCGACTCGAGGGTCACCCGGCAGCCGACCGAGCAGACCGTGCAGGTCGACTCGGTGCGCTCCAGGTCCCACGGCCGCGCCCGGAACCGGTACGGCGTGGCCGTCAGCGCACCCACCGGGCAGATCTGCACCGTGTTGCCCGAGAAGTAGGAGCTGAACGGATCGCCGGGGAAGGTGTTCACCTCGGTGTTGGAACCCCGGTTGATGAAGTGGATCAACGGGTCGTCGGTGACCTCGGAGGCGAACCGGGTGCAGCGGTCGCAGAGGATGCAGCGCTCACGGTCGAGCAGCACCAGCGGCGAGATCTCGATCGGCTTCTCGTAGTGCCGCTTCTCCTCCACCCAGCGGGACTCACCCGGCCCGTAGGCCATGGTCTGGTCCTGCAGCGGACACTCCCCACCCTTGTCGCAGACGGGGCAGTCGAGCGGGTGGTTGGCGAGCAGGAACTCGAGCACGCCGTCCTGGGCCTTGGTGACCCGCTCGCTGGTCGTCTCCACCACCATGTCGGGAGCCGTGGGGATCATGCAGCTCGGCTGCAGGGCCGGACCGCGACCGGTGTCGACCTCGACGAGGCACATCCGACACATGCCCACCGGCTCCATGCGGGGGTGGTAGCAGAACCGCGGGATGTAGGCGTCGTTGCGCTCGCACGCGTCGATCAGCAGTTCGCCGCGCTGCACCTCCACCTGACGACCGTCGACGGTGATCGTGACGGGGTCGGTGACCTCGATCGGGCGGGGGCGCTCAGACACCGTCGCCTCCCGATCCGGCAGCAGCCACCGGGATCAGGTCCCGCCGGGTGATGCGGGCCTCGAACTCGTTGCGGAACCGGCGGATGGCCGAGGTGATGGGCGCCACCGACGACGGTCCGAGCGGGCAGATCGTCGTCTGCTTGGGCGGGAACGGCACCGCCTCGAGGCCGTGTTCCGGGTCGGCGGCGACGGGGTACGGACCGGGGCTGATGTTGTCGGCCACGTCGAGGAGCAGGTCGATGTCCGACGGGCGGCCGTGACCCTCGAGGATCCGCTCGAGGATCTTCTCCTCCCAGGTGGTGCCCTCACGGCACGGGGTGCACTTGCCGCAGGACTCGCGAGCGAAGAACCGCACCAGCGAGTAGCACGCCTCCACGGCGTCGGTGGTCTCGTCCATCACGACCACCGCACCGGAGCCGAGCATGGAGCCGGCAGCACCGACGGGCTTGGCCTCGAGCGGCAGGTCGATCTGCTCGGGGAAGAACCACGGTGCCGAGGCGCCCCCCGGGATGAACATCTTGAGCTCGTTGCCGTCCCGGATCCCGCCACCGTAGCGATCGTCGTGGAACAGGTCCCGGAAGGTCGTGGTCCCCTGCGGCACCTCGTACACACCGGGGCGACGGACGTGGCCCGACAGCGCGATCAGCCGCGTCCCGGGCGACGTCTCGGTGCCGACGGCCCGGTAGGCGTCGACGCCGTGGTGGAGGATCCACGGGAGGTTCGAGAGCGTCTCGACGTTGTTGACGATGGTGGGCTGCATGTAGAGCCCCTTGGCCGCCGGGAAGAACGGCGGCTTGAGCCGCGGCATGCCCCGGTTACCCTCGAGCGACTCGATCAGCGCCGTCTCCTCGCCGACGATGTACGCCCCCGCACCCCAGTGGAGGACCACGTCGACGCTGAAGTCGGTGCCCATGATGTTGCGACCGACGAGTCCGGCGGCCAGGGCCTCGTTGAGGGCGCCGGCGATGCGCTCCTGCGCGTGGGGCATCTCGCCGCGGACGTACAGGAAGACCTGGGCGGCGCCGATCGCGTAGGCCGCCACGAGCGCACCCTCGATCAACTGGTGCGGGTCACGCTCCATGAGGAGGCGGTCCTTGAACGTCCCCGGTTCGGACTCGTCGCCGTTGACCACGACGTAGCGGGGCCAGACACCCGGCGGGCAGAAGCCCCACTTCACACCGGCCGGGAAACCAGCGCCTCCCCGGCCGAGGAGCGTGGCGGACGCCACCGTCTCCCGGACCTCGTCCGGCGTCCGGTCCAGCGCGGCGGCCAGTCCGGCGTAGCCGGGGAAGGAACCGGAGTTCCGGTAGACGTCGAGGGTGTGGGCCTCGGGGACGTCGAAGCGGGACGAGACGATGAGCGGGGTGTCCCCCGATCCGCCGGTCCGCTCCGCGGGTGCGTCGCTCACGATGCTCCCTCCTCGGCCGTCGCGTTGCGGGCGAACCACACGGGTTCGACCTGCTGCTCCGGCGGCGTCACGTTGGCGAGGTCGTCCGGCCCGAGTTCCTGGCGCACGAGCCCCAGCGTCCCGTGCGGGGGGAACTCCTCGGCCCGGCCGGTCCCGGCGCGCAGGTCGTCGATCAGGGCGTCGAGCAGGTCGGCGTCGACCCGCTCCACGTAGCGGTAGTTGACCTGCAGCGCCGGCGCCTCGGTGCACGCAGCGATGCACTCGACGTCCTCGAGCGTCACCTGACCGTCGGCGGTGGTGCCACCCGCCCGCACCCCGAGCCGCTCCTCGGCCCGGGCGAGCAGGTCGGCCGCGCCGACGATCCGGCACGAGATGTTGGTGCAGATGTTCAGGCAGTAGCGGCCGACGGGATGCAGCTTGAACATCTCGTAGAAGCTCGCCGTGCCCAGGACCTCCGCCGGCGTGCAGCCGACGAGCTCGGCCACGTGCTCCATGGCGTCGGTGGCCAGGTGGCCGTCCTGCTCCTGCGCCAGGTGGCACAGGGGGATCGTCGCCGACTTGGGCACCGGGTACCGGGCCACGATGCGGCGTGCGAGCGCCTCGTTCTCCGGGGTGAACCTCGCCACGGACGCCCTCCTCTCAGCGATCCACGTCGCCCATGATCGGGTCGACCGACGACACGATGGCGACCGTGTCGGCGATGAGCGAGCCCTGCATGAGGTGCGGGAGTGTCTGGAGGTTCACGAAGCTCGGCGCTCGGATGTGCATGCGGACGGGATGGGACGACCCGTCGGAGACCAGGTAGCAGCCGAGCTCCCCCCGAGGGTTCTCCACCGCCACGTAGACCTCACCCTCGGGAACCTTGAAGCCCTCGGTGAAGATCTTGAAGTGGTGGATGAGCGCCTCCATGGACTCGTCGATCCGAGCCCTCGGCGGCGGGGTCACCTTCTTGTCCTGGATCCGGTAGTCGCCAGGGGGCATCTTGTCCATGCACTGCCGGACGATGCGAATCGACTCGCGGATCTCGGCCAGGCGGATGCTGTACCGGTCGAAGCTGTCACCGTGGGTCCCCACGATGACGTCGAAGTCGAGCTGGTCGTAGCAGAGGTAGGGCAGGTCCCGACGCAGGTCCCACGCGTAGCCGGTCGACCGGAGGATCGGGCCGGTGGCCCCCAGCGAGATCGCCTCCTCGGCGGTGATCACGCCCACCCCCTGCAGCCGGTCACGCCAGATGGGCTGGCCGGTCATCAGGGTGTCGAACTCCTCGAGTCGCTCCGGGAGCACCGACAGGACGCGATCGAGTTCGTCCTCCCACCCGTCGGGCAGGTCGGCGGCCACGCCACCCGGCCGGATGTAGTTGTGGTTCATCCGCAGTCCGGTCACCTGCTCCAGGAACCGGAGGAGCTCCTCGCGCTCGCGCCAGCCGTACAGCATCATGCCGACCGCGCCCAGATCCATCCCGTTCGTGGCCATGAACAGCATGTGGGAGGAGATCCGGTTGACCTCGCACATCAGGGTGCGGATCCACTGGGCCCGCTCGGGAACCTCGACGCCGAGGAGCTGCTCGGTGGCCATGGAGAACACCAGCTCGTTGAAGAGCGGGGCGGCGTAGTCCATCCGGGTCACGTTGGTCGGACCCTGCAGGTACGTGAGCTGCTCGGCGGTCTTCTCCATCCCGGTGTGGAGGTAGCCCACGACCGGGCGGGACCGGGTGATCTCCTCGCCGTCGAGCTCCAGGACCAGCCGCAGCACGCCGTGGGTCGACGGGTGCTGGGGGCCCATGTTCATGATCATCCGCTCGCCCAGACCCTCGTCGGTGGGCGGCTGGTAGCCGGAGCGCTCCTCGGCCTCCGTGGCGGAGAGTCGCAGCACGGCGTCGTCGGTGGCCAGACGCGTCCGGGCCTCGTCGAGGACGGACAGGTCCACGACGGCGTCGGCGTCGTCCACGGTGGTCGGGTCCACGACCTGGCTCACGGTCTCGCTCCCCCGCTGGCGGTCGGGTCCTTGAACTGCACCGGGATCCGACCCACCGACTCGTCCTTGCGCAGCGGGTGGCCGACCCAGTCGTCGGGCAGCAGGATCCGGCTCAGGTCCGGGTGTCCGCTGAAGACGATCCCGAGCAGATCGTGGGTCTCACGCTCCGAGGCCTCCAGCCCGGGGTGGACCTCGAACAACGACGGCACGACGGCGTCGTCCTCCGGCACCTGCAACCGGATCCTCGTCCGACGCCGGTTGCGGTGGTCGAGCAGGTTGACGACCACCTCGAAACGCTCCGGCTCGACACCGGCCGGCAGACCGCGGCGACCGGGGTTGGTGAGGTGGTCGACGCCGCAGAGGTCCACCGCCACCCAGTAGCCCTCGGACCGGAGGCGCTCGACCAGACCGACGTACTCCCCACGAGCGGGGTGCAGGACCTCCTGCCCGTGCGACTCGGTGACGGGGACGCCGTGGCGGAGCTCCACCCGGGGCTCGGACGCCTCGGCAGGCGTGTCGGTGGTGTCGACCTCGCTCACGGGTTGGGACCGATCACCGGAGGGTCGGCGCTGCGCCGGACCGGTTGCCGAGCAGCACCGGCGACGGCTGGCCGTCGACCTGGTCGATCACGATGCGGGCGCCCGCCCCCTCGGCGTCCCGCCGCCGCAGGATCTCGCCGGTCTCGATGAGTTCGTGGAGCGTGGTGATGGCCTGCAGGAGCGTCTCCGGTCCCGGAGGGCAGCCGGGGGCGTACACGTCGACGGGGACCACCTGGTCGACTCCCTGGACGATCGCGTAGTTGTTGAACATGCCGCCCGACGAGGCGCACACGCCCATGGAGATGACCCACTTGGGCTCCATCATCTGGTCGTAGATGGTGCGGAGCACGGGGGCCATCTTCTGCGACACCCGACCGGCCACGATCATCAGGTCCGCCTGACGCGGGGAGGCCCGGAAGACCTCCATCCCGAACCGGGCCAGGTCGTAGTGCGCCCCACCCGTCGCCATCATCTCGATGGCGCAGCAGGCCAGCCCGAACGTGGCGGGCCAGCAGCTCCGCTTGCGGGCCCAGCGCACCAGATCCTCGAGGCGACCGGTGAGGACGTTGTGCCCGAGCCCTGCGAGCCCGTCGTCGGCCACGTCGGCGACGAGTCCCATCAGGCCGCCACCTCCCGGGAGTCGGCACGACCCTCGCTGCCCACCCGACGGATCGTCGTCGAGGAGGTCCGGCCCGGCTCGGACCGGAGACGGGTGCGTCGGGCCCGCACCACCGGACCCCACTCGAGGGCCCCGTTGCGGATCAGGTACAGGAACGACTCGAACACGGCGACGGCGAAGATGCCGATGGCCACGAGACCGAACGCGCCCAACTGACCGGCGACCTGGGTGAACGGGTAGAAGAAGATGATCTCGATGTCGAAGACGATGAAGATCATGGCGATCAGGAAGAACCGGACGGGGAAGCGCTCCGGCGGATCGGCCTGGTCCACGATGCCGCACTCGTAGGGAGAGACCTTCACCGGGTTCGGACGACGCGGCTGGAGCAGGCTCGACGCCACGAAACTCAGGGCCGCGAACAGCGCGGCCAGCACGATCATGGCCACGATCGGCAGGTACTGGCCCACGGTTACGGCACTCCGGCCGGCAACTCGGCCGTGGACGGGTCCCACTCCGCCCGCACCGCCATCGCCCGCTTGTCACGGTTGTGGAGCATCCACACCAGGGCGAAGAAGATGATGCCCGAGAACAGGGTGAAGAGGAACGGGATCAGCCGACGGGTCCCCAGGTTGCGGAGCAGCACCACCGTGACGGTGTCGGCCTCCTCGTCGATCTTGGGCGGAGGTGGAGCCTCGCCGGGGGCGACGATCTGGGGCACGTTCTTCTGCACCGTGACCGCCGCGTACAGCGGTGGGTTCTTGGGTTCGAACACGGTGACGACCCGCCGCCACGCCTTGTCGAGCAGCGACCGCTCACCCTTGACGGTCTCGGGTTCCGAGGCCGACTTCCCGCCGAAGAAGAACACGTCCTTGACCGTGTAGACGGAGGAGGAGGTGGACTCGCCGAACGCCTTCGACTCCGCCAGGAGGGCGTCGGCGGCGGCCACCGCGTCACCGCGGCGGGAGTCGGTCTCCGGGAGGATGCGCCACCCGTTGAGCTGGTCGTCGAGCTGGGACTTGAGCGACGGCGCCACCGTGACGGCGTCGGTGAGGGTCTCGGCCGTGAACCCCTCTCCCTCGGTCTCGGCGATCTGCTGGGCCAGGTCGGGGTTGGTGACCAGGTAGTCCGCCAGCAGGGTCTGCGGGTCGGGCAGCGCGTCGGAGGCGGGCAGCTGCTCCACGACCTCCGTGGCCACGGCCTCGGATCGGGAGAAGTTGACCTCCTTGGAGATCCACGACGGGTCCGCGCCCCGCAGGCCGATGCCGTAGATCCACCAGATGATCCCCATGGAGAACATCCACCCCATGAGGCCGGCCAGCGCGATCAGGAAGCCGTTGCGGACACCCGTGTTGGTGGCGAGCAGCAGGTAGACGGAGCCGCACAGCACGACCACGCCCACGGCGACCACGAGGGCGCCGCGGATGTTCGGGTCGAAGGCGATGGCGGAGAGCACGAGAGACATTCAGGTTCCTGTGGACGACGCGAGGGTCACTCGCTGGGTGAAGGTCGCGGGACGTCGATGAACGACGGGGACTCGGCGGTACCGGCCACGGGCGACTTGACCGTGGATGCGTTGGAGAGGTTCCGCTCGTAGGTGACGATCGCCCAGACCTGCTCGGGGGTGAGCTGACCCTCCTTGCCCAGGTCGGGGATCCCCTCGTCCGAGCGTCCGGAGTTCCTGTTGACGCCGAAGCCCGGCATCTGCGGGTTGCCCTGCTTGCGGGAGAAGTAGAGCTTGCCGGAGTCCATGCCCTTCCAGATCAGGTCGAAGTGCTGCTGCTCCGTGGCCTCGGCCTCGACGCCGACGAGACTCGGTCCGAACGATCCGTACTGGAGACGCTCGAACGGCTCCCAGCCCTTGCCGTAGCTGGCGCCGGCCACGTGGCACCGGGCGCAGGAGTAGGAACCGGCGGCGAGCTCCTGGTTGTTGAACAGGATCTCGCCGAGCTTGATCTCGTCGCCGCGGGAGAGACGGTTGGCGTCGACCGGCTCCACGTCGCCGTTGGGCGCCACGTCGGCGTTGGACCGCCGCACCTCCATCATGCGCTCGTAGAGGCCCGGGTCGATCCCCTTCACGAACTCGTCGACGGTGAGCCGCATCTCCTCGACCGGGAGCTGCACCGACCACAGGTAGTCGATCACCTCGTCGATCTGCTGGGTGGTGAGCGGACCGCCGCCCTCGGCACCCCAGGCGGCCATCGGCGAGCCGGGGCGGCCGTAGTTGAGGACGTAGCGGACCTGGTCCTCGTCGTAGCGGTACAGGACGTTGTTCAACGCCGGCGCGATCCAGTTCACCTGGGCCACGAAGCTGCCGCTCTGGTCGTTGATGACGAAGTTCGCCAGACCACCCACGCCGGCACCGCCGTGGCAGTTCACGCACTGCGCACCGTTCTCGTAGATCTCCAGCCCACGACGCACGAACGTCTCGTCGAAGGTCTCGACGGCGCCCTCCTGGCGGCCCGGCTCACCGAGCCAGTAGAGCGGCAGTCCGACGGCGATCGTGGCGAGCAGCCCGAGCGCCGAGAACAGCGCCACGTTGAGCCGCTTGCCCTCGAGCTCCTCGTCGGGGGTGCCCGGCCGCCGGTTGGCCGCCAGCTCGATCTCGGAGCCGATCTCGTCACGGCCCGAGCGCAGGTTCACGAACAGCCACAGCAGGAAGCCGATCACGACCAGCACCAGGATCACGAAGCCGATCGCCCGTTGGGTGGTTGCGAGGAACATCAGGTCGTCGAGTTTCCTTCAGGAGAGGTGTCTGGTCGAATCCGGATCAGCCGCTGTGGCCGCCCGAGGCGGCACCGATGCAGTTGGGACCCTCGGCCTCCTGGCCGGTGGTGTTGGTGCCGATCGGCGGGCCCTGGATCACCTGGCCGGTGTTGACCACGAGCACGCCGCCGTTGACCTCGGTGGCGAAGCGGTCCATGCCACGGGGTGCGGGACCGCCCTTCTTCTCGCCGGCCTGGTTGTACTGCGAGCCGTGGCACGGGCACTCGAACCACTGGGAGCTCTTGCAGTCCGGCACCCGGCAGCCCAGGTGCGGACACTTCTGGTAGAGCACGGCGATCCCGGCCTTGAGCGAGTTCAGCACGGGAGCGGAGTAGACCTGCTCGGCCTTCGGGAGCGCTGCCGACGGGTAGTTCGTCAGCCACATGCGGCCCTCGGGCTTGTAGAGGAACCCGCCGCCCTTCTCGATCTCGGACTTGAGGTCCGCCACCGACCCGACCCGGATCTTGGAGCCGAACCCGCCGCCGCCGGAGGGCCACAGGAAGCCGACGATCGCCACGCCGAACACGGTGAGTCCCAGCCCGAACAGAGCGAACACGCCACGGTTGAGGAACTGACGTCGGGTGACGCCGTAGGTCTCCGGGTCCGGCGGCACGAACACCGCCGGCGGAGCGGAGTCGTCGACGTTCGCCACGGCACCGGCGCCGACCCGGGCCAGAGCGGCGCTCCGCTCGACCTCGGCGCCGGACACCGGGGTGTCGACCACCGAGGAGGCCTCGGCCTTGCGGGCCGCAGCGTCGCGCTGCTTGGTCTCCCGGGCCAGGGTGCCGACGGCAGCGTCGACGTCCCGGCGGCGGATGGCACCGGCCAGGGCGACCGCGGCGAGCACCACGACCACCAGGACCGACAGGAGGATGAAGACACCGTTCACTTCGCAGTCACCTCACAGTTCGAAGAAGAGGCCGTCGATCCAGGGCAGGGTGAAGTTGAACCCCGGGCCCCGGAAGAACGAGCCGATGATGACGAGGACGGCCCAGAACATCAGGAAGAGCGTCATCAAGGAGATGGCGAACTTCCGGTCCTCGGGCTTGTTGGACGGGTTCTTGTCCATGTAGGGGGCCAGGATCAGCAGGAAGATGCCCATGCCCGGGATGGTCACGCCGGCGACCATCGGGTGGAACATCGTCAGCAACTCCTGGAGGCCCAGGAAGTACCACGGCGCCTTGGACGGGTTGGGGGTCTTGTTGAAGTCCGCCAGTTCGAGCAGCGGGGCGTTGACGAACCAGGAGAAGAACAGGAGGAACGACGAGCAGGCCAGGGCAGCGACGAACTCGCCGACGATCAGGTGGGGCCAGACGTGGACCTTGTCCTGGGGCTTGGCCTTCACGTCCTGGATGGAACCGGCCTTGACCACCGTGAGGAGGCGCTGGGTGTGCCCGCCGGGGCCGGCGGCGAGCGGAGGACCGCCTGCGGCCACCACGGCTCCGCCGGTCGACGCCGTGGCCACGGCCGTGGCCGTCCCGCCACCGGACTCGCTCGCCTCGGCGTCGTCACCACCCGCCTTGCGGGACTTGGCGGCCTTGGACCGCTCGAGCAGGTGCGCCGGAATCCGGCTGTCGCCGCCACCCGACGACGGGGCCGCGGTCTCCTCGGCGGCACCCTCGGCCGGCGTCTCGGCCTGGCTCGCCGCCTTGTCTCGGGCTGCCTTGGCCCGCTTCAACAGGTGCTCTGGAACCTCGGTCATCTGTTCGCTCCAGGGTCGGTCAGGGTCGGGGTCGGGAACTGGTCTCGGGTCACAGCGGTCCGGAGATGCCGCCGTCCTTGCGGACTCTCCAGAAGTGGATCGCCATGAAGATCACGGTGATGAACGGGAAGAACAGGACGTGGAGTACGTACCATCGCAGCAGCGTGTCGGTGCCGATCTCCGCACCGCCGAGCAGCACGAACCGCACCTGCGAGCCGAACACCGGTGTGTAGCCCATCATGTTGGTGCCCACCGTCACGGCCCAGAGCGCCAGCTGGTCCCACGGCAGCAGGTAGCCCGTGAACGACAGCAGCAGGGTCAGGGTGAGCAGCACCACGCCGATGACCCAGTTGAACTCCCGGGGCGCCTTGTAGGCGCCGTGGTAGAAGACGCGGGCCATGTGCAGGAACACCGTCAGCACCATCAGGTGCGCACCCCACCGGTGCATGTTCCGCACCAGCAGGCCGAACGTCACCGACGTCTGGAGCGTGTAGATGTCGTCCCACGCCTGCGCTGCGGTCGGTCTGTAGAAGAACATCAGGAAGATGCCGGTCACCGTCAGCACGATGAACACGAAGAAGCTGAGTCCGCCGAGGCAGAGCGTGTAGCTGACCTTGACGGCGTGCCGCTTCACCTTCACCGGGTGCAGGTGGTAGAGCACGCTGTTCATGATCACGTAGGACCGGTTCCGGGGGCTGTCGGAGTAGCCCTTCCGGAAGATCGAGCCGGGCCGGAAGATCGAGTTCCAGGCCTGCGAGCTCTGCACCTGGTCGGTGACCTGGCTGATCTTGTCCTGGATCTTGGTCTTGGGCGAACCCTGCATGGTCTTGGCCACGTGTCGCTCCTGTTCCGTTCCTGGTCGTCGTGAGTGCTTCGTCGTCCGGTCGGCTGGTCAGCCGAGCCGCATCCCGTAGCCGTAGCCGTGGGTCGAGGTCCGTTGGTGGAGGTCACCCGCAGCGGCAGGGTCGCCGACCTTGCCGAGGATGATCACGCCGGTCGGGCACCGGTCCACGCACAGGGCGCAACGGGTGCAGACGTCGTCGTCGATGAGGAAGACCACGTGGTCCGACGGGTCGGTGCCCGGCCGGTCGACGCCGATCGACTCGTCGATCGCATCGGTGGTGACCATGTGGATGCACTTCCACGGGCAGATGTCGACGCAGCCCTCGCACATGATGCACTCGGACTGGTCGATGTGGATGAACTGCTTGGGCTTGACCGCCTTGGCCAGGTAGTCGGCGTCGACCTCCTGGAGGACGTAGTCGTCGACGAACTCCGGCATCGGTGGGTTGGCATCTGTCGTGGTCACCGGTCAACTCCTCCTTCCGTGGTCTGGTTGGTCATCGTGTCGGTCGCCGCTCGGTGCCGCTCAGGCCCGCTTCATCAGCGGGCGTCCGTAGGTCGACGTGGGCTCGATGGCCGCGAGCTGCTCGGCACGGATGCCCCGCTTCTGCCACCAGGCCCACATCCAGATCTGGCCGCCGAGGAACACCACGTAGATCAGGGTGGCGATGATGTCGCGGATCACCTGCGCCGAGACCTGCACCGGGAACACCTCGAGGAGGGAACCACCCGGACCGAACCAGATGGTGTCGGGGCGCCAGTTGAGCTCCGAGTCCGCCCAGGTCAACCAGTGGTGCGGCACGACTCCGTAGATCCAGAAGAGGACGAAGAAGATGTACGTCCCGCCGAGGATCGCCTCACCCCACGTCAACGGTGTGCCGACCGGTCGACGCTTGGCGTAGGGGAAGATCGGAGCGACCATGACCACCGTCAACAGCAGCGATGTCAGGAACGCAACCACACTCGGCCTCCGCTCGTGAAACTTCTCACAAGATAGTCCGTCCGCGGCCGTCGGGGGAACGCGGGCGTGCACGTGGTCTACCACTCCCGGGGTCGACGGGGCACATCCGTGACGCCGGTGACCGACCCGACGTCGCCGGCCGATCCGACCGGGGCCACGCGGTCGTGAGCTTGTTCCCGGGCTCTCCCGGCGGCGTAGAGTGAGCGGCGGTGAACCCGTCGTCCTCGACCCGCTGCGGAGGCTGCGTTGACTGAAGTTCCCGAGCACCTGCTGGCCCGGAGCCGCGCCCGACGGGCTGCGCTGTCCGGCGAGGCCGTCGACGCCCCGGCCCCGGCCGCCGAGGCCTCGTCCGCCCCGGTGCCCACCTCCCAGGAGACGGCGCCCGCCGCCACGACGGCCGCCGCTGCCCCCGCAGCCGTGACCCCCGCAGCCGTGGAGCCCACCCCACCGTGGGTCGAGGCTGCGTCACGTCGGCGGAAGATCCCGTTCTGGGCCGTCCCCGTGCTGGCGCTCCTGCCCTTCTGGGCGGTGCTGTACGCCCTCACCCTGGACCCGCCCACACCCAAGGACTCCCCCATCGCCCTGGGCGACGAGGTCTACGCCAACAAGGGGTGCAGCGGTTGCCACGGCGCCGGCGGTGGCGGCAACGGCAACATCCCGGCCCTGATCGGTGACACCGCCGTGACGAAGGTGTGGCCGACCCCGGCCAAGCAGGTGGCCTGGATCGCCCTGGGCTCCGAGGGCTGGAAGAAGGCCGGCGAGACGACCATGGAGAACGGTCTGGCCGTCAAGGGCGGCATGCCGTCGTTCAAGGCCGCGCTCGACCCCGAGGAGATCATGGCGGTCACGCTCCACGAGCGACTCCTCAACGGCGAGGCGTTCGACGCCGAACTCTGGTCGAAGGACTTCGCCGCCACCGTGGAGGAGTACCTCCCCGAGCAGGCCGCCGAGTACGAGAAGGTGCTCGAGGAGTGGACGGCCCAGCCCCCGGTCTGACCGGGCCGGCCGCTCCCCGATCCGCTCCGTCGCTCGGTCGGCTCGCCGTCCTCGCCCTGCTCGTCGCTGGCCTCGTCGTCGGGGGTTGCCTGGTGATCACCGGCGGTGGCTCCGGTGACACCCCGCCGACCACGCTGCCACCCAGACCGACCTCGACCCTCCCGCTCGGCGACCTGTCGCTCGCCGGCGTGGAGGCCCTCAGCGGGATCGACGTCCCCGACGGTGCGCAGGACTTCCTGAGCGCCCGGCTCGACGGCGACCGTCAGCTCGACGTCTCCTTCACCCTCGCGCCCGACCAGGTCGACGCGCTCGTGACCACCTCCGACCTGCCGCCGCTGGCGGACGGAGCCCGGGTCATCCTGCACTCGTCGCCGCTGTGGAAGCTCAACCCCGGCACCCCGCTGAGCGGCGCCGCCGACGTCCGGGACGGCATCAACCGGGCCGTGGAGGTCACGCCCGAGGGCGACCGCATCCGGGTCCGGCTCACCCTCCAGGCCGCCTGAGCGGCGCGGGCGCCGACGTCAGCCGGTCGCGTCCGCGGCGGCCGCCCGGTGGCGGCGCCAACGTTCGAGCAACCCGTCACCCGACGTCCTCGGGGGCGGGTCGATCCCCCGCAGGTGCTGGACGATCGCCTTGACCGCACCGGTCACGGGCACGGCGAACAGGGCCCCCGGGATGCTCGCCACGGTGAGCCCGACGATGGTCGCGAGCATGGTGGTGGGAGCGGAGAGGCTGACCGCCCGACCGACGATGAGCGGCTGCAGGGCGTGGTTGGTCACCAGCATGATCACCAGGAACGACGCGCACACGATCGCTGCGGGCAGGAGACCAGCGGTCAGGCTCACCAACGCGACGAGGGCGAACCCGAGCAGGCCACCGATCTGCGGGATGAGGGAGGTCACCGCCGCCCACAGCCCGAGCACCGGGGCCAACGGGACCCCGGCGACGAGCGCCGAGACGGTGACCCAGACCCCGTTGATCACGGCGATCAGGAGGCTGCCGGCGAAGTACCTGGCGATGACCTCGTAGACGATCCGTCCGAACGCGTCGACCCGTTCCCGACGGTCCGCCGGAACGGCGGCGCGGACGACGGCGACCAGCCGGGGACCGTCGAAGAGCACCCCGGCGACCAGCACCCCGAACAGCACGGCCACGCCCAGTCCCACGCCGAACCCCTCGGCGAGCCGGGACAGGCTGGCGTCGGTCGCCTCGATCTTGGCCGGGATCGAGCTGATGAACTCGCTCACCCGGGCCGGGGCGTCCGCGTTGCGGAGCCACTCGCCCACCAGCGGGAGCTCGGTCATGGACGAGACGGTCCTCGGGAGCTCGACGCCGAGCGACCGGGTCTGGCGGACGAGCTCCGGCCCGGCGAGCGCGGCGAAGAGGGCGAGGGCCACGGCCGCGACCGCTCCGACGATCACGACCGACCACCCGCGACTCGGCCAACCCGAGTCCCGACCCCGACGCTCCAGCGCCGTCACGATCGGGTCGAGCGCCAGGGCGACGAACACCGCCACCACCGTCACGGTGACCACCGGCGACGCGATGCTCAGCACGCTGACGACGAACCCCAGGGCGGTGAGTGCCACCAGGGTCCAGACGACGCTGCGCCAGTCGAGATCCACGACCAGCACGCGGGGGCGGTCCCGCTCGGGGGGCACGTTCCGACTCTAGGCTCGGCGGATCGACGATCCGCGGCACGACCCCACGCCTCCGTCACACGACGGGGACCGCCACCCGGGCGCCGCGTCCGACGTCAGCGACGACGGCGACGTCGCAGCGGTCGGGGCGGGCGACCGTCCGGTGCTCCGGCTCAGCGTCGGTTCAATCGTCAGGGCCGTGGCCGTGGTCGCCGTCGCCGTGGCCCTGGGTGCCGTCGCACTCCGCGCCGTCCACCCGCTGGTGTCGTTCCTCGAGGCGGCGGTGATCGCTGCGCTCGCGCGGCCGGCGGTCGTGCGACTGGGTCGGCGGATCCCCGAGTGGCTCGCCGTGCTCGGTCTCACCGGCGCGGCCGTCGTCGTCATCGGTGGACTGGGGGCGGTCGGGTTCAACGAACTGCGGGCCGAGAGCGCCCGTCTGGCGGAACGGGCACCAGCCGCAGCGGCGGACCTCGAGGCCACGGAGCCGCTCGGCCCGATCCTCGCCGACCTGCGGTTCTCCGAGCAGGTCCGCGACCTCTCCGGGCGGATCGCCCGCACGCTCGACCTGGGGGGCCAGGACCTGCCCGGCATCGCCAGCGCCGTGGGCGGTCGGTTGTCCTCGGCGTTCATCGTGTGGGTGCTCGCCGTGATGCTGGTGTTCGCCGGACCGGCGATGGTGACCGGTGCCGTGGGGCTGGTGCCGCCGGACAACCGGACCCGCGCCGAACGGGTCCTCCGGGCCGCGCACCGCTCGACGCTGGTCTACCTGGGTCTCACCACGCTGCGGGCGATCGCCGTGGGAGCGGTGGCCTTCGTGGCCGCCGAGCTGCTCCAGCTCGACCTGGCCGCCGTCCTGGCCGTCGTCGCAGCGCTGGCCTCGTTCGTGCCGAGGGTCGGCATCCTGCTCGGTCTCGCCCCGATGGTCGTGGTGGCGACGCTCGAGGGAGGCGCCGCGGTGGCCGTCGCAGTCGTCGTGGCCGTCGGCCTCCAGGTGCTCGACGCTGCGGTCGTGCAGCCCCGGATCAACGAGCGGTCGGTGCGGATCGGGATCTTCGTCACCGTCGTCTCGATCGCGCTCGGCGCCAGCCTCTACGGCGTCGTCGGAGTCTTCATCGGACTGTTCGTCGGCTGCCTGCTCGTGGCCGTCCTGACCCACGCCGGCGACGAGGACAGCGGGCCCGACGGACCCGACGACGGCCCGGTCCGCGAGGTCAGTCCGGCCGGGGCGAGCGGACCCAACCGGGCGTGACCCGCGCCGCCGAGGCGACGAACCGGGCGGCGACCGACTCGAGCAGCGACGTGGGCGCACCCCCCGAGGCCAGCCCGTCGAGCACGGACTCGAGGTCCTCGTCGACGTCGGCGAGGTAGGCCCGCCGGGCCGCAGCCACGCCGACACCTCCGGCCACGGCGACCGGCACGCCGAGCCACGCCCACGCCGTCCAGTCGACGGCGGCGACGGCCGAGGTGAGCGCCCCGGAGCCAGCGACCGTCGCACCACCGGCAGCGGCCGTGATCCGACTCGCAGAGGTGTCGACGCGCAGCACGACCAGGCTGCGGTCCGGGCCGACGGCGGTCACGGCGGCCTCGAGTCGTCGGACCCGCGCCAACCGCTCGCTCCCCCGCACCGCCCGCACCGCCCGCTGCGCGACCGCGACCGGGTCGGAACGGCGCGTGTAGACGGCCCGGTCGGCGTCGCACCGACGACGACGCAGCACCCGCCCCAGTCGCATCCACGCGTCGAGGCGTTCCAGCACGTCCCCGGGCGTCCCGTCCACCACGCGGGCGACGACCACCTGGTCCGGCCCCAGCAGCCGGTCGCCGCGACGGACGTCGGGGCGGAGCAGTCCGAGCTGCTCCTCGGCGGCGGCCCGCAGGATGCCGTCGGCGGGCACGTCCAGCTCCTCGGCCGCGGCCAGGAGGGAGGAGATGTCCACGGTGTCGTGCGGTGCGTCGGCCTGCTCCCCCAGCTCGATGGCTCGACGGAGGACCCGTTCGGCGGCGTCCCGCTCCAGCGCCGGCGCCGGTGGAGCGGGACGAGCGCGACCGGACGACGTGGCCCCGGACGGAGGGGCGGTGTCGGCCGCGTGGCCCTGCGCCGGATCCGGGGCACCCGCCGACCGGGTCGCTGTGCTCACCGCACCAGCCTAGGGAACCCACCGGCACCGGTGGGCTCGGGTTCAGTCGTGCCGGGCGAGTTCGGCGGCCACCTCGTGCGCCGCCCCGACCACCAGCTCGAGGTCGGCGTCGGTGTGGGCGAGCGACGGGAACATCACCTCGTACGGTCCCGGTGCCAGGGCCACCCCGCGGTCGAGCATCCCGTGGAAGAACGCGGGGTAGCGACCACCGGCGACCGACCGGGCCGCACCGTCGAAGTCCACCGGGGTCTCCGGTCCGAGGAACAGTCCGACCAGCGGACCGCACCTCGGCACGACCGCTTCGACGCCAGCGGCGTCGAAGGCCAGCCGCAACCCGGTGGCGAGCGCCGTGGCGGTGGTCTCGAGCTGCTCGTAGGCCGCGGCGTCGAGCGCCTCGAGGACCGTGAGTCCGGCGGCCGTGGCGAGCGGGTTCCCCGACAACGTCCCGGCCTGGTACACGGGTCCGGTGGGGGCGAGCGCCGCCATCACCGCTGCGGACGAGCCGAACGCCCCGACGGGCAGTCCCCCGCCGATCACCTTGCCGAAGCACCAGACGTCGGGTTGCACACCGAACCGCTCGGTGGCACCGCCGGCGGCGAGCCGGCAACCGGTGATCACCTCGTCGTAGAGGAGGAGCGCACCCACGCGGTCGCACTCGGCGCGGAGACCCTCGAGGAACCCGGGCACGGGCGGCACCAGACCCATGTTCGCCGCGACCGGTTCGACGCAGACCACTGCCACGGACTCGTCGAGGGTCGGGACGACGTTGTAGGGCAGCACCACCGTGTCGGCCACCGCGCCAGCGGTCACGCCGGCCGAGTCGGGCACCACCTCGGACCCGATCACCCCCTCGGCCACGCCGGAACCAGCGGCCGCGAGCAGCGCGTCGGAGTGACCGTGGTAGTTGCCGGCGAACTTGATCGCCGTCGACCGACCGGTGACACCGCGCGCCAGCCGGAGCGCCGACATGGCCGCCTCGGTGCCCGAGCTGACCAACCGCACCTGTTCGAGTCCCGGGTAGCGGGAGGTGAGCGCCTCCGCGAGCAGGACCTCCCCCTCCGTCGGGGCGCCGTAGGTGGACCCGCGACCTGCGGCCTCGCGCACCGCCGCCACCACGCGCGGATCCGCGTGCCCGAGGATCGACGCCCCGTAGCTCTGCACCAGGTCGACCAGCCGCCGGCCCTCGACGTCCCAGACGTGGGCACCCTCGGCACGGGACACGAAGTAGGGCGTCCCGCCGACGGACCGGAACGCCCGAACCGGCGAGTTCACGCCGCCCGGGATGACCCGCAGTCCCCGCTCGAAGAGCTCGGCGTTGCTCGTCACTGGAGCCGCTCCGCGAGCGACCGGGCGAAGTAGGTCAGCACGAGGTCGGCACCGGCGCGCACCACGGCGGTGATCTGCTCGAACGCCACGGCGTCGCCGTCGATCCAGCCCCGCTCGGCAGCGGCGTGCACCATCGCGTACTCCCCCGACACGTGGTAGGCGGCCAGGGGGACGTCGACCATCGACCGGGCCCGGGCGAGCACGTCCAGGCAGGTCATCGCCGGCTTGACCATCAGGGCGTCGGCGCCCTCGGCCAGGTCGAGACGCAGCTCCTCGAGCGACTCCCGGACGTTGGCCGGGTCCTGCTGGTAGGCGCGGCGGTCGCCGCCGTCGGCGATCTCCACGTCGACCGCGTCGCGGAACGGTCCGTAGAGGGCCGACGCGTACTTGGCGGCGTAGGCCAGGATCGCCACGTCGAGGGCCCCCGACGAGTCGAGCGCCGAACGGATCACCCGCACCTGGCCGTCCATCATCCCGGACGGGGCGCAGACGTCGGCGCCGGCCGCGGCCTGGGCCACGGCCACCTCGGCGTACCGCTCGAGGGTGGCGTCGTTGTCGACCAGACCGCGGTCGTCGAGCACGCCGCAGTGCCCGTGGTCCGTGTACTCGTCGACGCACAGGTCGGCCACCAGGACCACCTGGTCGCCGAACCGGTCCCGCAGGTCGCGCAGCGCGACCTGGACCACACCGTCGGGGTCGGAGGCACCGCTCCCCACGGCGTCCTTGCGCTCCGGCACCCCGAACAGGATGACGGCGGGGATGCCGAGGTCCACGAGCTCACCGACCTCCCGCACGAGCGAACGCCGGGAGTGCTGCACCACGCCCGGGAGCGACGGCACGGGCACCGGGTCGTCGACCCCCTCACGGACGAACAGCGGTGCCACCAGGTCGTCGACACCCAACCGGGTCTCGGCGACGAGTCGGCGGAGCGCCGCGGTGCGGCGGAGGCGGCGGGGGCGTCGGACGGGAAGGTCCACGCCGAGAGCCTACGGCTCGGTGCGCCCGACGAGTCCAGCCAGCACCGTCGGGTCGAGCTCGGCGCACGACTCCACCACCAGGTCGGCGGAGGAGAAGTCCATGCCGGAGGTGAGCGAACTCGGGACGGCCACGGCCCGCAGACCCGCCGATCGGGCTGCTGCGACCCCGTGGACCGAGTCCTCGACGGCCACCACCCCCGACGCCGGGACACCGAGACGGGACACGGCGAGCAGGTAGAGCGCCGGGTCCGGCTTGGTCCTCGGCACCTCGTCGCCGCTGCACACGGTCACCATCCGGTCGAGCAGACCACGCTCCTCGAGGTGGGCCACCACCCAGTCCGCCGGAGAGGACGACGCCACGGCGATCGGCACGCCCGCGGCGACGAGCGCGTCCATGAGCTCGATCACCCCGGGCAACGGCTCCAGCCCCCGGGCGCACTCCCAGTTGGCCAGGCGACGGCGCGGCACCAGCTCCGCCCGGTCGACCGGACGACCCAGGTCGGCCTCCAGGATGTCGGCCCAGTGAGGGTGGTCCGTCGTCCCGATGAACGTGCGCCACAGGTCGAGGGAGAGCTCCACGCCGTGCTCGGCGAAGATCGCCGCAGCGGTCGCGTACTCGCACCACTCGGTGTCGATCACGAGGCCGTCGAAGTCGAACACGACGGCGTGGAGGCCGGTCACGGCGTTCCCGCCCACCGTCGGAGCGCGTCGACGAGACCCGGGATCGTGTGCTCGTCGGCCACCAGGTCCACGGTCAGACCGCGCGCCTCGGCCGTCGCAGCGGTGACGGGCCCGATGCACGCCACCACCGCCGGGACGGCGGCAGGTCCGAACGCGTCGAGGAACCGCTCGACGGTGGACGAGCTGGTGAAGGTCACCACGTCGGCCGACGACACCCGGTCACGAGCGGCGTCGTCGGGACGGGCCGGATCGGTCCGGTAGGCAGCGACCACGTCGACCTCCCATCCCCGGCGACGCCACCCGTCGGGGAGCACGTCCCTGGCCTGTTCGGCTCGGGCCAGGAGGATGCGCCCGCCGCCGGGGGGCGGGTCCGGGAAGACCTCGAGGAGCGACTCGGCGACGAACCGGGGTGGGACCAGGTCGGCGACGAGGCCCCGCTCCGCCAGCACCCGGGCCGTGCCGGGGCCGATCGCTCCGATGTGGACCCCGGCCAGGTCCCGACCGTCACGCAGTCGGTCGCAGACCCGGGCAGCACCGTTGGGCGAGGTGAGGACCAGCCAGTCGTAGCGGTCGACCCCGGCGAGGGCCTCGGCCAGCCCGGCCCCGCCGTCGGTCGGATCGACGATCGAGATGACCGGGGCCTCGACCACCTCCGCACCCGCCGCCCGGAGGGCGGTGGCGAGCTCCGAGGCCTGGGGTCGGGCCCGGGTGACCACGACGCTGCGACCGAACAGGGGGCGTCGCTCGAACCAGTCGAGCTCGGCGGCCGCCACCTCACCCACCACGATCGTGGCCGGCGCCTCCACGCCGGCGTCGGCGATCGTCCCGAGCGTGGCCCGCACCGTGCGCTGGTTCGGACGCGTCCCCCAGGTCACGGCCGCCACCGGCGTCCCGGCCGGGAGCCCTCCCGCCCGGAGTCGCTCGGCGATCGTGCGCAGGTGGGTGACCCCCATCAGGATCACGATCGTCCCGCCCACCCGGGCGACGGCCTCCCAGTCCACCTGCGGCTCACCCTTGGCCGGGTCCTCGTGGCCGGTCACCACGGTCACGCTCGTCGAACGGTGGCGCAACGTCACCGGGATGCCCGCCGAGGCGGGCACCGCGAACGCCGCCGACACCCCGGGCACCACCTCGAACTCGACTCCGGCGGCAGTCAGTGCGGCGACCTCCTCGGCTCCCCGGGCGAACACGTACGGGTCGCCGCCCTTCAACCGGACGACCTCCAGTCCGGACCGACCGCGGTCGACCAGGACCGCGTTGATCTCGTCCTGCGTCATGGTCGGGTGACGGGGGGACTTGCCCACGTCGATCCGCTCGGCGGAACCGGGCACCAGCTCCAGGAGCTCGGGCGGAGCGAGCCGGTCGTGCACGACCACGTCGGCCCGGGACAGGAGCTCCGCACCGCGGACCGTCACCAGGCCCGGATCCCCGGGGCCGGCCCCGACCAGGTAGACGGTCACGCCAGCTCCGCCAGCGCTGCCCGCAGGTCGACCGCAGCGCTGCGACCGAGGCGGTCCGGGTCGTCGCCGTGCAGCTCGACACGGGCGACCGGTGCCGGGTGGCCCGTCCAGTCGGCCGGGGAGAGCACGGCGTGCAGGACCAGCCCGTCGCCGGCGGCCCGGGCGTGGGCACCGGCCGGCAGGTCGCAGTCACCGCCGAGCTCGGCCAGGAACGCCCGCTCGGCGTCGACGCAGCGCCGGGAGTCGACGTCCTCGATCGAGCGCAGCAGCTGCAGGACGCGGTCGTCGTCCGCACGGCACTCCACGGCGAGCGCACCCTGGCCGACCTGGGGGACGAACGACCCCGGGTCGAACACCTCCGACGCACCCGGCTCCAGACGACCGGACCAGCCGAGCCGGTCGAGCGCGGCCACCGCCACGACCACGGCGGCGATCGAGTCGCGACCGACCCGGTCGAGTCGGGTGGCCATGTTGCCGCGCAGGTCCACGAAGCGCAGGTCCCCACGCAGGTGGGCCAGCTGGACCCGACGACGACGAGAGCCCGTGGCCACGGTGGCACCGGTCGGGAGCCTGTCGAGCGACGCACCCACCAGCGCGTCCCGGGGGTCGGCCCGCTCGGGCACGGCACCGATCACGAGCCCGGGCGGCGTCAGCGCGGGGAGGTCCTTGGCGGAGTGGACCGCCACGTCGGCACGGCCGGCGAGGAGCGCAGCCTGGACCTCGGTGGCGAACACACCCTTGCCGCCGAGTTCGCTCAGGGGCACGTCGGTGCGACGGTCCCCCTCGGTCACGAGCGGGACCGCCTCGACCTGCAGGTCCGGCGCAGCGGCCCGGAGCATCGCGGCCACCAGGTCGGTCTGGGCCAGGGCCAGCGGCGACGAGCGCGTCGCGATCCGCAACGGACTGGCGGTCACGTCGGGTCAGCTCGACGCCGGTGGCTGCTCCGGAGCGTCACCACGGTCGACGCCGCCGGTGGTCCCGCCGTCCCGCCCGGGCGCTGGACCCGGTTCGACCAGGTCGAACAGGTCACGCACCGACTCGGCGAGTCGGTCACCCAACGAGGTGCCCGCGGCACGCTTCAGGCTCACCGTCGGCTCGTGGAGCAACTTGGCGACCAGCGACCGGGTGACCTCCTCGACCGCCTGCGCCTGCTCGGGGCTGAGCCGGCCGACGCTGCGGTCGAGCTCCGTCCGGCGGACCTCCTCGAACCGGTCCCGCATGGCCCGGACCACCGGGTCGACCTCACGGGCGCTCGCCACGGCTGCGAACCGGGCCAGTTCCTGCTCGAGGATCTGCTGGACCGCCACGACCTCGCGGTGGCGCTCGGCCAGGCTCGCGTCGGTCAGGGCCGTCACGGCGTGGAGGTCGAGCAGCGTCACGCCGTCCACCCGACCCGCGGCCGGGTCCACGTCCCGGGGCAACCCGATGTCGACGACGAGGAGTGGTCGCTCCGTCCCGGCCCGGCCGGCCTCGACCAGGTCGGCGCTCACCACGGCGTCCGGTGCGCTCGTCGCCGTGACCACCAGGTCGACCCGGCCGAGGACCTCGCCGAGGCGGTCGAGCTCCACGGCGACGCAGTCGTCGGAGCCGAGCTCGGCGACGAGGTCCGTGGCGGTCCCGATGCTCCGGTTGGCGACGGTCAGCGACGCCACGCCGGCGTCGAGGAGGAACCCGCCGACCGATCGACCCATGGAGCCGGCACCGACCAGCAGGGCGTCGCGGCCGCGCAGCGAACCGAGGTGGTCGGCAGCGATCACCACCGCCGCCTGCGGGACGGAGGTCACGCCCTGGGCGATCGCTGTCTCGGTCCGGGCGCGCTTCCCGACCTCCACCGCGTGCCGGAACAGCGCGTTGAGCTGGCGACCCGACACGCCCTCGTCCCGGGCGGCCTCCCACGCGCCGCGCAGCTGGCCGAGCACCTCGTGCTCGCCCGGCACGGCGGAGTCGAGACCAGCGGCCACGGCGAAGAGGTGCCGCACGGCGTCGTCGTCGTGGTGCACGTAGAGCGAGTCGGCGAACCGCTCGGGTGGGAGGTAGGTCAGGTCGGCGAACACGTCCCGGGCCTCGTCGTACGCGCCGTGGAACCGCTCCGCCACCAGGTAGACCTCGGTCCGGTTGCAGGTGGAGAGGACCACCGCCTCCGAGATGTGCTCGGCCGCTGCGAGCGACGCGAGGACCTTGACGAGCCGCGAGCGGTCGACGGTCATCAGCTCGAGCAGCTCGAGCGGTGCCGATCGGTGGTTGGCTCCTACGACGACGACAGACACGCCAGCAGGCGCTCCTTCGCTTCGGCCCGACGGCCACGACGGATGAGGTCCAGCAGGACCGGATCCAGCATGGTCCGATCCAGTCCCGACCGCCAATCTACGCCCCCCGGGCCGAGCCCCTCAGGCACGTCCGAGCGCACCTCGGCGAGGAGTTCGGCGAGCAGCGACCTGCCGCCGGGATCGAGCTGCACCAGGTCGTCGAGCGCCCCGGCGATCCGCTCGGCCACCCAGCGGGAGAGTCCAGGTACCCGGGCAGGTGTGGCGACCGTCACGACCACGCCGTCGGCCACTGCGACGGCCGGGAACGACACCTCGGTGCGCGCCGCGTCCCCCGACCGGGCCACGAGGGTGCCGGGGTCGGCGGCGGCGACGACCCGATCGTCGACCGCCGCCGAGTCGGTGGCCACGACCACCAGCCGGACGCCGGCGGCGTCGGAGTCCTCGAACGGCCGTGGCTCCCAGCGCAGTCGACCCGAGTCGTGGGCCGAGCGCAGCTGGGCCGTGGCGTCCGGGGCGACCACCACGACCGAGGCTCCGGCGTCCACCAGACGCTCGGCCCGACGGGTGCCGACCGGTCCGCCACCGACCACGAGGCACGGCCAGCCGCGGAGGTCGAGGTCGAGGAGCACGGGCCCGGCGGCGCTCAGGCGCTCGCCGACTCCTCCACCGGCTCGTCCGTGCCGCTCCGACGGCCCTCGTGGAACGCCAGGATCTGGAGCTCGACCGCGAGGTCCACGTTGCGGACGCCCACCCCGTCCGGCACGTCGAGGACGGTCGGAGCGAAGTTGAGGATGGACCGGACGCCGCAGGCGACCAGACGGTTGGCGGCGTCCTGGGCGGCGGCGGGGGGCACGGCGACGACGCCGATCAGCACGCCGTGGTCGGCGACGATCCGCTCGAGCTCGTTCTGGTGGGCCACCGTCAGCGAGGCGATCGGCCGACCGATGCGGTCGGGGTCGACGTCGACGACACCGACCACCTCGAAACCACGCTCGCGGAACCCGCCGAAGGCGGCGAGCGCCGAGCCGAGGTTGCCGGCACCGACGATCACGCAGGGCCAGCTCGAGGTGAGTCCGAGCTCCCGCCGGAGGTCGACGAGCAGCTGGGTGACGCCGTAGCCGACGCCGCGGGTGCCGTAGCTGCCGAACAGCGACAGGTCCTTGCGGACCATGGCGGCGTTGACGCCCGCCAGTTCCGCCAGCTGTTCGGAGGAGACGGTGGGACGACCCTCGGCCTCCAGTTCGAGGAGGACCCGGTGGTAGATCGGCAGCCGGGCCACTGCGGCATCCGGAACGCTCCGCCGCGGACCCTCGCTCACCATGTGTCGACGGTAACGCGCCCCGGATCGGCCCCACAAAGCCCACCCCCGAACTCGTACGGCTGGTTCGTCTCAGACGAACCAGCCGTACGAGTTCGGCGAGGAGGGGGTAGGGAGGGGGGAGGGAGAGGGGGGGGAGGGAGGGGTCAGGTCTGGTCGCGGAGGTGTCGACGCAGGACCTTGCCGGTCACGCTGTGGGGCACCTCGTCGACGAACCAGATCTTGTTCGGACACTTGTAGCGAGCGAGACGGTCGGCGCAGAACCCGACGAGCTCCTCCTCCTCGACCGAGAACCCGGGTCGCACCTGCACGTAGGCCCGGATGGTCTCGCCGGTGTAGGGGTGGGGCACACCCACCACGGCGCACCCGGCGACCGCCGGGTGGTGGAGCAGCACGTCCTCGACCTCCGCCGGGTAGACGTTGAACCCCGAGACGATCACCAGGTCCTTCGCCCGGTCGACGATGTAGACGAACCCGGCGTCGTCGACCACCGCCATGTCGCCCGTGTGCAGCCAGCCGTCGACGATCACCCGGTCGGTCGCCTCGGTGTCCTCCCAGTACCCGGCGAAGACGTTCGGACCCCGGACCACCAGGTTGCCGACGTCGCCGATGAGCACGTCCGCCCCGGCGTCGTCGACGATCCGGAGCTCCAGCCCCGGCACCGGCACACCCACCGATCCGAACGGCGCACCCGTCCCCGACGAGGCCGTGACGACCGGTGACGCCTCGGTGAGCCCGTAACCCTCGTCGAGGTGCACCCCGAAACGGGCCTCCATGGCCTGGGCGACCTCGACCGGCAGCTTGGCAGCACCCGACACCGCCGTACGGACCGACGCGAACGACTCCTCGGACACCCCGGGCATGCCGGCGAAGGCGGCCCACATGGTGGGTGGGCCGGCGATCACGGTGACACCGTGGCGCTCGATGGCCTCGAGCGCCGAGGACGGGTCGAACCGCTCGACGAGGAGCACGCTCGACCCGGTGGCCAGGGACAGACCGAGCACCACGTTCAGACCGAAGATGTGGAACAGCGGGAGCAGGCCGAACACGACGTCCTCGGCGCCCTGCCGATCGGGTTGGGCGGCGAGCGCCTGCTGGATGTTCGAGAACAGGTTGGCGTGGGTGAGCATCGCCGCCTTGGGCGACCCGGCCGTCCCCGACGTGAAGATCAGCACCGCCAGCGTGTCCGGGGGCACGTCCACGACCGGGGCGGGTTGGCCCGACATGAGCTCGTCGAGGTCGAGGCCGTCCTCGGAGGAGCCGGTCCGCACGACGTAGCGGATGGAACCGACGCCCCGCAGGTCGTCCTCCTCGAACGTGCCCTGGCCGGTCGGCCCGAGGACGACCGCCGCCGCGCCCACCGACTCGAGCTCCCACTGCAGCTCGGCGGCAGGACTCTGCGGGTTGAGCGGCACCGCCACCAGACCCGAGCCGATCACCGCCAGGTAGGACACCACGGCGTACCAGTTGTTGGCGGCGACGATCGCCACTCGCTCACCCGGCTCCAGCCCGAGCCGGAGCAGCCCACCCCGGAGACGGGCCACCTGCTCGCTCAACTCGCCGTACGTGGTCGTCCGGCCCCGACTGATCAGCGCCACCTGGTCGGAGGCGTGGGACTCGATGACGTTCGCCAGGTTCACCGGCTGAGCACCCTACCGGCCCGCCGACCCGGCGGTCGCCCCGGGACGGTCCGGCCGGACCGCCGGCCGCTCAGCGGGCCAGGACGACGAGCTGCAGGAAGGTCGCTCCGACGATGACCAGCAGCAGGACGACCAGAGCGATCGTGGTGTTGCGACGCATCTCAGAAGTCCTCCCCTCGGGACGTCGGGTCCCCCGC
>CAIQNH010000120.1 GCA_903873135.1 uncultured Actinomycetes bacterium
CTCCAGCAGCTCGGGCAGAACGGCCGGGGGTAGTGGTGGACGGCGCCGCACGCACCGCACCGCTTCACGAGCAGGCGACCCTGGTCGGCGGCGTCCCAGTACGGCTGCGACTCGTCCTCGACGACCGGCTGGTCGAACCGGGGACCGCTGAGGTCCGCTCGGAGCGGGGTCGGATCGGAAACTGACACGCTCGTCAGGTTAGCATCAGGGTCTGTGAGCACCCTCGTCGACGACCCGGCCGCGACCGCAGCCGCGTACCGGTCGGAGCTCCGGGCGTGGTTGGCCGACCACCTGACGGACCGCCACCGGGGCCTGCTGTTCCGGGGGGAGCCCGACGAGGACTGGCTCACCCGGATGCGGGAGTGGAACCTGCTGCTCGCCGACGCCGGCTACGCCGCGCCGTCGTGGCCGGTCGAGCACGGCGGACGGGGCATCGGGATCCTGGAGCAGGCGGCGCACGCGGAGGAGATGGCCGCCGCCGAGGCCCCCGGGCCGATCAACGCGCTCGGTATCCCGAACATCGCCCCGGCGATCATGTCCTTCGGTACCCCGGCCCAGCAGGAGCGCTACCTGCGGCCGCTGCTCCGCGGCGAGGAGATCTGGTGCCAGGGGTTCTCCGAGCCCGACGCCGGCAGCGACCTGGCGTCGCTGCAGTGCCGGGCCGAGCTCGACGGCGACCACTACGTGGTGACCGGACAGAAGGTCTGGACGACGCTCGGGCAGGTCGCCGACTTCTGCGAGCTGTTGGTGCGGACCGACCCGGGGGCACGGCGGCCCAGCGACGGCATCACCTGCCTGCTCGTCGACCTCCGGCTCCCCGGCATCGAGGTGCGGCCGTTGCGCACGATCACCGGCTCGGCGGAGTTCAACGAGATGTTCTTCGACGAGGTCCGCGTGCCCGTGGCGGACCGGCTCGGCGACGAGCACGCCGGGTGGGCCGTGGCCATGTCGACGCTGTCCAACGAGCGGGGCGGCGTGGCCACCCTGCACCTCCGTCTCCGCGCCCGCATCCGCAGCCTGATCGACACCGCCCGGGAACTCGGCGTCACCGACGACCCGGTCGTGCGCGACCGCCTGGCCGACCTGTGGGCCGAGGGTGAGCGACTCCGCTACCTGGCCGACCGGGCGCTGGCCCGGGCGGCGGCGGGCCTGCCCCCCGGACCCGAGAGCAGCGTCATCAAGATCGCGTGGTCGCAGCTCGGTGCCCGCATCCCCGAGGTCGCCGTCGACGTGCTCGGGATGGCCGGCCTGGAGGGACCCTGGGGGCTGGACCTGCTGCACGGCCGGTCGCTCCCGATCGCGGGCGGCACCACCGAGGTCAACCGCAACATCGTCGGTGAGCGGGTGCTGGGACTCCCCCGCGAGCCCCGCGTCAGCTGACGATCCGGTTGACGTCCCCGTCGGCCACCAGGGTCACCGTCCGACCGACCCACTCCTCGGCCTCGAGCGCATCGCACCACCCGGCGTCGTCGGAGCGACCGTAGGTCCGGGTTCCGTCGACGAGGTCGGCGACCACGAGCGCCCACGACGGGGCACCGTCCCGGCCGTGGACGACCGAGTACGCCGCGACCGTGGCCTCACCGCTGTGGTGCTCCGTGATGGACCGGGCCGGGTGGGCCGCGTCGAGTGCAGACTGCACCGCAGCCTCGTCCGGGCGGACGACCGGGCCGGGCTCGGTGGAGTACACGGCGTGGACGTGCTTGGTCGTGTGCATCCCGACGCCCGAGACCAGCCCCAGCGAGCCCGGGTCGGCGCGCAGCACCTCCACCATGGCCGCCACCGAGTGGGACAGGTAGTTGGACGCCGGACCACCTGCGTACGGCAGGCCTCCCGTGACGGTGAGCGGCCGGGTGTCGTCCTCGCCGATCCCGAGCGCGTCCCGGGCGAAGTCGACCGACGACGCGAAGCACGAGTACAGGTCGAGGTGCGCCACGTCGTCGGAGGTCGCTCCGGCGCACCGCAGGGCCTCGGCGGACGCCGCAGCGAGCGCCGGTGAGCGCGCCAGGTCCGGATGCTCGGCCACGTAGACCGGGTCCGTCGCGTAGCACCAGCCCCGCAGCACCACCCGACGGTCCTCGGGGACGCCCATCCGGTCGGCGGCCGCCCAGCTGGTGAGCACGACGGCCGCCGCCATGTCGACGTCCATCACGGCCACCATGCGCTTGGTGTACGGGTACCCGACCAGCCGGTTGTCGGGCGACGGGGTGACCAGCTCCTCGGCCGTGGCGACCTCGGGGTACCAGGCGTACGGGTTGGCTGCGGCGACCGACGTCATGGGGGCGAGCAGGCGACCCAGGGCCGCCCGGTGCGCCTCGGGCGCCTCGCCGCGGGCGGCGCGACGGGCCACGTCGCGCACGGCGAAGGTCAGCCACGCCTGGAACACCTCGTGGGCGATCTCCGCAGGGTGGAACGGCGCCTCGAAGGGGAAGCCGGGAGGTTCGGGGTGTCGGTGTGACCAGGCCGGCCGCTCCCCCGCCCGCTTGAGCCGACGCTTGGTGTCGAGTGCCTCGGCCCCGACCACCACCTGCACGTCGGCCTGCCCGTCGGCGATGCGCGTGGCCGCGTCGTTCAGCAGCTGCTGGGGCACCGTGCCGCCGATGCCCGAGTAGCCGGTGCGGGCCGGCGTGATCCCGAGCTCGGCGGCCAGGCGGCCGGCCGGGTCGTCGTAGGGCCAGGACATGCAGTACACGACGTCGAGGCCGTCCACCGCCGCCAGCACGTCGCCGCGAGCGCCGGCGTCGGCCGCCGCGGCTCGGACCACCTCGGCCTGCATCGCCAGTGGTTCGGGTGCCTGCTCGTCACCGGAGAGGTGCCACGTGCGCTGGGCCACCCCGACGACGCACGGCGTGCGGGGGTCGACGGCGCCGCTCACGACGCCGTCCAGCGGGGGGCGCGCTTCTCCTTGAACGCTGCCGGACCCTCCTTGGCGTCGTTCGTGGCGAAGATCTGCTGGGAGAGCTCCTGCTCGATCCCGTAGGCGTCGGCGAGGGTGACGTTGAGGCCCCGGATCACCGACTCCTTGGTCGCCTGCACGGCCAGCGGGGCGTTGGCCAGGATGCGCCGGGCCCACTCGCCGGCCCGAGGCAGCAGTTCGTCGGGCTCGACGATCTCGTTCAGCAGCCCGAGCTCGAGCGCCCGGGACGCCGGGAAGGCCTCAGCGGTGAGGAGGAACTCCATCGCCGCCGGGAAGCTCAGCTGACGCGGCAGCCGTGCGGTGGTGCCACCTCCCGCGAACAGCCCACGCTTGGGTTCCATCACACCGAAGGTGGCGTTCGGCGTGGCGATGCGGATGTCCACCCCGCCGAGCATCTCCATGCCGCCGGCCACGCACGGGCCGTCGATCGCCGCGATCACGGGCTTGTAGAGCTTGACGTCACGCAGCACCGCCCGGGTCCCGTCCTCGAGTCGACAACCGTCGATCTCCGTCACCTCCCCCTTGCCGATCTCGGCGGCGAGCTGGGTGATCTGCGGGATGTAGGTCTTGAGGTCGGCACCCGACATGAAGTTGCCCGGGACCCCGGTCACGATCCCGAGCCACAGGTCGTCGTCGAAGCGGAGTTCCTTCCACGCTCCCGCCAGGTCCCGGAAGTGGTACAGGTCCAGGGAGTTGCGGGCCTCGGGGCGGTCGATCGTGATCAGGAGCGCGTGCTCGACGACCTCGCCGCCGATGGTCGGGTTGCGCTCGACGTGGATGGGCACGGGTCCTCCCGGGGTGTGGCGCCGACCCCCGGACGGGACTGACGCTCGTGTCAGGTTCGTGGCAGGATCGTATCGTGCCGTGGACACCACCACCCCGGGCCCCGTGGGTCGACAAGCTCGCAGTCACCGGACGGGCGCTCGGCGACGACGGCCGGTCCATCGTGTCGCTCGAGGCCGCCGACCTGCTCGCCGCGGCGGAGGCCACGACCGGACTGACCGACTGGGGTGACGACTGGTTCCGAGCTCCGCTGGACGTGTTGACCGAGTCGCTCGAGTCCGAGGCGCGACTCCACCTGGCCGGGCGCCTGCGGGCCCGGACCGAGCTGCAGCGCACCCTCCAGGGACGACTGCAGCTGGTCGACCTGTGGTCGCACAGCCCCGAGGTGCTCGACACCCCGGTCGACGCGCCGGTGTTCGTCACGGGGCTCGGACGGTCGGGGACGACGCTGCTGCACGAACTCCTGGCGCTCGACCCGGAGGCCCGCAGCCCCGGACTCTGGGAGTTCACCCACCCCGTCCCGCCGCCCGAGGCCGCCGCCGCGGACGACGACCCCCGGATCCAGGTCGCCGACGACGAGATCACGGTGATGGACGAGATGGTCCCGGCGTTCACCGGCATGCACGAGAACCGCGGGTTCCTGCCGACCGAGTGCATCTTCGCCTTCGCGTACCAGTGCTCGACCGACATGTACACGGGTCTCTACGACGTCCCCGCTTACACCATGTACCGGGCCGGCGAGGACCGCGGACCGGAGTACGCCTGGCACCGCCGTCTGCTCGCCACGCTCGGCAGCCGGCACCCCGGTCGCTGGGTGCTCAAGGCCCCCTCGCACCTCTCGGCGCTCCCCACGCTGTTCGCCGAGTACCCGGACGCCCGGGTCGTCGTCACCCACCGCGATCCGCTGCGCGTGGTCGGCTCGCTGACCGACATGATGGCGACGCTGCGCTGGATGCACTCCGACCACGTCGACCACACCGCCATCGCCGAACTGCTCGGGATGGGGCTCGTGTTCCAGATGGACGCGGTCAGCGCCGCCCGCGACTCCGGAGCTGTCCCCGAGGAACGGGTGGACGACGTCCGCTACGCCGACCTGGTGGCTGACCCGGTCGCCACGGTGGAGTCGCTCTACTCCGGGTGGGGGCGGGAGGTCACACCGGAGTTCCGCGCCAGACTCGAGTCCTACGTGGCCGAGCGCCACCGGGGACACGCCAGCGGCCACGACTACTCCTTCGAGGACACGGGGCTCGACCGGGACGCGCTCCGGGAGCAGCTGCGCGGGTACCAGGAGCGCTACGGAGTGGACTCGGAGGTCTGAGGGGCGCTCAGGACGACAGGAGCCGGGTCTCGGGCACGGGAGCGTCATCGGCCAGCACCCACCGGACGATCGCGTAGCCCTCACGCCTGCCACCGGTGTCGACCCAGTTGGTGTGGCCCGGATCCTCGGGGGCCAGCACCAGCGTCCAGGTGCCGTCGGAGTTGCGCTCCGCAGTGCGGTCGTTCAGGTGGGTGCGGCGGTGACGGTAGTCGTAGGACTCCATCCACGGGTTGGTGGTCGTGAGCCCCCAGTAGGTGAACGGCGTCGACGGCGGACGGACCGTGATCTCGAGCGCCTCGCCGTCGCCCAGACGGAACAGTCCGCCGTGGTAGGTCATGTCGGCATCCGCGTGCGAGCGGAGCTCGGACTCCTGGTCCTCCACGTGGGAGGCCCCGCTCGCACCGGAGAACGAGTTGACGGACCCGGAGGCACCGCGCCAGATCTCGTCGCACGCCAACCCGACGAACGACAGGAACAGCGCCGCGAACTCGAGCGCGGGGGCCAGGTCGTCGGCGGTGCAGCGTGGCGGCGGGACGTCGCCGACCAGCTCGATCCGCAGGTCCGACGGGCGCTGGACGGCGCGGTCGTGGAACGTCTCCCGCACGGCCAGCTGACCACAGTCCGGGTGCAGCGGCACCCAGTGGAGGGGACCGTCGACCCCCTCGGGCGGCTCCGGTGAGATCCACACGTCCACCGGGTCGCCGGGACCGATCCCGAACTGGTCGAGGTGGGTCTGGTGCACCGTCCCCGTGCGGCCGGCGACGGCGCCCGCGCCGACCGGCGTGCCGAACGTGAGCCCGACGTACGCGGCGTCACCCCGTGACCCCCGCAGCCGGTAGGTGCGGTCAGGGGCCAGGGCGCAGAACCAGTAGGTCACGTCCGGATTGTCGACCATGAGCTTCCGTCGGGCCGACTGGCTGACGAAGAGTTCGGGGTGGAGCGGGTCGTTGCGCTCCACGAACCACTCCTGCGCCAGCGAGGCCAGCCTCGTCACCCAGCGGTACCCCTCGGCGAGGTCCTCCGGCGTGTGCGGGACCGGTGCTGCGAGCATCCAGTCCCGGGCGGCCCGCTGGGCGTCCAGCCACGCCTCGAACGCAGCGGCGAGCCGATCGGCGTCACCACCGCCGCCGTCCACCTCAGTACGCGCCTTCGCCCAGGTTCACCATGATCGTCTTGGTCTCGAGGAACGCGTCGATCCCCTCGGCGCCACCCTCGCGGCCCAGTCCGGAGTGCTTGGTCCCCCCGAAGGGCACGTTGGGCATGACCGTGTAGCCGTTGACACCGAAGGTGCCGGTCCGGACCGCACGGGCGACGCGCAACGCCCGACGGACGTCGCTGGTCTGCACCGAGGCGCCCAGACCGTAGACGGTGTCGTTGGCGAGCTCGACGGCGTGGGCCTCGTCGCGGAACGGGATCACCGAGAGCACCGGTCCGAAGATCTCCTCCTGGGCGATGCGCATGTCGTTGGTCACGCCCGTGAGCAGCGTCGGGTTGACGAAGTTGCCGGCGGCCAGGTCGCCACCGGGGCGGTCGCCGCCCACCACGATCTCCGCGCCCTCGGACACGCCGGCCTCGATGAGCCCGCAGACCTTGTCCACCTGACGCTGGTTGATCAACGCGGCGGAGGTGGTGGCGGGGTCGAACGGGTCCCCGTAGGTGGTCATGGCGGCCATGGCGGCGGCCCGCTCCACCAGGTCGTCGTGGATGGACTCGTGCACGAGCAGCCGGGTGTGGCAGACGCAGCCCTGGCCCGAGAGCCCCATGGTCACCATGCCCATGGCGACCATGGCCGTGGCGTCCAGGTCCACGTCGGGGAACACGATGTTGGGGCTCTTGCCGCCCAGCTCCAGGCTCACCCGGGCCACCCGGTCGGCCGAGGCGGTGAGCATCCGGGTCCCCACGACCCGGGAGCCCGTGAAGCTGATCTTGTCGACCCTGGGGTCCGTGATGAGGGCCTCGCCCGTCGGTTCCGGCGGTCCGGTCACCAGGTTGATCACCCCGTCGGGCACGCCGGCCTCGAGCAGCAGCTCGACCAGACGGATGGAGGTGAGGGACGCGTACTCCGATGGCTTCAGCACCACGGTGCAGCCGGCGGCGAGCGCCGGGGCCACCTTCTGGGCGAAGAGCATCACCGGCGCGTTCCAGGGGATGACGGCGGCGACCACGCCCACCGGCTCGCGCACCGTGATGGGGAACCAGTCGGTGCCCGTGTAGTCCGGCAGCGTCTGGCCGGCGATCTTGTCGACCCATCCGGCGTGGTGGTCGAACACGTCGGCGGCGATCGTCGAGGACAACTGGTAGACGCTGGTGAAACCCACGGGGACGCCGTTGTCGAGCGTCTGCAGGTGGTTGAGCTCGTCGGCGTGCGCGTCGATGAGCGCGGCGACACGCTGCAGCAGCCGCTGGCGGTCCCGGGCCTTCAGGCCCGTCCACGCGCCGTCGTCGAAGGCCCGCCGGGCGGCGCCCACGGCCTCGGAGACGTCCTGGGCCGTCGCGACCGCGATCGTCGTGATCTCCTCGTTGGTGGCGGGGTGGACGTGGGTCCACGCCTCGCCGGAGCCGCCCTCTCGCCACACCCCGTCGACGAGGATGCGGCCGGGGGTCACTCCGAGTCGTTCGGCGTGCGGGAGGACCGTGATACTCATGGCGGGGACTGTAGCGAGTGCCCCACCGACACGCTGCGTCCGGTGGGCTCAGTCGGCGAGCGCCACGGCGGTACCGGCCACCTTGACCTCGCCGTCACCGTTGGCCACCTCGACCTCGAGGTCGACGAGCCTGCGCCCGTCCTCCTCACGCTTGTCGGTGACCACGACCTTGGTGGTGAGCACCTCGTCGGGCCAGGTCTGCTTGGTGAAGCGGACCTTGAGGTTGGCCAGGTTGCCGACCCCGACGTAGTCGGTGACGGCCTTGGCGAGCAGTCCGGCGGTGAACATGCCGTGGCCGAACACGCTCGGCAGACCGGCCGCCTGGGCGGCGACCTCGTCGGTGTGCATCGGGTTGAAGTCCCCCGAGGCGCCGGCGTACGCCACCAGGTCGGTGCGCGTGAGCGTGTGGCTGAACTCCGGGGCGGTGTCGCCCACGTTCACCTCGTCGAACTGCAGTGCGGCCTCGGCCATGGTCGGTGTCCCCCTCGGTTCCTGATTACGGAGCAGACTCTACCTGACGCTCGTGTCAGGTCCCATCCGAGAAGATCGACGCCATCGCCACCATCTCGTCGCCCGCCTTGTCGGGCACGATGAACGGCTCGATCGCCCGGATCTCGTCGAGGTGCGCCACGACGTCCTCGGCGGTCGGGGCGACGCCCCGACCGGCGATCCAGCCCGGTCCGAGTCCGACGAAGGCCCGGGCGATCCGGCCGCCGCCGACGCTGAAGACCTCGTGCGTGGGCTCGCACTGCGCCGACGCCAGGTAGGCCACCAGCCCGGAGACCTGCTCGGGGGCCAGCAGGTTGGCCATCGCCTCGCCCATGAGCTGCTCGGTCAGCCGGGTCGTGGCCAAGGGTGCGATCACGTTGCTCCGGATGTTGGACTTGGCACCCTCGATGGCGATCACGCTCGAGAGTCCGACGAGCCCCATCTTGGCGCCGGCGTAGTTGGCCTGCCCGAAGTTCCCGAACAGCCCGGCCGCTGAGGTCGTGTGGACGAAACGGCCGTAGCCCTGCTCCTTCATGTGGGCGAACGCCGGCCTGCTCACGTAGAACGCGCCCTTGAGGTGCACGTCGACGATGTCGTCGATGTTCTCGGTCGTCATCTTGGCGAAGGACTGGTCCCGCAGGAATCCAGCGTTGTTGACCACCACGTCGACGGTGCCGAACGTGTCGACGGCGGTGCGCACGATCGACTCGCCGCCCTCGGCGGTGCTCACGCTGTCGTGGTTGGCCACGGCCTCGCCACCTGCAGCGACGATCTCGTCGACCACGCGCTGCGCTGCGGAGGCGTCGGCACCCTCGCCGGCGGCCGTCCCACCGAGGTCGTTCACGACGACCCGTGCGCCGCGCTCGGCCAGCAGGAGGGCGTGCGCCCGTCCCAGCCCTCCGCCGGCGCCCGTCACGATCGCCACCTGTCCGTCGAACGTCACGTCGCTCACCTGGTACCTCCGTCTGGTCCTGTCGGGTCTGGTTCGGTCGTGGTCGGCTCAGTCGAGCAGCAGCGCGGCCAGTCGGTCACGGTGCCAGTCGGCGTCGCCGAGCAGGTGGTCGCCGCCGTAGGCCCGCCGCAGCCGCAGGTGCAGGTCGTGCTCCCACGTGTAGCCGATGCCCCCGTGGGCCTGCAGACCGGTGCGGGCCCAGTGGCGGGCCGAACCGCCGGCGGCGGCCTTGGCCACGTGGACCGCCGAGGCACGGTCCACGTCGTCGGCGTCCACGCACATGGCGGCGTAAGCCACCGCGGCCGACGCCCGCTCCTGGTGCAGGGACGCGTCGACGAGCTTCCACTGCAGTCCCTGGAACGAGCCGACCGGCTTGTCGAACTGCACGCGCTCGGCGACGTAGGCCAGCGTCGCCTCCTGCAGCCAGCGACCGACACCCACCAGCTCTGCGGCCAGTCCGACGGTCGCCCGGTCCGTGGCGTCGGCCACCGCTGCGGGGTCGACGGGGGACGTCGACCCCGCCGGCACCGCGACCCGGGCCAACGGACGGGTGCGGTCGAGCGCCTCGATCGGCGAGCCGACGACCTCGGCGGCGTCGACCACGAGCACCGACGGCCCCGACCGCAGGAACACCACCCGGTCCACCTCCCCGAGGTGCGGGACGAACCAGCACTCGTCGTGATCGCCGGGCTCCCACCGGCCGGTGGCGTCGGCCACGGCCACCGTCGCCGTGAGCGAGCCGTCGGCCACTGCGTCGGCCTCGGTGTGCCCGGCTGCCCGCAGGAGCGGGAGCGCCCACGCCGCCGAGACCCACAGCGGGCCGGGCGCCAGCACGGCACCGGACTCCTCGAGGAACAGCGCCAGGTCGACCAGGGGCCCGTCCCCCAGGGCGGCCCACTCGCGCAGCCTGGTGTCGTGGAACGCCCGGGCCGCAGCCGGACCGGCGTCGGTCACGTCGTAGAACGCGTCGCGGACCAGCGACGGCGGACACTCCTTGGTGAACAGTGCTCGGGCGGTGTCCCGCAGGAGCTGCTGCTCGTCGGAGAGAGCGAAGTCAACCACGGGGCAGCCCCAGCACACGGTTGGCGACGATGTTGCGCTGGATCTCGGAGGTCCCGCCGCCGATGGTCGCGGCCAGCGACATCTGCCAGGCCGCCTGGAAGCGACCTCCCTGCGCCGCCAGGGTCGGGTCGGTCACCGTGGCGTACGCGCCCTGCAGGTCCATGCCGAACTCGTTCAGGCGCTGACGCAGCTCCGAGGCCGCGAGCTTCATGTAGGAGTGCTCCGGGGCCGACGAGCCCTGCGCGAACGAGGCGAAGCCCTTGTAGCCGAGCGCCCGGATCGACCTGACCTCCTCGTGCAGCTCCCCGAGGCGACGCCGCACGACCGGGTCGCCGGCGAGCCCGCGGTCCCGGGCGAGCTCCACCAGGCCGTCGAGCGCACGCTGGGCGTAGCCGACACCCTCCAGCCACAGACCGCCCCGTTCGTGGGCGAGCGACCCCATGGTGATGCGCCAGCCCTCGTCGAGCTCGCCGACCAGGTTGGACCGGGGGACGACGGCGTCGACCAGGAAGACCTCTGCGAACTCGGCGTTGCCCGTGATGTGCCGCAGCGGCCGCACCTCCACCCCGGGGGTGTCCATGTCCAGGATCAGCACCGAGATGCCCTGGTGCTTGGGGGCGGACGGGTTGGTCCGCACGTACAGGAAGCACCGTTCCGCCCACTCGGCGTAGCTGGTCCAGACCTTCTGCCCGTTGACGACGAACGAGTCGCCGTCGAGCTCGGCCCGGGTGGCCAGACTCCCGAGGTCGGACCCGGCGTCGGGCTCGCTCATGCCGACGCACCACACGGTGTCGCCGCGGATGGCGGCGGGTGCCAGCGCGCGCTGCGCCTCGTCGCCGAACTCGAGCAGGGACGGCCCGACGATCCCGTAGCCGCCGAAGTGGACCGAGCGCGGCACACCCCGGGCCGCCAGCTCCTCCTGGTAGACCAGCGTCTGCAGCGGGGTGGCGTTCCGGCCGCCGAGCTCCGGCGGGTAGGCGGGGATCATCCAGCCGGCGTCGAACAGCAGCGCCTGCCAGTCACGGGCCCACTGCGGGACCTCGTCGGCCTCCTCACCGATCCAGTCTCGGCCGTCGCGGAGCTGCTCGGGCGTGTGCTCGTCGAGGAATGCGGCGATCTCGGCGCGGAAGGCCTCCTCCTCGGGACCCCAGGAGAGCTTCACGGTCGGCACCGCCTCGGACCTGACACGAGCGTCAGGTTAGTCTGTGCGCAGCAGGAACGCCGCAGCGAGCGGGCCACCACCGGCTGCGGCGATCCCGACCGAGGGCGCGCCGCCGTCGACCCGCACCTGCCGCTCCCCCGCCTCGCCCCACAGCTGCAGGCAGGCCTCGTGGAGGAACCCGTAGCCGTGCAGCCGGCCGGCCGAGAGCTGTCCGCCGTGGGTGTTGAGCGCCACCGAGCCCGGCACGCCGGCGGCCTCCCGGGCGATGCGCTCCCCGCCCTCGACGAACGGCCCACCCTCGCCCTGGGCGCAGAACCCCAGGGCCTCGAGCCACGCCAGGGTGATGAAGCTGAAACCGTCGTAGAGCTCGGCGACGTGCACCTGCTCGGGTCTGAGGTCGGTGCGCTCCCACATCATCGCCGCTGCGTCGCGCAGCGCCATGGTGGTCAGGTCGTCGAACTGGTCCCAGCTCGGCCGACCCCGCAGGGCGGTGCCGACCGCCTCGATCCGCACGGGTGGGCGGCGCAGGTCCGCAGCCGCGTCGGCCCGGGAGACCACCACGGCGGTGGACCCGTCGGCCGGGACGTCGCAGTCGTACAGGCACAACGGGTCGGAGATCATGCGGACGTCGAGATAGTCCTGCAGGCTCATGGGCGTCCGGTAGATCGCCGTCGGGTTGATCTCGGCGTTGCGGCGGGAGTTGAGGGCGATCCACGCCAGCTGCTCGCGGGTGGTGCCGAAGCGGTGGAAGTGCAGGTTGGCCATCATCCCGATCCAGTTGGCGGCCGAGGGCGCACCGAACGGGAGGGTCCACTGCATGAAGCTCGAGGCCCGGTACCCGCCGCCACCGCCACCGCCCATGGTGACGCTCGCCCGGCCGGCGTCACCCTGTGCGGAGGCCTCCCAGACCGTGCGGAAGCAGAGGGCGTGGTCGCACAGGCCGGTGGCCACGGCGGCCACGGCGTTGGCCACGGAGCCGAGCTGCCCGGGCAGTTCCAGACCGCCTGCGAACCAGTCCAGCTCCAGTCGGAGGGCGTCGTGCACCTCGGCGATGCCGACGCCGGAGAAGCCCGGCGGCACGTTCATGTTGCCGGGGTAGGTGGCCAGCCCGTCGATGTCGGACAGCTGCAGTCCGGCGTGCTCGACCGCTGCCAGGCACGCGTCGAGGGTGAGGCCGAGTGGGTCGCGGTAGATCCGGCGGCCGACCTGGGACTGGCCGACACCCGAGATCACAGCACGGCGCTCGCCGACCTCCCGTCGCCTCACGACGCAGTCCCTGCGACGTCGGGGTCGGGCTCGAAGAACGGCAGCCACACGGACCCGTCACGGTCCGGGTACTCCTCGAACGTCACGTGGACCCGCTGGTCGAAGTCGACCTGGTCGGGATCGACGCCGACGATGTTCGTGGTGAGGCGCAGGCCCGGCTGGTCGTCGAGCTCGACGATCGCCACCACGTAGGGCGGGTCGAGCCCGGGGTACCACGGCTGGTGGTTGACGGTGTAGGTGAGGATGCGGCCGCGGCCAGAGCTCGCCTGCGGCGCCACGTCGGTCGACAGGCACTCCGGGCAGCGTGGCTGCGGCGGGTGGATCCACGTCCCGCAGTCGGCGCAGCGGAGGAACCGGAGCTCGCCGTGCTCCCCGCCCCGCCAGAAGTGCTCGTTGTCGGTCGTGACCGCCGGCAGGACCCGGAATGGCTGCTCGGTCACGGCTCAGTCGTCCCCGTCGTCCACGCCGGAGGCGGTCCCCGCCTCGAATCCGGCACGGGCGAACGGCAGCATCTCGCGCGCCGGCACCAGACCGAAGCTCGGCTGGGTGAGCACCAGCACGCCGAGCACCTCCTCCCACGACGCGCCGAACTCCGCGGCGAGCATGGCGTGACGCTGCACGCCGGGGCCCGACCGGAGCACGACGGTGCACGCCAGGCGGACCAGCTCGTGGGTGCGCCGGTCCAGTCCGGGCAGGTCGTCGAGCGCCGAGAGGTAGGCGGACAGGCCGGCGGCGGCAGCCGGGAAGGCGTCCTGGATGGATGGCAGCTCGTCTCGGAAGTCGCTCACCGTCCCACCCTACGACCGGGCCGAGTCCTGGCTGAGGCCCTTGGGCATGACCATGCCGACCTGCTGGAGGTGCTGGCCGAGCATCGAGTCGAACTCCTCGGCGACCGACGCCACGTCCCAGCCGCCGTCACGGTGCATCCACGCCACCTGCTTGGGGTGCTGGAAGATCGTGTAGCTGAAGTCGGTGCGGCCGAACAGCTGGCCGTTGACGTGCCCGGCCTGCTCCGAGGCCAGGAACGCCACGAGCGGCGCGTTGAGCGACGGGTCGAGGGTGGGCGGCACCTCGACCTCCCCGCCGTCGTCGCTCAGCGTCGCCGTCATGCGGGTGATCCCAGCGGGAGCCAGCGCGTTCACCGTGATCCCGGACCGTCCGAGCTCGAGCGCCCACACGAAGGTCAGCCCCATGATCCCGGCCTTGGCGGCGCCGTAGTTGCTCTGGCCGAAGTTCCCTCGGAGACCGGCCGAGGAGGTGATGTTGACCACCCGGCCGTACCCCGCCTCCTTCATGATCGGCGCGGCGTGGCGGGTGACGTTGAACGTGCCCTTGAGGTGGGTCGCGATCACGGCGTCGAAGTCGGACTCGTCCATCTTGACGAGCGTCCGGTCGCGGACGATGCCGGCGTTGTTCACCACGATGTCGATCTGGCCGAAGGTGTCGACGGCGGTGGCGACGATCCGCCCCGCCGCCTCGAAGTCGGCCACCGAGTCCCGGGCCGCCACGGCCCGTCCGCCGGCGGCGGTGATCTCGGCCACCACGTCGCCCGCAGGATCCTCGTCGGTGCCGTCGCCTCGGAGCGACACGCCGACGTCGTTGACGACGACCGCCGCACCCTCCCGGGCCAGGGCCAGGGCGAACTCCCGGCCCAGCCCCCGACCGGATCCGGTGACCACTGCGACACGTCCGTTGAGGATTCCCATGACGGCGCACACTAACCTGACACGCACGTCAGATCCGTCGTCCGGATCGTGGGGACGCGGCCGTCGAGACCAACAGGGGGACAACGTGGCGCTCACCGAACTGCAGGGTCAGGAGCTCGGCACCCAGACCATCGTGATCGAGCAGGGCCCCGTGCGGGCGTTCGCCAAGGCCGTCAAGGACGACCCGGACCGCTACACCGGGCCGGGCGCCCCCACGCCACCGACGTGGCCGTTCGTCATGAGCTACTGGGGCTCCATGGGACAGGGCGGTGCGGCCGGCCTGCCGATCGACCGGCTCCGCGGACCCGGCCGCATGATCCTCCACGGCGAGCAGGAGTTCGACTTCGTGCGGCCCCCACAGGTCGGCGAGACGCTCACCGGCACCGGACGGATCGCCGAGGTCTACGAACGGGACACCTCCTCGGCGACCATGGAGTTCTACGTGCGGGAGACCGAGTGGCGGGACCAGTCCGGCGACGTGGTCTGCACGGACCGCTTCACCCTCATCGTCCGGGCCAAGAAAGGCTGAGCCGTGGCCGACGCCACGGGCCGGGACCCGTTCGCCGAGGACGACGACCAGCGGGCGCTGCGCGAGCTCGCCCGTGACGTCACCGCCCGGGAGGTTCTCCCCCGCGCCGCGCACGGCGACGAGACCGGCGACCCGCCGCGGGTGGCGGCCAAGGCCCTCGCGGAGGCCGACCTGCTGCGCGTCACCATCGGCGAGGAGTGGGGCGGGTTCGGGTACGGCGACGTCGAGGCCTCGATCGTCCTGGAGGAGGTGGCCCGCGCCGACGTGTCCACCGCCATCTGGTGCCAGCTCACCTACAACGGGCCGCCCCGGGGGATCGAGCACCTGGGGCCGCTCGCCATGCGGGAGCGCTGGCTCCCCGCCGTCGCCGCAGGCGAGGCGCTGCTGTCGATCGGCATCACCGAACCGGACGCGGGTTCGGCGGTGCACGAGATGCGGACGACCCTCCGACCCGAGGGTGCGGGGTTCCGGCTCAACGGGTACAAGAACTACTCGACGCTCGGCCACGTGGCCGACGGGTTCCTGGTCTGGTGCCGCTGGCCCGGCGGCGAGGGGGCGCGGGGGATCGGTGCCGTGGTGGTGCCAGCCGACCGACCAGGCGTCACACTGACCGGCGTGCACTCCTCCATGGGGGTGCACGCGGCGACCGAGGCGGAGGTGGCCTTCGACGACGTCGAGGTCACACCCGACGACGTGCTGATCGCCGGCGACCCCGGCTCCACCGAGCCGTTCAAGCTGCTGCTCGCGCACCTGAACCACGAGCGGTGCGGCAACGCCTCCATGTGCATCGGTGCAGCGCAGGGTGCCCTGGAGTACGCCGTGCGCTACGTGAACGAGCGCGTCATCGGTGGCGAGCCGCTGTCCACACGCCAGGGGCTGCAGTGGAAGCTCGCCGACATGGCCATCGAGCTGGAATCGGCACGTCTGCTCCTGCGACGGGCCGTCCACCTGGCCGGACCAGGGGGCACGCCGCCGGCGCTCGAGACCGCCATGGCGAAGGCCGCCGCCAACCGGGCGGCCAAGTTCGTCTGCGACGAGGCCATGCAGCTGCTCGGCGGCTACGGCTACTCACGTGAGTACCCGCTCGAGCGGGCGTACCGAGACATCCGGGGACTGTGCATCGGCGCCGGGACGATCGAGGCCCAGCTCAACTACGTCGGGTCGAACGTGGCGCGTGGACGGACCACCACCTCGCCGGCGTGGATCGAGCAGCGGTTCTGAGCCACCGTCGTGGGTGACCGGCTCGAGCCGACCTGGCCGCACCGGCTGCGGCCGACCTCGGGCCGGATCAGCGACCTGCAGCCGGACGACCAGCGGATCGACCGGCTCGCCGGCGGTCTGGCCGCCGCCGGGATCGGTCCGGGCGACGTGGTCGCCTGGCAGCTCCCCAACGGGGTGCCGGCGGTGCTGGCGCTCTGGGCCTGCTGGCGACTCGGGGCCGTGGCGGCACCGATCCACCACCGGGCCACAGCCGGCGAGGCCGACCGCATGCTGGGTGCCCTCCCGACGCCGACGCTGCTCGACGCCGAACGAATCGACCGACTCGTGGACACCTCCGCACCCCACCCCGTCGCAGCGGCGACGCCCACCGAACCCGCCCTCGTCCTGCACACCTCCGGGTCCTCCGGGACTCCGAAGGCGGTGGTTCACACCCACGGCGGACTCGCCCACAAGGCCCGGACCATGGCGGCCCTCCACGCCCTGGAGAGCGCCGACGTGGTCCTCATGCCCGCGCCCCTCGGCCACGTCTCCGGAGTGCTCAACGGTGTTGCGGTGCCGGCCGCCGCCAACATGCGCGTCCTCCTGATGGCCCGGTGGGACCCCGACGAGGCCCTCGGGCTCATCGACCGCGAGGGCGTCTCGTTCATGGTGGGGCCACCCACGTTCTTCACGTCGCTGCGGGACGCCACGGGATTCCACCGCGACCGGGTGGGCTCGCTGCGGCTGATCTCGGCCGGCGGATCCGGGGTGACGCCGGCGTTCTGCGAGCAGGTCGCCGACGAGTTCGGTGCCACGGTGAAGCGGAGCTACGGGTCGACCGAGGCGCCGACCGTCGCGACCAACCGGGCCGGCGACGACCCGACGCTGGGTTGGACCACCGACGGTCGGGCCGGCCCCGGCGTGTCGTTCCGACTGGATCGGACCGGCGAGCTCCAGGTGACGGGACCCGAGTTGTTCGTGGGCTACACCGACGCAGTACGCACCGAGGAGTCGGTCACCCCTGACGGCTGGTACCGCACGGGCGACACGGCGACGATCGACGGGGACCGGGTGACGATCACCGGCCGGACCTCCGAGGTGATCATCCGGGGCGGCGAGAACATCGCGCCGGCGGAGGTGGAGTCGGTGCTCGAGGCGCACCCGGACGTACGCAGCGCGGTCGCCGTGGGCGTGAGCGACCACCGACTCGGCGAGCGAACGGCAGCGGTCGTCGTGCCGGTGCCCGGCACCGCCCCCACCCTCGAGCAGCTCACGGCGTGGTGCGAGACCCGGGGACTGGCGCGGTTCAAGTGGCCGGAGCGACTCGAACTGCTCGACGAGCTCCCGCTGCTCGGCTCGGGCAAGGCCGACCGGGCCGAGCTGCGCCGACGGCTCGGGGGTTGACCCGCCCGATCAGCCCCGCAGGAAGAATCCCTGCGGGTCCCAGGTGCGCAGCGCAGCGATCTCCTCGGGGAGCGGTGGGGTCAGTTCCACGACGTCCCGGGCCACCGGTGCGGGCCAGGCCAGTCGCTCCAGCAGCTCCCCGGTCCTGCCCGGCACCACGGCGGTCACCACGAACGTGCCGTCCCGACGCTCCAGCACCCCGAGGTCCGTGGCGACGGCCACGACCCGGTCGCCCGGCGAGGTCACGTACTCACACCGCTCGACCGTGCGGCGGACGGTCAGGGTGGTCACCACCACGACCTCGTCGGCGGCGGACGCGACGTCGTTGCCGCCGCCGGAGCCGACGAGGAAGGTCCGGGGTGGGATCACCGTGGAGTTGATGTTGCCGGCAGCGTCGAACTGGGCTGCGCCGAGACACGCGAGCGAGACCGTGCCCGGACCCGGGACCAGGCCCCCGAGCACCCACGAGGCGTCGTGCAACGCCGAGGCCGACGGGAAGGCGCGGTGGTTGAACACGAACGGGTCCGCAGGTGTCGGCGAGTAACCGAGCAACCCGAGCTCTGCGGTCAGCACGGCGTCGGCACCGCGTGCTCGGGCCTGCTGGACACCGAGCCAGGTCGCCAGGTTCGCCACGCCCGCCCCGGCCAGGACGACGTCGGCCCCCGTGGCGACGATGCGACCGGCGAGCACCCTCGCCCCGTGGACCGCAGCGAGCTCCCAGTCGACGGGCGGGGGCGACAGGTCGGGCGGGTGCGCTGCGGCGTCGGACCGCCACGACTCCCGGTCCGCTCGGGCGCGCAGGGCCGCCACCCGGTCGGACCCGAGCCGAGCGAGGTACGCCTCGTGGTGCTCCGGCTCCAGGACCCAGTGGCGGATCCACTCGTCGAACCCGGCGTCGTCGAGTCGGCTCGCCGCCCGGGCCTCCGCCCAGAACTCCACGTCCTCGGCGTAGGGCTCGGCCGGGGTGAACGTGCCGTACAGGCCACCCGGGTGCGCTCCCATCGGACACGCGGCGACCGCCAGCGTCCGGTGCGCCGGCACCACCACGAGGTGGGACCACGGGGTGATGTCGTCGACGACCAGTTCGGCGGTGGCCACCACGCCACGACGGGCTGCGAGCGCGCCCCACACGCCCTCGAGCAGCGGTGGGTGGAGGGCGAGGTTCCCCTCCCGGTCGGCCACGGCAGCGTGCACGAGGGCCACGTCGGGCGCGGCAGCCTCCACCAGTCCGACGGTCCCGAACGGGGTGTCGATCGTCGCGAACCCGGGGTTGCGCTCCATCGACGAGCCGACCAGGGACGCGGTGGTCAACGCCGGCAGCCCGCGGGCGGCGGCCTCGAGCCGCTGGGCGAAGGTCAGGAACGACCAGTGCTCGACCTCGACCTCGCCCTCGAGGTAGGCGCGACCGAAGCGGGGGTTGGGCGTGAAGTTGGGGAAGACGTCACCCGAGTAGCCGGTCACCACCCGACGGACGAGGCCGCCCCGGAAGAACAGGGTGCCCAGACTCGACAGCGACAGCATGTCGAGCGTCCACTGCGGGTCACGCCCCCACCACTGCCGCACGAGCTCCCTCACTGCAGCCGACCAGCGGGTGTGCGAGCAGACCACGTGGACGGTGTCGCCCGCCCGGACGTGCCGGACGGCCTCGCCGAGGTCGACGACCTTGGAAGCGGCACCCATGCGGATCTGACACTAACGTCAGGTCGCCATGGCCGGGTACACCGAGAACTACCGCGACCTGGCCGACCGACCGGCGGTCCGGCACGGTGACCGGACGCTCACCTACGGGGACCTGCACCAGCGATCGTCTCGTCTGGCCTCGGTCCTGCGTGCCGACGGACTCGCCCCCGGCGGACGCCTCGCCGTCATGCTCCCCAACCGGGTCGAGTTCCTGGAGTGCCTCGCCGCCTCGGCCAAGCTCGAGTGCTCGGCGCTGTCGATCAACTGGCACCTGGCGGCTCCGGAGCTCGCCTACGTGCTCACCGACTCCGGCGCAGGGGCGCTCGTCGCCGACGACTCGCTGCGCGACGTGGTCGAGGCGGCGGGAGCGTCCTGTCCGGTCCTCTACGTCGACGACGACTCCCCCACCGGCTACGAGGCCCGCCTCGCCGGAGCCGGGAGCGACGACCTGCCGACGCCGTGGCCGTGCTCGTGGCCCGTCATCTACACCTCGGGCACCACCGGCCGACCGAAGGGGGTCGTCCACGGCGCCCTCGCCGACCCCGAGGTGCTGCGCGCCACGCAGGAGGGGCTCGTGGCCCTCTGGGGCTACCGACCCGGTGACGTCCACGTGGTCGCAGGTCCCCTCTACCACGCCGGTCCGCAGGGCTACGCAGCCCTCACGCTCTACGCCGGCGGCACGGTCGAACTGTTGGGCGCCTGGGACGCCTCCGAGTTCCTCCGGGTCGTGGAGGAACGCTCCGGCACGACGAGCTTCCTCACCCCCGCCCACTTCATCAGGCTGCTCGAGGTCCCCGAGGACGAACGGTCACGACGCGACCTCGGGTCGCTCCGCCACGTCATCCACGCCGGCGCCCCGTGTCCCGTCGGGGTGAAGCGTCGCATCATCGAGTGGTGGGACCACACCGAGGTGTGGGAGGTCTACGGGATGAGCGAGGGTGGGGCGACCCGGGTGTCGGCCATCGAGTGGCTGGAACGACCCGGCACCGTGGGGCTGCCGTGGCCCGGCACGGAGGTCCGGATCCTCGACCCCACCACCCTCGAGCCGGTCGGACCCGGTGTCGACGGTCTGATCTACGTCCGCCCGCCGCGGGGTCGGTTCCACTACCACGACGACCCGGAGAAGACCGACGGCGCGTGGCACGGGGACGCGTTCACCGTGGGCGACGTGGGACACCTCGACGCCGAGGGCTGGCTCCACCTCACCGACCGCGTCGCCGACCTGGTCATCAAGGGCGGCGTCAACGTGTACCCGCGGACGGTCGAGGACGTGCTCCACGACCACCCGGCGGTGGTCGACTGCGCGGTGTTCGGAGTGCCGCACCCGCGGGACGGCGAACACCTGTACGCAGTGGTGGAGCTCCGCAGCGGTGTGGACCCGGACCAGGTCGTCGGCGACCTGCTGGACCGGTGCCGGGAGCGGCTCGACCCGTGGTCGTGCCCGTCGTCGGTCGAGGTGGTCGACGAACTCCCGAGGGACCCGAACGGAAAGGTGCTCAAGCGGCACCTGCGCGAGGCCCACTGGGCCGACAGCGAGCGGAGGATCTGACCGCCGTGACCGAGCACGCCCCTGCCGTCGCTCCGGGCCTGTTCCGGGAGGGCGCCGACGGCACGCTCACGCTGGTGGGCGGCCGGTCCCGCTCGAGCGGTCGACTCCACTTCCCCCGATCACCGGTCTGCCCGTGGACCGGGGCCGACGACGTCGACGACGCGGACCTCCCCCGACACGGTCGGCTCTGGGCCTGGACGACCGTGACCGCGGCACCTCCCGGGTACGCCGGCCCCGTCCCCTTCGGGTTCGGCGTCGTCGAGTTCGACGATGCCGACGGTGTCCTCCGCGTGGTCGGTCGGATCACGGTGGCCGAGACCGAGGCGCTCACCGAAGGCACACCCATGGTGGTCGTGGCCGAGGTGCTCCCGACGGAGGACGGACCGGTCACCACGTGGGCGTTCGCCCCTGGATCCGGAGGGGCCCCGTGACCGACGTGGTCGTGGCCGGCGTGGGGATCCACCCCTTCGGCCGGCACGGCGACACGACCGCCACCGCCATGGGTGCCGCGGCGCTCCGCGACGCCACGGCCGAGGCCGGGGTCAGCCGTGGCGGGTTCCAGGCGGCCTTCTGTGCGACCGCCTACGGCGGCGTGGCCGCCGGACACCGGGTGCTCGGCTCGCTCGGCCTCACCGGCGTGCCCATCGTCGACGTCGAGGCCGGTTGTGCGTCCGGCGGCGCAGCACTCGCACTCGCCGCCGGTGCGATCCGTGCCGGCCAGTACGACACGGTGCTCGTCGTCGGTATCGAGAAGATGCCGAGGGGGATCATCCGCTCGTCGTTCTTCCCACCGTGGATGGAGGCCGGTGGACTGGCGGCCACGCCGGCCTACTTCGCCCTCCGGGCGCAGCGTCTCCTGCGTGAGCAGGACCTCACCGTCGAGGACCTGGCTGCGGTCGTGGTGAAGAACCGGGCGCACGGCGTGCACAACCCGGACGCCATGTTCACCACGTCCGTGACCGCCGAGCAGGTGCTGGCCTCCCGGGTGGTGAGTCCGCCACTGCACCTGTGGATGTTGTGCTCGCCCAACGAGGGAGCCGCTGCGGTCGTCCTGCGTCGTGGCGACACCAGCGCGCCGGGGGCGGTGCGGCTCGACGCCGCAGCCCTGCGCAGCCACCTCCCCGGATCGGTGCTCGACGAGTCGACACCGCTGTCGGGGATCGAGGACGGGACGATCACGCCGCCGTCGGCGCTCGCCGCCGCCGACGCCTACGAGGCCGCTGGTCTGGGCCCCGAGGACGTCGACGTGGTGGAGTGCCAGGACACCGACGCCGCCCGGGAACTCATCAGCTGGGCGGAACTCGGCCTGTGCGCACCGGGCGACCAGGCGCGGCTGCTGGCCGATGGCGACGCGTCCATCGGTGGCACGCGACCTGTCAACCCGTCCGGAGGGCTCCTGTCCAAGGGCGAGCCGCTCGGTGCCTCGGCGCTCGGACAGGTGGTGGAGCTGGTGCGCCAGCTGCGGGGACATGCCGGCCCCCGACAGGTCGAGGGCGCCCGGGTCGCCCTGGCGCACACCGTCGGCCGCGGCGCGAACGCCTCGGTGGTTCTGCTCAGCACCTGAGTCGGCTGCGGTTCCTGACACGGGCGTCAGGTACTGTGGCGCCGTGGTTCGCACACGTGCTCTCGACGCCACGGTCGTCGCGGTGGGTGTCGCCGTGCCCGAGTGGCGGGTCTCCGTCGCCGACGTCGACGCCGCCTGGGGACGCTCCCCGGGGCGAGGCACCCTGGCGGTCTGTCGGGCGGACGAGGACCCGCTCACCCTGGCCTGGACCGCCGCCGACCGTGCGCTCGCAGCGTCCGGCCTGTCGGCCGAGACCGTGGACGGGTTGTGGTGGGGGTGCACCCGCCCTCCGTTCGCCGAGGGGCCCAGCTGGACGACGCTGGCCGCCACGCTCCACCTCGGTGCCGGCACCGACGGCGCCCTCCTCGCCGGCTCCACCCACGCCGGATCCGACGCCCTCCTCGCCGCGGTCGACGCGCTCGCCTCGGGCCGGGTCGACACGGCGATCGTGGTCGTCTCCGACGCCCTCCTCCCGGCGACGGGCACCGGACACGAGACGTCGGCGGGCGCCGGTGCAGCGGCGGTCGTGCTCCGACGCGGCGACGGCCCGGCCCGGGTCGTGCGGGCCGCCCACCTGTGGGAGCCCCGACTGGATCGCTACCGGGGTGACCGGGAGGCCGAGACCCGGGAGACCTACGACGGCCGACTGTTCCGCGAGCAGGCGTACCTGCCGCTGCTCGGGGCCGTGGGCGCGGCGCTGGTGGGCGAGGGCGAGCCGGCGGGCAGGTGGTCGGTGCCCGATCCCGACGGTCGACTGGCCCGGGCGCTCACCAAGCGCCTCGGCACCTCCGCCGGTGCCGCCGAGGACGTGGGCTCCGCCGACCGAGCCCGACTGGGCGACCTCGGCAGCGCCGCCGGTCTGGTCGCCGCGGCCGGGGCCCTCGCCACCCCGGGATCCGTCCACATCCTCAGCCAGGGCGGCGGCCGGGCCAGCGGGATCACCGTCGTGGTCGACCGGACGGTCCCCGGCGCCGACCGTGTCGCCGCGCACCTGTCGGGAGGCGAGCAGGTGCCCTACACCCGGGTCCTGCGGGCCCGAGGCGTGCTCACCCCCACCGGCGAGTCGGTCGAGATGGCCGTCCCACCGGGGAGCGCCATGTTCGGTCGCGGCGCCGCCGAGATGCTCGGACTGCTCGCCGCGCGCTGCGTCGACTGCGGCACCCTGCACACCCCACCGGACGTGCACCCCACCTGCATCTCCTGCGGATCCACGAAGTTCGACCTGGTCCCCCTCGGTCGCACGGGCACCGTGCAGACCTTCGTGGTGAACCGCACCATGCCGTCGCCGTTCGAGGCACCCCTCCCGCTCGTCGTCGTGGACCTCGACGACGGTGGCCGCATCATGCTGCAGGGCGGTGACGACGGCGCCGCTCTGGAGGTCGGGTCGCCGGTGGAGATCGTCCTCCGTCGCTACACGGTCGAGCGGGGGGTCCCGGTCTACGGCTGGAAGGTGCTCACCCGCCGGCCGGAACAGGAGGTCGCGTCGTGAGCTGGAACCGGGTGGCCGTGATCGGTGCCGGCCTCATCCACATGGGCGAGCTGTTCGACCAGTCCTACGAGCAGATGGCCCGTGGCGCCTTCGACGCCGCGGTCGACTCCGTGGACCAGGGGTTCGACCCGGCCGAGATCGACGCCGTGTTCGTCGCCACCCAGCGCGGGACGCTGTGGGGGCAGGAGGGCATCGGGGGCAACACCATCCCCTCGGCCATCGGGCTGGCCGGGGTGGCCTGCACCCGGGTGGAGAACGCCTGCCCCACCGGCTCCGACGCCTTCCGGGTCGGCTGCATGGCCGTGGCCTCGGGCGTCCACGACGTGGTCCTCGTGATCGGCGTCGAGAAGATGCGGGACAAGTCCTCCGACGAGGGGCTCCTGGCCCGGGCCGCCGCCGGCCACCCCGTCTACACCCGGGGTGAATCCGCGCCCGTGCTGTTCGCACCATTCGCCACCCGCCACATGCACGAGTTCGGAACGACCCGGGAGATGCTCGCGTCGGTCGCGGTCAAGAACCACCACAACGGCGTGCTCGACCCGTACGCACACTTCCGCAACGAGGTGACCATCGAGCAGGTGCTCGCCGCACCGCCGGTGTGCTCCCCCCTGCACCTGCTCGACTGCTGCCCGCAGACCGACGGTGCCGCTGCGATCATCATCACCACGCCCGAGCGTTCGGCCGACTTCACCGACCATCCCGTCTACGTCGCAGGCTTCGGCGTGTCGACGGACCACCCCTACCTGCACGAGAAGTCGACCTACGTCGGCCTGCCCGCCACCGTCGAGGCGTCGCGTCGGGCCTACGAGATGGCCGGCATCGGTCCGGCCGACGTCGACGTTGCCGAGGTGCACGACTGCTTCACGATCACCGAGATCCTCGACATCGAGGACCTCGGGTTCGTGGAGAAGGGTCGCGGCGGCGTGGCGTCGCTCGAGGGGGAGACGGCCCTCGATGGCCGCATCCCCGTGAACCCGTCCGGCGGGCTGCTCGCCAAGGGACACCCCATCGGCGCCACCGGCATCGCGCAGCTGACCGAGTGCTGGTGGCAGCTCCGGGGTCAGGCCGACGAACGGCAGGTGGCGATCCGCAACGGGTTCGCGCTGCAGCACAACGTGGGGGGACGCGGCTCGGGCGTCTCGGTGGTGAACATCCTCACCACCAACCCGTCGTGATCCGCTTCGCGGTGGGCGACGACCACGTCGGTCGCATCACCCTCGACCGTCCCGACGCGGCGAACGCCCTGACCGTGGAGATGCGTGACGAGATCGTCGTCCGGGTCCGGGAGTGCCGGGCCCGGGACGACGTGCGGGCGGTGCTCCTGACTGCGACCGGCGACTCGTTCTGCTCCGGCATGGATCTCCGCGGCTCGACCGTGGCACTGGCGGGCACCGACGACTTCGACCCGCGGTCCACCTCCGAGGCGCTGCGGGTCGGGGTGCAGACCTTCGTGCGGGAGCTCTGGGAGCTCGACAAGCCCACCGTCGCCGCCGTGCAGGGAGCCGCCGTCGGTCCCGGTGCCCACCTGGCCCTCGCGTGCGACTTCGTCCTGACCTGCGACCGGACCAAGTTCCTGTGGAGCTTCGCGAAGTGGGGCCTCGTGGTCGACGCCGGGGGCGCCTTCCTGCTCCCCCGACTGGTCGGACTGCCGCGCGCCAAGGCCATGGTGATGCTCGGCGAGGGAGTGGTCGGGACCGAGGCCGTTGACCTCGGCCTGGCCTACCGTCACGTCGGCGTGCAGGACGCCATGCTCGCCGAGGCCGAGGCCCTCGCCGTCCGACTCGCCGCCGGCCCCACCCGGTCGCTCGGGCTGTCCAAGGCGCTCCTCAACCGGTCGTTCGAGACGTCACTGCCCGACAGCCTGGAACTCGAGGGCCACTTCCAGTCGCTCGCCGCCGCCTCGGCCGACCTGGTGGAGGGCATGGCCGCCTTCCGGGAGAAGCGACCCCCCGACTTCACCGGTCACTGATCCACCGCCCCGCTGCGACCGGGTGGGTCGATGCGGCGCAACGTGGGCTGGTCCCGGGTCCCGACCGACCGGCGGTCGAGTCACTCCTCGATGGTGAGCGCGTCCTCGGGACACGATGCGACGGCCAGCCGCGCCGCGTCCTCGACATCGGGCGACGGTTCCGACTGCAGCACGACGCAGTGCCCGAGGTCGTCGGCGTCGAACACCGCTGGCGCCAGTGCGTAGCACCGACCGTGACCCACGCAGGCGTCGGCGTCCAGGATGATCCTCACCGCTCCGCACCCGCCGCCGCCGGCTCGAACACGAGCGGAAGCGAGACGATCTCCCGGATACCCGGGGAGTACTCCAGGTGCACACCCTCGGCCACCGTGTAGTCGGGGATGCGACGGTGCCACTCCTCGAGGGCCACCCGCAGTTCGAGACGAGCGAGGTGCGAACCGAGACACCGGTGCGGGCCGCCGCCGAACGCCAGGTGTCGGTTGACCTCGCGGGTCGCGTCGAACCGCGAGGCGTCCTCGCCGAACTCGGTCGGGTCCGTGTCCGCCGAGCCGAGCATCAACATGACCGTGTCCCCCACCTCGAACTGGTGCCCGTGGAGCTCGACCGGCTGGGCCACCGCCCGGAGGATCTGCATGACCGGCGTGTGGAAGCGCAGCATCTCCTCCACCGCAGCCGGGACGATCGACGGGTCCTCTGCCAGGAGCCGGCGCTGAGCCGGGTCCTGCGCGAGGTGTGCCAGCGAGCAGTCCAGCGTGGAGGTCACCGTGTCGAGTCCACCCAGGATGAACAGGTAGCAGATGTCCAGCATCTCCTCGGTCGACATGCTGCGACCGTCCACCTCGGAGGTGAGGAACCTCGTGAGGAGGTCGCTCCCGGTCCCGCCCCGCCGCTGGTCGATCGCGTCCTCGAAGTAGCCGTAGAGCGCCGCCCCGGTGGCGCGTCGCGTGGCTGCGTCCTGCTCCGGGTCGCCGGTGTTGGGACGGATGATGTTGTCCTTCCACGTGAGCAACTGCTCGAGGTGCTCCAGTGGCAGGCCACACATGCTGAGGAACACGATGCAGGGCAGGGGAACCGTGAACTCGGCGTGGGCGTCGACGGTGCCCCGACCCACGAACCCGTCGAGGATCTCGTTCACGACGGAGCGGAGCTCCTCCTCGAGAGGTGCGACCTCGTGCGGGCCGATGGTCGGGTCGATGACCCGCCGGTACTTGGCGTGCTCGGGCGGATCGATCTGGAGCGGGATGAGCGGGCGATCCTGGCCGATGTCCACGGCCACGAAGTCGGAGCTGAAGATCTCCGGGTGCTTGAGGGCCCAGCGCACGTCCTCGTACCGGCTGATGATCCAGGTCCCCCGGCCGAAGCCCTCGAACATGGCGACGGGCAGGTGGTCACGGAGCCGCTCGTAGAACGGGATGGGGTTGGCAGCCACCTCCGGGAGGTAGGGGTTCGCCTCGCCCGTCTCGGTGTTGACGGCGTCTCCGGGATCCATCGTGACCTCCCCACCAGGACCCTGTGCCCTCGGTGCGATCACACTATGACACGCGTGTCAGGTTCGAGGACCGACGCCGGAGAGGACGGCGGCGAGGCGAGCACCCAGCCACGTGGCGACGGCCTCCGGGCGCAACCCGGGGACCCCGTCGCGCAGGACCCCGGCCAGCCGACGGTGCCGAGCCGGGAGGTCGGCCGGATCCCACGGCACGGGGAGGCCGACGCCCCCGTCGAGCCCGACGGCGGCGTCCAGCCCCGCCGCCTTCGCGGCGTAGTAGTCGTTGCCCGCCACGAGCGACGCGGGCGTCCCGGCGGCGAGCGACCAGAGCGCCACGTGGAACGAGTGCGCGAGCACCGCCGAGGCGTGGGCGAGCAGGTCGACGGCACCCTCGGGGTCGCCACGCACGTCGACCACCACCCACTCCAGGGCGTCCGAGCACTCCGACCGGAGGGACTCGAGGGCGGCCCGTTCGCCCCCGCCGTTCCCGTCCACGACCAGTCCGACCACGACGGCGTCGTGCTCGGCGGCCAGCGTCTCCACCGACGCGACGAGGGACGCTCGGTCGCTCGTGACGTAGGGCGCAGCCCGGACGTGCACGACCACGTGGGGGCGACCCGCCAGCCCGACGCGGATCGGGTGGGTCCGCGCCGGAACCCCCACGGCGTCGTCGCCCACGAGCTCGACCGCGGGGAGACCGTCGAGGAGACCCACCGACCCGGGGTCCCGACAGCTCACCGCTGCGGACCGACCGAGCACCCGACGCACGAGGTCCAGTTGGTCCGGCTCCAGCGGTCCGATCCCCTGCCCGCTCCAGATCACCGGGACGCCGAGGAGGTCGGCACACGCAGCCAGCGCCAGTCGCGCCTGCAGCACGCCGTCCGCGAACGGTGACGCCAGGTTGCCGCCTCCGGCGACCACCACCAGGTCGTAGGAGGACAGGTCCAACGGCGCACCCGGACGCGTCGACGGGGCGACCGGGTCGAACCGCGACACCGCCACCCCCACGTGCGCCGCGATCTCCGAACGGAGGGACCCGCTCACCGACGACCACCACTCCGCGACCGAGCCGTTCCAGGCGAGGGGCACCACCGGTCGACCGGGACGCTGCGGCGGCAGGTCCCGGTCGGAGAGCACCTCCACGGCCGCCGACGGGTGAGTCGCAGCGATCCGGTCGAGCACCGACCAGGTGATGGCGTCGTCGCCCAGGTTGTCGACCCCGCCCGGGGCGACGACCAAGATGCGGTCCGGCGAGGGCGGGTCCGGATCGTCGACCACCGCCGGCTCCACCTCGGGACGACCCAGCACCGTCCGGGCGCCGCGCCACGCCCAGAGCACCCCGGTCGCCGGGTGGATCGCCGCGACCGGGAACTCCCCGGGGTCGGGGTCGTCGTAGAGGTGGAGACGCTCGACGTGGGCGAGGGCCCGGCGGTGGTCGGGCGCCTGGGCGCTGTGCCGGAGCGGCGCCGAGCGGTACCGACCGAGCACGGTCGGGACGTACGTGACCAGCCCGCCGCGTCGGACCGTCCGCAGGAGCAGCTCGAGGTCGTCGACCACGCCGGCGAGGCGCGGGTCGGTCGAGTAGCCGCCGAGGGCCTCGACCGCCGCCACGTCCACCACGGCCATCGAGTCGAAGCAGATCCCCGTCGTCAACGTCTCCCACGCAGGGGCGAAGCCGAAGGCGTCCCAGCCGGTGCCGTCGTCGGCCGCAGCGAGCACCTGCCCCCACGCCAGCACCGGTCGGTACCGCTCGGCGACCTCGAGCACGGTGAGGACCCCGTCGGGGAGGAGTCGGTTGTCGGCGTCGAGCACCACCACGTGCTCCGTCGGACACGCTGCGAGCAGGACGTTGCGGGCCCGAGCGAGGTTGAGGTTCACCGGGGAGCGGACGACGACGACCCGCGGGTCCACGGCGAGCTCGTCGAGGACGGCCGCCGTCTCGTCGCTCGAGCAGTCGTCGAGCACGAGGTGCACGCCGGCCCGGTCGCCGAGCGCGTCCAGGGTGGCTGCAGCGGACGCGGCCGCCTCCCGGATCCACCCGGCGTGGTTCCAGGTGATCGTGAGCACGCTCGCGCCCGGACGACGAGGCCCGCGGTGGCGGTGCGACTCGACGAGTTCGGCTGCCGCCCGGTCACGGCCGGGAGCGAGCGTGGCCTCCAGGTTCACCCGCAGGTCGTGGTGCAGGCTCGGCATCCGGTCGGCGAGCGCACCGAACCACCCGTGCACGTCCTCGTGGCGACCGCGGGACTCGGCGAAGAGCATCCCCAGCGTCGTCCCCAACCCGTCGAGCGTGGCGTCCAGCCGGGCGTCCCGGGACGACTCCTCGACGCGTCGCACCTCCTGCTCGGCACGCACCTCCTCGACCAGCACTGCAGCGTGCTGGGCGAAACGGTCTGCACGCTCGGCCCGGGCCGGCACGCCCCGCCACGCAGCCAGCCACCGTCGGGCCGCCGCCCACCGGCTCACGCCACACCCTCCGCCAGGCGAGCCGCGTCCCGTTCGAGTGAGCCACCCGTGGCGAGCGCGACCGCGGCGCGGAACGCTGCCGCACGGAGCTCCTCGTCGGCGAGGAAGTCGTCCACCTCCTCGACGCCCCTGACGAGGACGTGCGCCCACTCCGGCAGCCACACCCGGACGGCGACGGGGTCGGTCGACACCTGGACCGGTACGCAACCCGCCGCCAACGCCTCCAGCAGCGGCACCGCCTCGAGGTGGGACGCGTCGGACGGCCAGCACCGGACGTGCGACGCACGCAGCAGCCGTCGGACCGCCGACGGGGGCGCGGTCGGACACGACTCCTCCACCAGGAGCACGGCACCGCCCGGTCGGACCTCGGCGAGGTGGGC
>CAIQNH010000121.1 GCA_903873135.1 uncultured Actinomycetes bacterium
CAGCGTCCGGACGGTGCCAGGTCGGTCCTCGAAGGCAGCTGCGTGCGCGTCGGGTGAGAAGTCGTCGAACCCGGTGCCGAGCGCCAGCGGCGCGCCGCGCCAGGTGAGCGTCAGGTCGACGGCACCGCCGGTCAGGTGGGCCGGAGGGGTCCTCGGGTCCTCGACCGGCTCGGCGATGAACCCGGGCGGCAGTCGGTCGTCGCCGTAGGCGGCCTCGTAGAGCTCGGCCTGCAACGGGAGCGGCCGCCAGGCGTCGAACACCGCGAGTCCGAACCCGTCGGGCAGCCCGTCGGCGACCCGGCCGAGTCGCTCGGCCACGCCGGACCTGGCGAACGTGCCGGGGATCGCCTCGGCCCAGCCCTCGTGGAAGTAGCACCCGAGCGTCCGGATCCGACGGTGCTCGAGGGGCACGAGCGGCTCGTCGTCCGGTCGGGCGGGAGGGGCCGACGGCGCGTCCGCCGGTTCGTCGAGCCGTCCGACCGGCGCCGGATCCAGACCGTCCGTCGGCACGTCCCGGGTGTCCGGGTCGAGCGTGTAGCCCGAGTAGTCGACCTCGACGATGGACCGGTGCACGACGCGAGGGTACCGACCGGCCCGCACGCGGGTCGGCCCGACCCGCTCAGACCGTCGCGTCGCTCGGATTCCGCTCGGTGGCGTCGGCGAGTGAACGACGCAGTTCGACGAGCGCCGCGGCACGCAGCTGCGAGACCCGGGAGCGGCTCACGCCGAGCAGTGCCGCCACGTCGTCGTTGGTGCGACCCTCCAGGTAGAGCGCGGTCACCACGAGTCGGTGCCGGTCGTCGAGTCGGGCCACCGCCCGACGCAGCTCCCGGCGCTGCTCCACGTCGAGCAGCCAGCTCTCGGCGTCGACGGCGTCGGGGTCGTCGAGGACCTCGTCGGTGGGTCGCTCACCCCGGGAGTCGTCGAGTCGACCGATCCGCCCCTGGTCGAGCTGGTCGCGGAGTCGACGGAGCGCGCCCGCCGACAGCTCGAGGGTCTCGGCCACCTGATCGTCGGAGGGTTCGCTCCCCGTGATCGTGCGCAGGTCGGCACGCGTGCGCTCCACCTGTCGGGCGAGCGCCCGGGTCCGTCGGGGGGTCCAGTCGGCCTCACGGACCACGTCGAGCGCCGCACCGCGGATCCGGGAGGCGGCGAACGAGGCGAACGGCACCGGTTGGTCGAAGTCGAAGCGCTCGGCGGCCTCGACCAGGCCGAGGCGGCCGGCGGCGAGCAGCTCGGAGCGGTCGACGTGGTCGGGCAGCGTGGCGGCGAGTCGGTGGACGACCTGGTCGACGAGGGTCACGTGACCCTCCACCAGCTCGCTCCGTCTCGGGTCCACGCCGATGCCTCCCACGTCTGTCCTGTCCGAGGGATCGGCGCGACCGGGGCCGCCCTTGAGAACTCTCCGGAGTGTCGCCGTCGGTGGGTCCGACCCCGGGCCCCGCTCGGTGGGGGCGGTAGCGTCGGGACGTGAGCGGCCAGCAGGAGGCGGAGGACGACCACGTCGACCCGCCGTCCGGTGAGCGGCCGCCGCCGGCCAACCCGGTCGAGTGGGTGGGCCGCACCGTCGACCGGGTCTCGGACCGCCTCGACGGCGTGCAGCGCCGGTTCCCACCGCTCGCCGTCGTCCACGGCGTGCTCAAGAAGTTCGGCGAGGACCGCGGTGGGCAGCTCGCCATGCTGCTCACCTACCGGGGGTTCTTCGCCCTGTTCCCCCTGCTGCTGGTGTTCGTGAACGTGGTGGGCCTGGTGCTCCAAGGCAACCCGGCGCTGCGGGAGGACCTGATCGACTCGACGCTCGGGTCCATCCCGATCATCGGTCCGCAGATCCGCTCGGGCGCCGCCGACCTGGGCGGCAGCTGGACGGTGATCGTGGTCTCGTCGCTCGTGTCGCTGTGGGCGGGTCTCGGGTTGCTCGAGATGCTGCAGGAGTCGCTCAACACCGTGTGGGGGGTCCCGGTGTTCGACCGTCCGAACTGGCTGGTCCGCCGACTGCGGTCGCTGCCCGCCGCTGCGGTGATCATCGTCTGCCTCGTGCTGTCGGGCTCGCCCGCGTGGGCGTTCCGGTGGGCGCCGCGGACGGTGGTGGACGTGGCGGCCGTGGTCGCCCCGCTGCTCGCCGGGGCGCTGTGCACCGTCGGGTTGCACCTCACGCTCTGCACCCGACGGGTGGGCCTGCGGGGCCTGCTGCCGGGCGCGGCGTTCGTCGGGGCGGCGTGGCTCGCCCTGCAGTTGCTCGGGGTCTGGTACGTCGACCGGTTCATCGTCCGGAGCTCCGAGACCTACGGCGTGTTCGTGGTCTTCTTCGGTCTGCTCTCGTGGACGTACCTGGTGGGGATGCTCTACCTCTACGGCGTCGAGCTGTCCGCCGTGCTCGTCGACCGTCGCTGGCCGCGGAGTCTGACGGGCCGTGACCTCACCGACGAGGACCGGGCGGCGTTCGCCTCGGCCTCGGAGCGCGAGGTCCGGGTGCGGGGCACGGACATCTCCGTCGACGTGCCCCGCCAACCGGCGGCCCGGTAGCGCTCAGGCGCTCAGGCGTTGAGTCCGACGCCCGGGGCGATCTTGGTCGGGTCGGCCTGCGAGCTGCCGAAGCCCAGGATCAGGTGGGCGATGCCCGGGAAGATGAACAGGAAGATCTTCCAGCCCAGCTCCTTGTCGAACAGTTCGGCGGTGTCGTTGGCGAGGAACCACAGACCGATGATCTGGATGCAGGGGATGAGGCAGAGGATCAGCCACACCACCGGCTCGCGCTGCCCGCGGGCCTTGAACAGCATGTAGATGTTGACGAACGGGATGATGCCCATCCAGCCCGGCAGGCCGATCTTGGTGAAGACCTTCCAGTAGCCGATGAGCGTCAGGACGACCAGCGCCAGCGAGATGAACCAGACGAACCCGAGACCGGCCCAGGCGCTGCCGGGGACCTCGGTGTCGGTGGTGAAGTCGGACTGGCCGACGAGTTGGACGAGAGTGTTCACGTTGCCTCCCACGGGTGTGCGCCGGAGCATCCGGCAGTCGTCACGCTACCGGTGGCCCCGATCGGGGCGGTGGATCGGCGGTCCGGGACGGGTCCGGTGCGCTCAGGAGGTGTAGCGGCGGTGGGCGTCGTCGATGCTGGCGAGCGCCGTGTCCACGCCGGTCCAGTCGCCGATCTCCGAGCCCTTGCCGGGCTCGAGGTCCTTGTAGACCGTGAAGAAGTGCTTGATCTCGGCCAACAGGAAGTCGGGCACGTCGCCCACGTCGGACATGTGGTCCCACCGCACGTCCCCGGCGGGCACGCAGAGGACCTTGACGTCGCGCCCGGCCTCGTCGGTCATCTCGAGCTGCGCCACCGGGCGGGCCCGGAGGTGGCAGCCGGGGAAGGTCGGTTCGCCCAGCAGGACCAGGGCGTCGAGCGGGTCGCCGTCCTCGGCCAGCGTGTGCGGGAAGAACCCGTACTCGGCCGGGTACACCGTGGCGTTGAACAGGTGGCGGTCGAGCCAGATCTCGCCCGAGTCGTGGTCGATCTCGTACTTGTTCCGGGTCCCCTGCGGGATCTCCACCACCACCTCGAACCAGTCCTCGTTGCTCACGTCTGACCTCCCCGGTCGAGCCCTCGCATCCCCGACCAGGCCAGACCGGCGAGCTGGGATGCCAGCGTGTCCACGTCGGGCGTGCGGTCGTGGGAGAGCCAGTACCGCGACGCCGACTCCGTCATGCCGACGATCCCGTGGGCCAGCACGTGGCGGTCGGACACCGGTTCGCCGTCGACCAGGATCAGCTCGGCGATCATCGCGGCGATCGACTCCTCGACGGCACGGGTGAACGACGCGAACTCCGGGTCGCGCCGCGAGCCCGAGCCGAACAGCACCCGGTAGGAGTCGGGGTGGTCGTCCACGTAGCGGAAGTACGCGCGGAATCCGTGCTCGATCTGCTGGCGTGGGCCCGAGGCGTCGGCCGTGGCCTTGGCGATCGTGTCCTGCAACTCGGAGCCGATCTCCGTGAGCAGCTCGACGAACAGGTCCCGCTTGGAGGCGAAGTGCTGGTAGAGCACGGGCTTGGTGACGCCTGCGGCCTCGGCGACGTCGTTCATGGACGTGGCGTGGTAGCCGTCCCGGGCGAAGACCCTGGTCGCCACCTCGAGCAGCTGCGACCTCCGCTCGGCGGCCGGGAGTCGGCCCGGACGGGCGCCCTCGTCGCTCACAGCGCTCACCGTACCCGAACCGGCTCCGGGCTCCCGGGTCGATCCCGGCGTCGCCCGGCCCCCGGCGTCGCCCGGGACCCCGCCCGCCGGAGCCCGTGGGTACGGTGCTGGCGTGCGCCTGTTCCGCGAGCCCGAGCCCGCCCGGATCCGTTGCGCCCCGTTCCGTCGTGGCCTCGAGGCCGACCCGGTGGGCACAGCCGGCAACTACGACGCCTTCGTGGTGGTCGAGTCGCCGCTGCCGTGGGGTCGGGACGCCACGCAGTGCTGGCCGTTCGTCGAGCTGGGCTGGAGCGGACCGTTCCTGGCGGCTGCCCACGGCCGGCGGTGGCGGCCGGTGGTGGTCGCCCGGGGCCCGCTCGGCGGATCCGTCGGGGAGGACCCGGCCTCCACGGTGACCGTGTGGGAACGACCGGCTGCCGGTGGCGGTCCGTACCGGTCCCGGCGGTGGTGGGCGACGCACCCGGAGGAGGTTCCGGACCTGGTCCGCTCCGTGGTCGACGGCACCCGTGACGGTCCCGACCCGGAGGCTCCACCCACGCTGCACCTGTGCACACACGGTCGGCGCGACGTGTGCTGCGGGTCGATGGGGACCTCGCTGTTCGACGGGGTGCAGTTGGTCGACCAGCCCGCCGGACCGGTCGGGAGCGGTCGTCCGGTCGAGCTGTGGCGGTGCTCCCACACCGGTGGGCACCGGTTCGCGCCCACGGGCATCACCTTCCCCGACGGCCTCGTCTGGGGCCACCTCACCCCGGTGCTGGTCTGCGAGCTGGCCGAGCGCGCCGCGTGGACGGCGGAGCGCCGGCCGGTGCCACCACCGTCCCCCGAGCTGGTGGCGGCGTGCCGGGGCTCGTCGTCGCTGCCGGAGGGGCCGGCCCAGGTGGCCGACCGGGCGGCGTGGGTCCGGTTCGGCTGGGGGTGGGTCGACGCCGACCGGAGCGTCACCGTCGACGGTCCGGTCCCGTCCGGGCCCGACGACCCGCCCGTCCGGGTCGTCCTGGAGGGTCCGCTCGGTGGCGGAGCGCTGCTCGTCGGCGTGGCGGATCGGGTCCCCACGCCCACCTGCGGGATCGAGGGGCCGCTCGGGCCGGGGGGCGACGTCCCCGACGAACCGGTGTGGCGGGTGCTCGACGCCGAGTGGTCGACCGGCGCCGTGGCCGCTCGTCAGTAGCCGAAACGTTCGCCGCGGTCCTCGGCGTCGGCGGCCTTCGCCGCGTAGCCGAAGATGATCCCCGGCAGCAGGACGCTCGAGCCGAACACGAACACCACCACGATCGTCACCACCAGCCAGACCGGGAACTGCAGGGCGAACGCCACCACGAACAGCAGGACCCCGAGACCGAAGCACAGGTAGCCGACTCGCTGGCCGAGTTCGCTCCAGCGTCGGATCTGCGCTCGGCGGACGAGCACCGGGTCGTCGGTGGTGGCGTCGGGTCCGGGTCCACCGTCGCTCGGGGGGTGCTCGGAGTCGTCCACCCGCACAGCCTGCCTCACCGTGGCGCCCCCCGGCACCTGCGGTCGCCGTGTCCCCGGCCGCCGCCTCCGGGTCGAGCGACCCGTGGGCGCGGGCGGTCCCGGACGGCACACTCGGGCCGCGTCGGTCCGAGCGGCGGCCGGCACGAGCCGCGGAGGTCCCGGGTGGACGACGGAACGGACACGACACCGATCGGCCGGGCGGGTGCGCTCGTGGTCGAGTTCTGCGGCGAGGAGCACCGGGTGACCGACCGGCTCACCGTCGGTCGCGCCGCCGACCTGGAGCTCGACACCAACCCCTACCTCCACCGGGTGGTGTTCGAGACGCTCCACGACCGCGGCGTCTGGTGGCTCCGGAACGTGGGCGGGCGCACCGTCGTGACCCTCCGTGACTCGACTGCGACCACGTCGGTCGCGCTGGCCCCGGGGTCGGCGGCCGCGCTCACGTTCCCGTCGGGCACGGTCCGCTTCCGCGCCGGTCCCGTGACCTACGAGCTGGGGCTCGTCGTCGAGCTGCTGGAGCGGGACGCCGACCTCCGTTCCGGCGCCTCCGACGCGGTGCCCCGCACACTCGACTGGGGACAGGTGGACCTGAACCCCGAGCAGCGACTGCTGGTGCTCGCCCTGTGCGAGCCGCGGCTGCTCGACCCGACCGACGGTCGCGTCCCGCCGGCGCGTGCGGCGGCCCGTCGGCTGGGTTGGACGCCGTCGAAGTACCACCGCAAGCTCGACAACCTGTGCGCCAAGCTCGATCGGTCCGGCGTGGGTGGGGTGGTGGGCGACCTCGCCGACGTGGCCACCGAGCGTCGGCAGGTCCTGGTCGAGCACGCCATCACGAGCGGTTGGGTCGGCCTGGAGGACCTGGCCGACCTCGACGCCCACCGGTCCCCGCCGCCGGCCTGAGCCAGCGGGTCTCAGGAGCTCACCGGGTCGTCCGGCACGGCGAACTGCACGAGCACGGGGTCGGTCGCGCCCACCAGCCAGCCCCGCCCGGGACGATGGGGGACCTCCTCGCGGCGGGGGACGTCGGTGTGCAGGAGCGCAGGGTGCACGTCCGGGTCGCAGGCCAGGAGGACGCCGTGGCGGCCGGCCCGCAGCACGCGCGGGGCCTCGGCGAAGCTGCGGGCGACGCCGTCGACCGACGCCGAGGCCACGATCCGGACGGCGTCGACCCGGCGGGTGGCCTCGACGAGCAGGGTGTCGAACGCCGTGGAGGTCGGGGCACCGGCGGCGACGTCGAGCGTGAGGTCGAACAGTTCGTCGAGGTCGTCGACGACCAACAGGGCCGGCGTGACCGGCCGAGGGCGGTCGAGCACCTGCCGCAGCCGGGTCGCGACCTCGGTGAGGTCGGCTCCGGCCGAGGGATCCCGGCCGTGGACCCGGAGCAGCTCCGGGGCGGTGGTGGACCCGGCGGCCTGCTCGGCGAGGAGCCGGAGGAGGCTGCTGCGTCCCGAACGGGGTGGTCCGACCACGAGCAGGTGACGGTGTCGGAGGTCCACGGCGACGGTGCTGCTGTCGTCGGCGTCCAGGCCGACGGGGAGTCGTGGCCACCGGGGCTCGTGCAGGTCGCCCACGCGGACCAGGTCGGGGAGCGCCTGCGTGGCCGGGGTGGTCGCCGGTGCCCAGCGCTCGGGAGGGACCGCCAGCTGGGCCACGTGACCGTCGACCGTCGCCCGGCCTGCTGGACGAGCGCTGCCGTCGGTCGCTCCGTCGACGAGGGTCAGCCGGCCGCCGAGCGAGGCGACCACCGCGGCGGGCAGGTCGGCGACGCGCCGGGTCGAGACCCCGACCAGCAGTCCGAGCGACGGCCCGTCGGTGCAGAGTCGGACGAGCAGGTCGACCGCTGCGCCGCGATTGGTCCGGTCGTGCCGGCGACACCAGTCGTCGGCGTCGTCGAACAGCACCAACGTCGGGCGGTCGGCGCGGCCCCGTGCGAGCAGGGTCCGGAACAGCCGCAGCGTCCGCTCCGGCTCGCTGTGTCCGACCACGTCGCACCCCGTCGGCAGCAGTCGCTGGAGCGTCCCGTCGCGGTCGACGGCGTGGACCCGGACGGGAGCGAGTCGGGACACGGCTCCCGCGACCGTGGCCAGCGCCGTGGTGCGACCCGTGCCCGTCGGCCCGCTCACGACCACGCCGCCGAGCCGGTGCAGGTCGAGCACGAGCGGACGCACGGTCTGCAGGTCGGGTCGGTCGACGAGTCCGACCACTGCGCCGGGGCCGGGGTGGTGGACGTCGGCGAGCCGTTCCGAGGCGACCCGGTGGGGCAGCGGCGGCAACCACGGTCGACGGGGAGGTTCCAGTCCGAGCCGGTGCGCCGCGTCACCGGCTGCCCGGACCGCACACGAGAGCTGCGACGCCGCGGTCGAACCGGGCGATCCGGGTGGAGGGTCGCCGGCCGGTCCGCCGCCGTGGAGGGGGGTCACCCGGACCGGGGTGGTCGGTGCCGTCGCCGGGCCGGTGGACCACGCGACCTGCACCGGCCGTGGCGGGCCGGCACCGACGCGCACCAGTCCCGAGCCGGGGCGGTCACGGTCGAGGTGGGCCGCTGCGACGGTCCCGACCACGTCGCGGCTGTCGTCGTCGTCCGCGACCCGCATGGCGATGCGCAGCGAGGTGTTGGCCCGGATGGCGTCGGTGACCACACCGGCCGGCCGCTGGGTGGCGAGCACCAGGTGGATCCCGAGGCTCCGACCCCGTTGGGCAACGTCGACCACGCCGTCGACGAACGCCGGGAGCTCGCGGGCGAGCGTCGCGAACTCGTCGACGGCCACGACGAGCGCAGGTGGACGGGGTCCGCCGTCGCGTTCGATCCGCTCACGCCGTCGCAGCTCGGCCCGCAGCGACGCCACGACCCGCTCGCCGAGCCGACCGTCGAGGTCGGTCACCAGTCCCACGCTGTGCGGGAGCTCGTCGAGCTCGGCGAACGCCGTGCCGCCCTTGTAGTCGACCAGCAGGAACGTGACGCGGGTGGGCGGGTGGCACAGCGCGGTGGCCAGCAGCCACGTCCTCACCAGCTCGCTCTTGCCCGATCCGGTCGTGCCCGCCACGAGCGCGTGGGGACCGTCGACCGCCAGGTCCAGCACGACCACGCCACCGCGGCCCGTGCCGACCGGCGCCGCGAGCGACACCGCGTCGCCCGGCGGGCCGGGGGTGCTCCACCGCCTGACGATCCGCTCCGGGTCGCCCGCCGGGTCGTCGCCGAGCAGTGACGCCAGGTCCGACACGGGGGCCTCCGTCGTCGCCCCCCACCGGAGCGGTCGGTACGCCGACCAGCGCCGGGCCACCGCCTCCGCGTCGCGACGCCCGAGGCCGTCGGGTCGGAGCCGGAGCGGAGGCCCTCCCGACCGGAGCAGCTCGGCGCCGGTCGCCTCGTCCGCCGGTGCGCCGCTGCAGCGGACCAGAGCGGTCGTCCCGCGCGGCACGCCGCGGTCGGAACGGGACAGCCACACCGCCACGGTCCCCTCCGCGACCAGGTGCCCCAGACCGGCGCTGCGGGCGGGCTCGTCGTCGCCGTCGACGACGACGAGGTGGCACCTGCCCGTCCGGTCGTCACGGGCGTGGGGGAGCCAGTCCAGCCAGTCCCAGGCCACCCGCCGACGGGGCCCGAGCGCACCGGTGACGCGGAGCTCGTCGGGAGGCACGAGTCCGGAGAGCTCGACCACGACGCTCCGGGCCAGCGCGTCCACCGCTGCCTCGTCGCCCACCAGGGCGAGCACCCGGTGCCGGGCGAGGTCGACCACGACGTCGATCGGCCCGGTGCGGGCCGCCTCGATCGACGCGCTCGCGGCGCGACGCAGGTCCTCGTCGCCCCCCTCGTCCAACCGCACCGGGACGGGCGCGACCCCGACGGTCGTGCCCAGGCGCACGCTCAGGTCCAGCGAGGCGCCGTGGCGGGACCACCGGGGCCGGTGGCGGGTCCCGGCGACGACGATCCCGCCGGGGTGTGCCGTCCGGGACCGGACCCGCCACGCCTCGGTCCGTTCGGCCACGGTGCGGACGGCCTCGTCGAGCTGCCGCTGGTGGGCCCGGACGAGCGACCGGTGCTCGCGGCGGGCCTCCCGCCGTGTCTCGAGGGCGGCGGCCACGACGAACGCGACGCTCGCCGCCACGAACCCGGCGACGGCGAGGCTGTCCGTGACGACCCAGATGCCCGCGCCCAGTGCGAGCGGCACCGCAGCGCTGAGCCAGGGGAACCCGGGGGTGCGCCGACGACCGGGCGGTGCGGCGAGCGCCACCGGCTCGGCGTCGTCGGCGACGTCGCCGGTTCCCGGCCACTCCCCGGCCAGTCCGTCGTGCGGACGGAGCGGTCCCGTCTCCGGTGGCCGGAGCTCACCGTCGACGACGACGGTCACCAGGCCCGGCCCGACCCGCAGGAGCTGACCGTGCCGCACGGTGGCGGCACCGAGCACGGGCTCGCCGTCGAGCTCCACCCGCCCGGTGGTGCCCGTCGTCCGGACGGTGACGGCGCGGTCCACCTCCAGGACTGCGGTCGCGTCCGGGTCGTCGCCCGGTCGCGCCCGGAGGGCGTCGTGGGGTCCCGGCCGCAGCGAGGTGCACCCGTAGGTCAGGGTGACCGCTGCGGAGTGGTGGTCGGTGACGGGGAGCAGGCGCACCGGGGCGGGGTGGTCGGCCGGTGGGCTCCCACCGGGTGCGCCCGTCAGGGAGACCGTGGCTCCCGAGCGCGGCGCCGCCACGCGGACGGGCTGGCTCGGGTGGGGGACCGGTCCCCGCCGGTCGGCGTCCGTGACGCTCCGGGCGGGACCGGTCCCGGACGCGGGTTCGCCGACCCGGCCGAGCGCCGTGGCGAGCGCTTCGGCCAGGTCGGCGATGGTGGC
>CAIQNH010000122.1 GCA_903873135.1 uncultured Actinomycetes bacterium
CACCACCCAACGCAACAGCCCCACCGCCGTTTCCGGCCTCACCGGCGCCGTCCACGTCAGCGCCGGTGTCACCCACACCTGCGCGACCCTCAGCGACGGCACCGCCCGCTGCTGGGGCAACAACTCCTCCGGAGAGCTCGGTGACGGCACCACCGACCAGCGCAACAGCCCCACCGCCGTCTCCGGCCTCACTGGCGCAGCGCTGGTCGACACCGGCAACGTCCACACCTGCGCAGTCCTGGTCGACGGCACGGCTCGCTGCTGGGGATTCAACGGGAACGGCCGTCTCGGCGACGGCACCACCACCCAACGCACCACCCCCACCGCCGTCTCCGGCCTCACCGGCGCGGTCCAGGTCATCACCGGTCTGTCGCACACCTGTGCGGTCCTCGCCGACGGCACCGCCCGCTGCTGGGGCAACAACGGCTTCGGCCGTCTCGGCGACGGCACCACCAACCAACGCAACAGCCCCACCGCCGTCTCCGGACTCACCGGTGCCGTCCAGGTCGCCGTCGGCCTCGAGCACAGTTGTGCGGTCCTCGCCGACGGCACCGTCCGCTGCTGGGGCAGGAACTCGTTCGGACAGCTCGGCGACGGCACCACCACCGAGCGCAGGAGCCCCGTCACCGTGCCCGGCATCACCGGCGCCGTCCAGGTCACCACCGGCGCCTTCCATACGTGCGCGGTGATCGCCGACGGCACCGCCCGCTGCTGGGGCAGCAACTCCTCCGGACAGCTCGGCGACGCCTCCACGACCCAACGCACCAGCCCCGTCACCGTCTCCGGTCTCACCGGCGCCGTCCAGGCCAGCGCCGGCGAGGACCACACCTGCGCGGTCCGAACCGACGGCACCGCCCGCTGCTGGGGCAGCAACTCCCTCGGCCAGCTCGGCGACGTCTCCACCACCCAGCGCACCAGCCCCGTCACCGTCTCCGGTCTCACCGGCGCGGTCCAGGTCGCCGCCGGCGACACCTTCACCTGCGCGGTCCTCACCGACGGCACCGCCCGCTGCTGGGGTGCGGACGACTTCTACCAGCTCGGAACCGGCGTCGGCGTGGGCTCGACGACCCCCACCGCCGTGTCCGGACTCACCGGTGTCGTCCAGATCACCGGCGGCGGCAGGCACGCGTGCGCGGTCCTGGTCGACGGCACCGCCCGCTGCTGGGGCAACAACGCCTTCGGGCGACTCGGAAACGCCGAGCTCGCCAGCCCCACTCCCGCCGCCGTCTTCAGCTTGGCAGGCGCCACCCAGATCACCGCCGGCAACCTCCACACCTGCGCGGTCCTGATCGATCTCACCGCCCGCTGCTGGGGAGGCAACTTCAACGGGCGCGTGGGCGACGGCACCACCACCAACACATCCCTCCCAGTGGGTGTGCTCAACCTCAACGGAGCGGTGCAGATCTCGGCATCGGCACCCACCGCAACTGGTGGCGCCCACACCTGCGCGGTCCTCGCCAGCGGCGCCGTCCGCTGCTGGGGGTTCAACGGGAACGGCCAGGTCGGCGACGGGACCGTCGTCGAGCGCCTCTCCCCCGTCGCAGTGGTCGGTCTGCCGTAGGCACCCGTCGGCCGAACCCACCGACGACGGTCCCCTCCCCCAGCTCTGTGGTGCGCGCGC
>CAIQNH010000123.1 GCA_903873135.1 uncultured Actinomycetes bacterium
CCAGACCCGTGCCGCCGCCCGACCCGCCGCGCTCAGCGCGGCGCGGAGGCCCTCCAGTCCGACGCGCACCGCGTCGACCGGCGGGATCCCCGGCAGTCGCTGGACCAGCGGGACGGACGTGGCGAGCGCGAGCGCCCCCGCGACCAGTGGGTGGCCCAGGACCACGGCAGCGACGACGGCCAGGCTCCAGGGTGAGGAGCGCCACGGTGTGAGGGCGTCGGGGTGCCGGAGGTCGAGCGGGGCCGCCGAGGTCCCGTAGGCGAACCGCTGCGCGCACCACGACCCCAGGTCGGGCCGCGGCCGGTGGTCGACGACGACGGCCGGCTCGTAGCGGACCACCCCACCGGACTCCACCAGTCGCCAGACCAGGTCGACGTCCTCGCCCACCCGGAGGTCGTCGTCGAACCCACCCGCGGCCAGGTGTGCGTCCCGACGGACCAGGAACAGCGCGGCCGGGACGTGACCGATGCGCCGCCCCGGGCCGACAGGACCGGGATCGTCGCCCAGGTCGAGCGGCGACGCCAGACGTTCGTACTCGCCGAGCCGGCCGGGGACCACGGCGGAGCGGACCCGCCCGGCGACGGCGACCACCGCGTCGTCGGCCAGGTGACCGACGAGGCCCGCCAACCAGCCCGGGGTGACCGTCACGTCCGAGTCGACGAACACCACGAGCTCGTGGTTCGCCGACCGCAGACCGAGGTCGCGCGCCGCACCGGGACCACCGGGCACCTCCCTGCGCTCGAGTCGGGCACCGTGCGTCGCACACACGGCCCGGTGGGCCGCAGCGTCGACGGAGCCGTCGTCGACGACCACGATCTCGTCCGGACGGTCCCCGCTGCGCGAGACCGACTCGAGCAGGGCGGCGAGCTCCTCCGGTCGGTCCCGGACCGGGACCACCATCGACACCGGTGGCCGGTCGGGCGCCGGGGCAGCGTCGGGTTCGGGGTGGACCACGCCCGCGACCACCAGCCGGTCGAGCAGTTCCTGCGTGGCGGGCGAGGACGCTCCGCGGTCACCGTGGACCAGGCCGTCCAACCAGCGGGCCCCGGCGTCGGTCAGTCGGAACATCCGGGTGGGCGTGCCACCCACGACCACCCGGCCGTCGTCGTAGGTCCTCGCAGTCCGGTCGAGTCGGTGGCGCACGGCGGGCGCTGTCACACCGCGGTCATGCCGCCGTCGACGGCGAGCACGGCTCCGGTCACCCCGGAGGCTCCCGGCGAGCACAGCCAGCCGATCGCCTCGGCGACCTCCTCCGGTCGGAGCAGACGAGCGACGGGGTGGTGGGCCGAGAACTCCTCGGGGGCCTCGAGTCCGTAGACGGCGGCCGACGCGTCGAGGATGTCGGTGCCGGTCGCGCCCGGCGCCACCGCGTTCGCCGTCACGCCCGAGTCGGCCAGGTCGGCTGCGAGCGCCCGGACGACGCCCGCCACGGCGTGCTTGGCCGCCACGTAGGCGCCGAGGTGGAGCAGACCGCGGGTCGCACCCGCCGAGGCGACCGCCACGACGCGACCCGAGCGGGGCTCCGGCCGTTCGAGCAGCCGGGGGACGGTGGCACGCACCGTGTTGAACAGGCCCCGCAGGTTGACGTCGAGCACCACGTCCCAGGCCTCGTCCGGTGTGGACCACAGCGGCGCCCCGCCCCAGACCACTCCGGCGGCGGCCACCACCACGTCGAGTCGGTCGAGGCCGGCGACCACGTCGGCGAGTCCCCCGGCGTCACGCACGTCGCACACCACCGCCTCCGCACCCCGACCGCACGACTCGACGGTGGCAGCCAGGTCCTCGGCCGTCCCGAGCGGGTACTCGAGCGCCGGGTCGTCCGAGCAACGGTCCAGCGCGACGACCCGGTGCCCCGACGCGGCCAGGACCCGGCAGGTCGCCGCACCGATGCCCCGGGCGGCTCCGGTGACGAGCGCGACCGGTGCGCTCACGACCGACCGCTCCGCCCCGTGGGATCCGACACGCCCGACAGACTCCCACGCCACCGGTCCACGGCGGCGACCAGGCCGTCGACGAGGTCGGCGAACACCGCAGCGCCCTCGGCGTCGCTGGCCGGACGGGGGTCGCCGAGCACGCCGTTCGGTGACACGGCGACCAGGCCGTCGCGCACCACCACGTCGCGGATCTCCCGCCACCGCGCCGTGGAGCCCGGCTCGAGCCGGTCGGTCCGGACCGCCGTCGGGTCCAGGTGCAGCAGCAGCGAGGTCTCCGTCCGACCTGCGTGGGAGTCACCTCCGGGGACCTGCGGGTGCCAGGCCAGCACCGCCCGACCCTCGGTCGTGAGGCGGCCGACCGCCGCAGCGGTCGCGTCCACGTTGCCGCCGTGCCCGTTCACCAGCACGACACCGTCGAACGGGCCCGGCAACCCCTCGCCCGGCAGGGCGGACCGGACGAGCTCGACGAGCACCTCCGTCAGCGCCGCCGTGCCGATCGAGAGCGTGCCGGGGAAGGACTGGTGCTCACCCGACGCCCCGATGGCGACCGGGGGCGCCAGCACCGCGCCGGCCAACCGGTCGACCGCCGCGGTGGCCAACGCCACGGCGATCCGCGTGTCGGTGTCGAGCGGCAGGTGCGGTCCGTGCTGCTCGCAGCTCCCGAGCGGGACCACCAGCAGGTGGCCCTCGGCGACCTCGGTCCACGTGAGGTCGGCGAGCGTGCTCACGCGGAGTCCGGAGCTCCGTCGTCGTCGACGAGGTACCCCCAACCGCGGAGCTGCTCCAGGATCAGCGCAGCGGCCTCGGGCGGGTCGAGTGCGACCGTGCGCGGCGGCGTCCGCTCGACGAGGGCTCCGGTCAGCTCGACCACCCGATCCAGCGCCGAGCCGGCCGGAGCGGGCTGGACCCGGGTGGGCGGGGACCACGGGCGCGTCCCTCGAGTGGCGGGGACGACCACGCCGCTGGCGGGGACCACCTCGACGCTCGTCGACCTGGAGCCGAGCACCGCTCGCAGCGGGGCCCGTTCGAGCTCCGCGACCGAACCCTCCACCGACAGCACCGCCGGTGCGTCGACCACGGCCACCTCCCGACGGCCGCCGTCCAGGCGACGAACGACCCGCAACGAACCGGGACCCTCCGAGTGCACCTCGACCAGGCCGAGGGCCTGGGCCGCTCCCAGGTGGTGCGCCAGGAACGCCGGGACCGAACCCGAGCCCCGGTCGCTCGAGTAGTCACCGCAGAGCACCACGTCGGGTCGGCGGGGACGGAGGGCGTCGGCCAGGTTGCGTCCGACCGAGGCCGAGTCCGCACCCCGTGGCGCGTCGACCCGCAGGACCGAGTCGACCCCGGCCGAGGCGAGCTCGACGAGCACCGGGTCCGCCTCCGGCGGACCGACCGTCACGACGAGCGACTCCGCCGACCACGACTCCGCCAGACGCCGAGCCACCTCGACGGCCGCCCGGTCCGCAGCGGAGCATCCGACCTCGCGTCCGGGGACGACCGATCCGGCGAGCGGGTCCACGACCGGACGGACGTCGACGAGCTTCACGCAGGCGACGACCAGCACGGAGGATCAGCTCCGGTGGAACACGACGCCGTGGCCGCCCTCGGGGTACGTCCAGGTGATCGCACCCTCCTCGTTGCACACGAGGTAGCAGGTGCCGCACTCGAAGCACTGCTCGTAGTTGAACAGGATGCCGCCGGCGGCCGTGGGCACGAACAGGTTGGCCGGACACGCCGTGACGCACCCGCGGGTGGTGCAGTCACGGCACACCGTGTCGTCGACGGTGATGTGTGCCCGGTCGGTGTCGACGCGGAACTCCACCGACGCCATCCGGCGTTCGAAGCTGATCTCGGGGTACGACGACTGGCTCACCACGACTCCAGCATCGCTCATCCGTAGGTCCGGAAGGCACGCAGGCCCTCCCGGACGAGGTCCCGGACCCGGACGCCGTGCCGACGCATGCGTCGGCGGACGATCCGACGCAGCCCCGGCTTGGGGGTGGGGTTGGTGACCGTGAACACGTCCTCGACGACCCCGCAGGCGAGGGCCGGGAGCGTCCGCTGGGCCAGGTCACCCATGACCAGGTGCGGGGCGTCGCGGAGTCGCCGGTGGTCGGTCAGCACGAAGCTGGACTCGAGGCTCGTGCGGTAGCCGGCCAGTCCCGAGGCGGTGGTGTCGCCCCGACCCACGGCGAGCGCCGCCGACCGTCCGGCAGCGGCTCCGGAG
>CAIQNH010000124.1 GCA_903873135.1 uncultured Actinomycetes bacterium
ACCTGGGTCAGAAGCGCTTCGGGATCGAGGGTGCCGAGTCCCTGGTGCCGATCCTCGACAGCATCCTCACCCACGCCGCCGACCACGGGCTGGACTCGGTGGTGCTCGGGATGCCGCACCGCGGCCGTCTCAACGTGCTCGCCAACATCGTCGGCAAGTCCTACGGAGAGCTGTTCCGCGAGTTCGAGGGCTACGTCGACCCGGACTCGATCCAGGGGTCGGGTGACGTGAAGTACCACCTCGGGGCCTCGGGCCGCTTCACCAGCCGGAACGGCAACGAGATCCCCGTGTCGCTCGCCGCCAACCCGTCGCACCTCGAGGCCGTCGACCCGGTCGTCGAGGGCATGGCCCGGGCCCGGATGGACCAGATCCCCCACGACCGGTCGCGGCGGTTCCCCGTGCTGCCCGTCCTCATGCACGGCGACGCCGCGTTCGCCGGACAGGGCGTCGTCGCCGAGACGCTCAACCTCGCGCTCATCAAGGGCTACCGGGTGGGCGGCACGATCCACGTCGTGGTCAACAACCAGCTGGGGTTCACCACACCGCCGGAGTCGGCCCGCTCCTCGGAGTACCCGACCGACATCGCCAAGGCGGTGCAGGCACCGATCTTCCACGTCAACGGGGACGACCCCGAGGCCTGCGTCCGAGTGGCCGAGCTGGCGTTCGCCTACCGGCAGCGGTTCCACAAGGACGTGGTCATCGACATGGTCTGCTACCGCCGGCACGGCCACAACGAGGGCGACGACCCCAGCTACACCCAGCCCCTCATGTACCGGACGATCGAGCAGCTCCCGAGCGTGCGCGCCCTGTACGTCGACTCCCTCGTGCGTCGCAGCGACATGACGCTCGAGCAGGCCGAGTCCGCGATCGGGGACTTCCAGCAGCGCATGCAGCGCGCGCTCGAGGAGACCCGGTCGGCCGCGCCGGAGCCCGGGGCGACAGCCGCACCGCACCCACCCAACCGCGGCGTCCTGCCCCACGTGCCCACCGGTGTCGAGCGGAGCGCGCTCGACCGGGTGTTCCAGTCGCTCAACGAGGTCCCCGCAGGGTTCACGGTGCACCCGAAGCTGGCCAAGCAGTTCGAGGCCCGCGACCAGATGTTCCGGAGCGGCGAGGTCGACTGGGCGCTGGGCGAGGCGTTCGCGTTCGGAACCCTGCTGCTCGAGGGCACCTCGGTCCGGCTCGCCGGGCAGGACTCCCGCCGCGGCACGTTCTCGCAACGACACTCGATGCTGTTCGACTACCTGACCGGCGCCGAGTACCTGCCCCTGACCACGCTCGCCGACCCGCCGAGGACCGAGCTGTGGATCTACGACTCGCTCCTCAGCGAGTACGCAGCGCTCGGGTTCGAGTACGGGTACTCCGTGGCCAGCCCCGACACGCTGGTCATGTGGGAGGCCCAGTTCGGCGACTTCTCGAACGGCGCACAGATCATCATCGACCAGTTCGTGGTCGCCGCCGAGGACAAGTGGGACCAGCACTCCGGGCTGGTCATGCTGCTCCCCCACGGCTACGAGGGCCAGGGCCCGGAGCACTCCTCGGCCCGGATCGAGCGGTTCCTCACCCTGTGCGCGGAGGACAACATCCAGGTCTGTGCGCCCACGACGGCCGCGCAGTACTTCCACCTCCTCCGTCGCCAGGTCCGTCGTGACGTCCGCAAGCCGTTGGTCTGCGTCACCCCCAAGTCCGGGCTGCGCGACAAGCGGTGGCGATCACCGGTCGAGGACCTGACCAACGGCACCTTCGAGGAGCTGCTGCCCGACACGTCCGCGCTCGACCCCGACGCCGTGCGGCGGCTGGTCCTGGCCTCGGGCAAGGTCGCCGTCGAGGCCGCGACCCGTCGCGACGAGGTCGGGGTCCCGGTCGCAGTGGCCCGCGTCGAGCAGCTGTACCCGTGGCCGGCCGAGGCGGTCGCCCGGGAGCTCGCCCGCTACCCCAACTGCACCGAGGTGGTGTGGCTCCAGGAGGAACCCGAGAACATGGGTGCCTGGAACCAGATCAAGGGAGAGCTCTTCGGCCCCTACGAGGACCGCTACCAGGTCCGCCGGGTGAGCCGCGCCGACGAGGCCAGCCCGGCGACCGGTTCGCACGCGATCCACCAGCAGGAGCAGTCGACCCTGGTGGACCGGGCCCTCGCTGCGCCCGGTTCCTGACCGCCCCCGACCTCAGAGGGACAGTCCGACCAGGACCCCGAGCTCGTCGAGCGCCTCGTCGGGGTCCACCACCTTGATGGTGGTGATGCCCAGCGCCCTGGCCGGCTTCAGGTTGACCCCCAGGTCGTCGAGGAGCACGGCCGCTCCGGGTTCGACGCCGAGCCGCTCCAGAGCCAGGAGGTAGAAGGCGGGCTCGGGCTTGCGGACCCCCTCGACCGACGACTCGACCACGACGTCGACCACGTCCAGGAGGCCGGCGAAGTCGAACGGGTCGGACGGCGACCCCAGGGCACCGGCGGGTCGGAAGTTGTTCGTGACGATCGCCGTGGCGAGGTGCTCGGAGCACCGGCGGACGGCCTCGACCACCCGCGGCCTCGGTCGACCCACGAGGCAGGCCAGGACCTCCTCACCGGAGAGTTCCACACCGACCTCACGTGCCTCCGCCTCGAACGCGTCGACGAACCCGGCCAGGTCGATCTCACCCCGCTCGAGTCGCGCCCACGCGTTCGCGTCCGGTCGACGAGCGTTGATGGAACGAATCGTGCCGACCTCCACACCGAGGCGGACCTCGTACTCGGCGAACGCATCGAACGGACTCGTGGTGACGACACCGCCGAAGTCGAACATCACTGCGCGCACCACGACGACGATCGTACGCGCGTCACGTCGCGCGTCGGAGTGGCACGAAACCGTTGCGTGACGGCGCGCGAACGGTAAGGTTCGTCACAGTGTCATCACGAAGGCGCACCACCACGCGAGCCGCGACGACCTGCACCGGACAGCCGGACTGCACCGGACCTGCGGGTGTCGCCCTCCGATCGACGCTCCGCCGTCGGTCGGTGTGGGGAGCAGACGCGCCGAACCCGCTGCAGGACGGAACCCTCGCACCATGAGCGGTGAGCACCTCGTCGTGGACGGGTCCAACATCGCGACCGAGGGTCGGACGGCGCCGTCGCTCGACCAGCTCAACACCGCCGTGACCTCGTTCATCGGCCAGCACGCCTTCGAGAACGTGGTGGTCGTCGTCGACGCGACCTTCCCAAACCGCATCGACCAGTCCGAGGTGGCCGAGTTCGAGGCCGCCGTCCTGGCCGGCGAGATGCTGACCCCGCCTGCCGGCGCCGTCGGGCGGGGTGATGCGTTCGTGCTCCAGATCGCCGAGCAGACCGGAGCCACCGTGCTCTCCAACGACTCCTTCCAGGAGTTCCACGGGGACCACGAGTGGCTGTTCGAGCCGGGCCGGCTCTGGGGCGGCAAGCCTGTCCCGCAGGTCGGCTGGGTCTTCGTCGAGCGCACCCCGGTCCAGGGACCCGCCAGCCGACGGGCCCGGCAGGCGAAGCGCAAGCAGGACGCAGGATCGACGGATCGCTCCACCACCTCGAAGCGGGCGTCGGGCGACACCGCTGCGAGCACCGGCTCGAGCACCGGCCGACGGGGCGCCGGCAGGCGCGGCTCCGGTGACCAGGCGAGCACCAAGCGGGGGTCGGCCAAGGCGGGGGCCGCCAAGGGCCGCTCCGGCAAACAGGGTGCGGCAGCGCGGACGTCCTCGGAGCAGGGAGCGGCCGAGCGGTCGGCCGGGACCTCCAACTCGAACCGGGGCCGGCGGAGCGCCGCATCGTCGGAGCCGCTGAACTCCCCCGGTGCGTTCCTCTCGTTCGTCACCGACCACCCACTCGGCTCGCAGGTCACCGGCACCGTCGTCGAGTTCTCCTCCCACGGCGCCTACGTCGAGGTGGGCGAGACCCGCTGCTACGTCAGCCTGAAGGCCATGGGCGACCCGCCGCCCCGCAGCCCCCGCGACGTGCTCGCCATCGGAGCGAGCGAGGACTTCATCGTGCGCAGCGTCGACACCCCACGTCGGGGCATCGACCTGGCGCTCCCCGACGGCCGCGCCGCCGTCGGCACGACCTCTCCATCGGACCCGGCGACCTCCGGTCGTCGGTCAGCCGGCGGGGGGAGCAAGCAACCATCAACCCAGCCAGGGGAACCCTCCGAGGAGGACACAGTGGCAGTGAAGAAGAAGGCACCGGCCAAGCGCAAGGCAGCAGCCACGAAGAAGGCTCCCGCCAAGCGCAAGGCAGCAGCCAAGAAGAAGGCACCGGCCAAGCGCAAGGCAGCAGCCAAGAAGAAGGCACCGGCCAAGCGCAAGGCAGCAGCCAAGAAGAAGGCACCGGCCAAGCGCAAGGCAGCAGCC
>CAIQNH010000125.1 GCA_903873135.1 uncultured Actinomycetes bacterium
AGCTCGTCCTCGGGCGGCAGCTCGTCCTCCGGCGGCAGCTCGTCCTCGGGCGGCAGCTCGTCCTCCGGAGGCGGAACCTCCTCGGGTGGCACGGGTGGCGGCACCGGCGGCACCACCTCGGGTGGCACGGGTGGCGGCACGGGTGGCGGTACCGGTGGTGGCACGGGCGGCACCTGACCGGCGGCACCTCCGGGCGGTAGGTTCAGCCCGTGAGCTCGTTCGACGACCTGCTGGTGGTGCAGGAACACGACACCCGGATCGACCAGCTCCGTCACCGACGCGAGCACCTCGACGAACTGGAGGTCGCAGCGGGGATCCGCGCCGAGCTGGCGACCCTGGACGGCCGGAGGGCCTCGGTCGGCTCGGAGCTCGCCGACATCCGTGGTCGTGAGCAACGGCTCGAGGACGAGGCTGCGACTGTCCAGGCCAAGGCCGCCGACGTCCACGGCCGGCTCTACGACGGCTCGGTCGTCGCCCACCGGGAGCTCGAGGACCTCCAGGAGGACCACCGGCTCCTGACCGCCCGGCAGGGCCAGCTCGAGGAGCAGGCGATCGAGCTGATGGAGCAGGCCGAGCCCCTCGCCGCTGCGCTCGCCGAGCTGGACGCAGCCCGGGCGGTCCTCCAGGGTCGACTGGACGAGGTCGAGCAGGTGATCGCCGCTGCGTGGGCCGAGATCGACACCGAGATCGGCACCGAGGAGGCGGGACGCTCGGCCGCCTCGGCGGCGATCGACCCGGCCGTCCTGTCGGACTACACCTCGCTGCGTCGTCGACTCGGGGGGATCGGCGCCGCCCGCCTGAGCGGTGCCCGTTGCGAGGGGTGCCACCTCGAGATCCCACCGGCCGAGTTGGACGAGGTCCGGCGGGCCCCGTCCGACGCCACGGTGTTCTGCCCGCAGTGCAGTCGGATCCTCGTGCGGTGATCATCTGGTTCGCGGTGCTCAGCGTCGTGCTGACCTGGGCGGTGTTCCAGAGTCCGGCGCTCGACTACCGGCTGGTGGCGCTCGGATCGGTCCTGCCGGTGCTGGAGGTTCCCTGGGGTGCGGGACTGCTCCACACGCTGCTCGTGCCGACGTTGGTGCTGGTGGTGGTGATGCTGGCGACCGTCGGCCGACGTCTGGTGCGCCGGCGTTGGCTCGGCCTGCCGATCGGCATGTACCTGCACCTCGTCCTCGACGGTGCGTGGATGCGGACGGAGACGTTCTGGTGGCCGGTGCTCGACCGGTCGTTCACGCCGGGTGCCGCACCGGAGATCTCGCGCGGGTGGCTGTCGCTCGTGCTGGACGTGGTCGGGATCGCCGTCGGGGTCTGGGCGTGGCGGCGGTTCGGCCTGGAGGATCCGGAGCGGCGCTCCCGGTTCCTGCGGACCGGCCAGTTGGACCGTGCGTTCGTCTCGGGTGGCCCCGGGTGAGCGACCTCGTCGTCGCCCGTCACGGTCGCACCGCGGCCAATGCCAGCGGACTGCTGCTGGGCCGGCTCGACGTACCGCTCGACGAGGTGGGCCAGCAGCAGGCGGCTCGGCTGGCCGCCTCGGTGCTCGAGACGGCTGCGGCGGCGGGGTCGCCGATCGCTGCGATCGTGTCGAGCCCGCTCGAGCGGACCAGGTCCACGGCGGCGGCCTTCGGCCTCCCGGTGCAGGTCGACGAACGGCTCGTCGAACTCGACTACGGCGAGTTGGACGGACGCCCGCTGGCCGACGTGCCGCCCGAGGTGTGGCGGGACTGGCGCGCCGATCCGGACTACCTGCCGCCGGGTTGCGGGGAGTCGCTCGCCGAGGTGCAGCAACGGGTGGAGCAGGCCTGCGAGGACTGGGCCGGTGTGGCCCGGGTGGAGGGGACCGTCGTGCTCGTCACCCACGTGTCGCCCGTCAAGGCGGCGGTGGGTTGGGCCATGGGGATCGGTGCGGGCGCAGCGTGGACCACCCACGTCGACCAGGCCTCGGTGAGCCGCATCACCGTCGGTGGCGGCCGGAGGGTGCTGCGGACCTTCAACGAGACCGGTCACCTGACCGGTCCGTAGGGTCTCAGTCCGTCGTCGGCATCCAGTTCCCGTGGAACCCGTCGGGTACCCGGCGGCCCAGGTGGACCCGGGCCACGGGACCGTCGGCCGGGGCGTCGGCGGCGAGGACCACCAGGTCGGTGGTGGCCTCCGCCCGGTCGGTGACGAACCCGAGGAGCCACGCGTCCTCCTCGGCGGTCGAGCCGTCCCGGGGGACGACGACGAACTCCTGGGCGGCGCTGGTGGGTCCGAAGTCGACCACGGTGGTGGATCCGTCACGCAGGTCGTGGTGGTAGAGGGGCGCGTGGGCCGCCCCGGCGCTGGCGAGCCCGGCGGTCGTCGCCCACCGGGTGGCCGTCCCGGTGCGTCGCTCGTCGACTCGCGGGAACTCCTGGGGGCGCTCGTCGAGCACCTCGGTCCGCACCCGGCCACCCGGAGCGTCGATCGTCCAGCGCTCGAGCCGTGGGGTCCCCTCGTTCGGGCCGAGCCGGTCGCGGTCGAAGACCCGCTCCCAGCGGCAGACGTCGACGACCACGCCCCCGCCGGGAGTGTCGTGGGCGTTGGCGGGGTGGAAGACGTAGCAGGGGTCGAGGTCGCTCCACTGCACCTCGGTGCCGGGCGCGTCGAGCCCGAGCACCCCGACCCTGGCCGGCCGGTCCGGGTCCCACGCGTAGGGGAACACCGAGCCCGCGACGGCCTCGTCCAGACGGAAGGTCACGGGCAGGTCGAACACGAGGATCCTGGTCTCGGTGATCGCCGTGTCGTGGACCATCAGCGACCCGCCGACCTCCACGGGCTCCTCCCGCACGACCCGGGCGTCGGGGCCGAGCACCACGTGGCGCACGCAGGTCTCGGTCCAGTGGTAGGCGACGGCGTGGGTGAGTCCGGTGCGTGGATCGGTGTGCGGGTGGGCGGAGAACGACCCCCGCAGGGTCCCGTCGAACGGGTCGATCGCCTCGGTGTCGAGTTCGTCGCTCACGCGGACCGGCCACTGGCCCGCCTCGACCACGGCCCACGTGCGACCACCGAGTTGCACCACGTTGGTGTTGACCGCTGCGGTCGGGGCGTCGTCCCGTCGAGTTCCGGGCGTGGCCGGCTCGCCCAGCGCGGCGGTGACCTCGTCGGTGCGGACCCAGCGGTTCCGGTACCACTCGGCCCGGCCGTCTCGCAGTCGGAGGCCGTGGAGCATCCCCGCCCCGGTGAACCAGTGCTGGGTCGCCGGGTCCGGGTCGATCGGATTCGGCCCGTTCCGGACGTACCGTCCGTTCAGCTCCGGCGGCAGGGTCCCGGTGACCTCGAGGTCGGCGACGGTGGCCTCGTCGGTCACGGGAGCGAGCGCTCCGCTGACGTAGTCGCGGGTCGGGGTCGCTCCATCGGTCACGGCCCGGACGTTACCCGTACCTGCCCCGGGGCGCGCCGGTGCCCCGGAGCGTGGCTCCGGGGCACCTGACGGGGGAGGGGAGGGTGCTGAGGGATCAGCCCTGCTGGCGACGGCGGGCCAGGGCGGCACCTCCGACGGTCAGCGCCCCGACGCCGGCGATGGCGGCCCCGGCCAGCGCCAGGGTGGTGCCGCCGCCGGTGAAGGCCAGGCCCTCGCCGTCGTCGGCAGCCGACTCGTCACGGTCGTCGGACTCGGGCACCGAGGTCGTGGTGGTCGTGTCCTCCGGGTCGCCGGTCTCCTCGACGGGGTCGCCCGGGTCGTCGGTGCCGGGATCGGGGTCGAGCAGCGGGTCGTCGAGCAGGCCCGGGTCGATCGTCTCGGGGCCGAACGGCGGGATGCTGGTCACCGGGTCGTCGCCCGGGTCGGCGACGGGGTCGTCCAGCAGGCCCGGGTCGATCGTCTCGGGGCCGATCGGCGGGACGCTGATCACGGGCCCGTCGTTCAGGTCGTCGAGGATCCCCGGGTCGATGGAGGAGAAGTCGGGCCGGACCGGCACCTGGAGTTCGGGACCGATCTCCGGCTTGGTCGGGCAGGCCGGGAGCCCGTAGGGGCAGTCGGCCGAGGCCACGGCGGCGAACGGGCCGGCGCCGATGACTCCGGCGGCCACGGCGGTCAGGGCCAGGCGGCCGGCGAGGCGGCGGATCCGGCGGTTGGGGGTGGTGGTGGAGTTGGTGTTCACGGTGGGTTCCTTTCGCCCGACGCCGGTCACTCGCCGACGTTCAGGGGTCCAGACCCGCAGGCCGGGGCAACGTGACCATTTCTCCGAGAACTTTTCCGGGCCCGGCCCCACCCGGGGAACAGGACCGTCGCCCGGTGGGGTCACGGAGCCGTCCCAGGGGAGCCGGGACTAGAGTGGGACCATGAACCCAAGCGATCTCGACCCCAACGACTCCGGTCGCCGTTGGACCCGTCCGACCCTGCGCCGGCTGTCCGCAGGGGGCCGCGCGGCCGTCGCGCCTGACTACGAGACGTTCGAGGGCACTGCGAAGACGCTCGGTGGGAAGACCTATCCCATCGGTCCCGCTCCGTCCTGACCGTCCGTCCGGACACTCCTCGCCGATCAGGCACCTCGGCTACCCTGCGCCCATGACGACCGAGGACCTCGACCGCAGCGACACCCGCCGACCCTGGACCCGCCCGACCCTGCGTCGGTTGGCGGGGGGAGGTCAGGCTCGGGCAGCAACGTTCGCTCTCGACCCCACTGAACGCATCGTCACCGTCGGTGGCCCCAGCTTCACCTACAACGTGGGTCCCGCCTCCCCCTGACCACCGGGTCGGTCACGCCTCGGTGTCGACGCGTTCCCGGCTACCTTGTGGTCATGACGACCGAGGACCTGGACCGCAGCGACACCCGCCGACCCTGGACCCGCCCGACCCTGCGCCGGTTGTCGTCGGGTGGTCGGGCTGGAGCAGGGACAATCTCGGATCCGACTGAGTCAACGTCTAACCCGTCGCCGGGCGTCTACTACTTCTTGGGTCCGTTGGTGTCCTGAGCACCGGGTCGGTCACGTCTCGGCGTCGAGGCGTTCCATGGAGGCGTGGGCGGGCCACCCGTGGACAGGTTGCAGGTGTCGGGGAGGGTGCGACCCGGGTCTCGGGCACCGTTCGTCGGTGGTGCTGGTGAGTCGGCCTGTAGGCGGGATTCTGTTCCCCGGCGCCTCACGGCGATCCGGTTCGGTGACCATCCATCTCTGCGGCCTACCCGAGGGTGCCCCTGACGGGGCGGACGGGCCGCCCGTGCCCTCTGCTCGGCCTTGCTCCGGGTGGGGGTTACCCAGCCGCCACCGTCGCCGGCGACGCTGGTGCGCTCTTACCGCACCGTTTCACCCTTGCCTGTGCGCCACCCGGGGGTGGCGCCATCGGCGGTCTGCTCTCTGTTGCCCTGTTCCGTCAGGTCGCCCCGACCTGGCTCTCGCCAGCACCCTGCCCGATGGAGTCCCGACCTTCCTCGACGCTGCCGGCCCGATGGCCGACACCGCCGCGGTCACCCGACCGACTCACCAGCCCGTGCAGTCTCGCAGAGACGGGCGCCTCCCGACGAGCGCGAACGCAGCAGCTCAGAGCTGGATCGTGAGGGAGCACGACCAGGCGTCGGCCGGAGCGGTCCACGCCGACCCGGCGAACGGCGTGGCCGTCGGGCCCGAGTTGAGCGAGGAGCAGAGCGCTGCGGCCTGACCAGCGCTCGAGGCCCGGACGATCGTGATCGCCCCCCACGGCGAACCGGCGCAGGTGCCGTTGCCGGAGAAGGTCAGCGTGCCGTTGGCGAACACTGCGAAGAACCGGGCGTTCGCCCGCTGGTTCGGCGTGCCGTTGTAGAGCAGGTCGGGGGCGCTGAGTCCGTCCGTGCCGGCACCGTCGAGGCACCCCGCAGCGAGCCACGGACCCGGCAGCGTGGTCGTGGTCGTGGTCGTCGTCGTCGACGTGGTGGTCGTCGTCGAGGTGGTCGTCGTCGAGGTGGTCGGAGCCACCGTGGTCGTCGTGGTCGACGGTGGTGCCGGCGGGGGCGTGCACGCGGCGACGGCGAGCATCGCTGCGGCGAGGGTCGCGACAGCCAGGTGTCTCGTGCCCATGGATCCCCCCGGTTCCGTCCGGACCCCCTCGGCCCGTCCTCCGCGGACGGTACCAGTTCCTCAGAAGTCCAGCGAGGACAACTCGGGGTACCAGGACCGGGCCCGGCCCACGGCGTCGGCCCATCGTTCCCGGTCGGTGGGGGTGCCCGGCTCCACGCGGCTGGCGGGCTGCCAGGTCGCAGCGACCTCGTCCCACCCGGACCAGGTGCCCACCGCCATGCCCGCCAGGAACCCGGCCCCGAGGGTCGTCGCCTCCCGCACCGGGGCCACCTCGACCGGTCGGCCGGTGGCGTCGGCGAGGTGCTGGACGAACACGGGGTTGGCGGCCATGCCGCCGTCGATGCGGAGGGTCTCGAGCGAGAGTCCCGTGTCGGCCTCGGCTGCTTCGACCAGGTCGGCTCCGAGCTCTGCGACTCCGGCGAGCACCGCCCGGGTCACGTGGGCCGCAGTGGTGCCCCGGGTCACGCCGAACAGCGAACCCCGGGCGCCGTAGTCCCAGTAGGGGGTGCCCAGACCGAGCAGCGCCGGCACGTAGACGACCCCGTCGGTGTCGTCGACCGAGGCCGCTAGGTCGCTGGTCGCCGCCGCGGACTCGACCAGGCCGAGGTCCTCGACGAGCCACTCGACGTTCGTGCCGGCCGAGAGCATGATCGCCTCGACGCCCCACGTGATCCGCTCGTCCTGGCGCCAGCACACGATCGGGAAGGTGCCCGACCCACCCCGAACGGCCGCCCGAGGTCGCTCCGGTCCCAGGCAGACGTCGAGCATCCCACCGGTGCCGAACGTGACCTTGGCCATCCCGCTGCGGACGCAGGCCTGACCGACGAGCGACCCCTGCTGGTCGCCGGTGAGTCCGCAGATCGGTGGGGCTCCGTCGAGGATCGTGGCCTCGCCGACCGCACCGGTGGAGTCCACGATCCGGGGCAGCACCGAGGCGGGGATCCCGAGCCGCTCCAGGACCCGGGCGTCGTAGTGGGTCCCGTCGGGGTCCATGAGCCCCCAGACCGCGGCGTTGGACAGGTCCGAGACGTGGTGCTCCCCTCGGGTGAGGACCCACACGAGCCAGGAGTCGAGGGTGCCGAAGCACAGGTCACGCCGCCGATCGGGGTCCACGGCGTCGAGGATGTCGGCGATCTTCGTCGCCGACTGGTTGGGTGCGAGGCGGATCCCGTCGGCAGCCAGCTCGAGACAGCGCCCGACGGTGCGCAGGTCCTGCCACCCCTGCGCGGGAGCGACCGGCTCGCCCGTCTCCCGGTCCCACACCACGGTCGAGGCTCGCTGGTTGGCGATCCCGACCCCGTCGACCGGACCGTGGGCGGCCAGTGCCGACCGGGCGCAGTCGAGCGCTGCGTCCACGTACTCACGGGCGTCGAACTCGACGAGCCCGTCGAAGGGTGAGTCGGGCAGGGTCGGTCGGGAGCACTCGTGCAGCACCCGGCTCGAGGCGTCCACGATCGCGGCCCGGACCGAGCTCGTGCCGACGTCGATGACCAGGATGCTCACGTGTCCTCCCCAGCGTCGACGGGCCCGCCGTCGGTCTGCTCACCGTAGCGACCGGTGATCCGGGTCGCGTAGACGCCACCGAGCATGGCCACCGAGGCCATCAGCAGTGCCAGGAACGGGTAGGCGAGCCACGAGATGGTCTCGCCGGAGGCGAGCCGACGGACGACGCCGATCGACTGGACGATCACGTAGGCGAGCGCCCCGGCGGCCGCTGCGTGGTGGAGTCGTGCGCTCGGACACAGCCGGCGGACCGCGTACCCGCCGCTGGCTGCTCCGAACATGATCACCAGCCACAGGACGAGGGTCCACAGCGTCGCCCCGTCGCGGGCGGCGAACTGGTTGAGGATCCCGGCGGGGAGGGCGAGGACCAGCGCGGTGAGCGTGCCCCGCCAGACCGCGCTGCCGGGGGAGAGCCGGGGGAGTGCTCGGAGTGGTTCCACGACCCGGTCCCGCTCGGTGGCTCGTCGGTGTCGGTTCCGACGGCTCAGGCGTCGAACCCGGGGACCGGGCCCCACGGCGAGCGCAGACCGAGCTTGCCCGGGTTGAGGATCCCGTTGGGATCGAGCGAGTCCTTCACCCCCTGCAGGACCGAGGTGCCGCCGCCGAGCGCCTCCCCGAGGAAGCGGGCCCGGTTCACCCCGACGCCGTGGTGGTGCGACAGGGAGCCCCCGGCGGCCAGGACGGCCCGGGTGCCGGCGTCCCAGACCGACCGGTAGAAGGCGTCCTTGGCGTCGGGCTCGGGCTTGCCGGCGAAGGTGAAGTAGAGGCAGGCACCGTCGAGGTAGCTGTGGCTGCAGTGGGCCGAGGCCGCGAGGGTTCCGGGCACCGCCGAGATGGCGTCGACCGCCGCCCGGTAGATGCCCGGCAGTGTCGACCAGGGGCCCGAGATCTCCATGGTGTCCACGACGAGCCCTCCGGAGATCAGCTGCTCCAGGGCCGCCACGTCGTTGCGCTTGTGCATCCAGTGCTCGACCAGCTCGACGTCGAGCGTCTCGGCGGCAGCGCACTCCTCCGTGACGACGGTCCACATGCCGTCGACGACGGCCGGGTCGCCCTCGTCCAGGACGAGGAGCACGTTGCGTTCGGTGCCGACGTGGTAGTTCCGGTCGGACTCCACCCCGTCGTAGAGGCGCAGCACCGCAGGAGTGGCGCCCCGGCGCAGGATCCGGCGGCAGGCGTCCAACCCCTCGGCGAACGACGCGAACGACCAGGCGCCGCGACGCTCGTGGGTGGGCAGCGGGTGGGCCGCCAGCCGGGCGCCGGTGATGATCCCGAGGGTCCCCTCCGACCCGACGAAGAGCTGGGTGAGATCGGGCCCGGTCGCCTGACGGGGGTGGCCGCCGGTGTGCAGCACGCTGCCGTCGGCGAGGACCACGTCGAGTCCGACGACGATGTCCTCGATCTTCCCGTAGCGGGTCGACAGCTGGCCGGCGCCACGGCACGCGAGCCAACCGCCGACGGTCGACAACGTCATGGACTGGGGCCAGTGCCCGCACGTGAGCGACCACCGCTCCCGCAGCTCGGCCTCGAACCGGTCGCCGAACGTCCCGGGGAGGACGTCGACCACCAGCGACTCGTCGTCGACGGACCGGATCCCGCTCAGCCCGCACAGGTCGAGGACCACGCCGCCGTGGACCGGGACCGACGCACCGCACACGCCGGAGCGGCCGGCGGCGACGGTGAGCGGCACCCGGGCCTCGTCGCAGACCGCCGCCACGTCGGCGACCTCCTGGGCGGTCGTGGGTGCCGCCACGACCGCAGCCCGCCCGGCCAGCTGGCCCTCGAGCGCCCAGGTCATGGCGAGCGGCCACCAGTCCTGGCTCGCGGCGCCGGTCACGGCCGGATCGTCGGTCACGGACCCGCACACGGCGCGCAGGCGGTCCAGCGTGGCGTCGTCGACCTCGACCCGGGTGGCCGACGTCCGCGGCCCGGCCGCTGCCAGGCCACCGGCCACGTCGATGGGGGGCGTCGGGGTTCCGGGACCGGTGTGCATGGTGCAGCACGCTACCTCCCGGACTCCCGGACGACCCCGAGTCCTCGCTGCCCGGGTGGAGGACGGCGGACTAGCGTCGGTGGCCCGGGACGGCTGTCGCGGTCACGGCGTCGGACCGAGGGAGCGTGACGAGTTGAGCGACCACCCCGACCAGCAGCCGCCGACCGGCCCACCGACCGGCCCACCGACCGGCCCACCCGGAGTGCCGCCCGTGTCCGGTCCGCCCGGGGCCACACCGCCTCCGCCCGGTGGCTTCCTCCCACCGCCGGGGTCGGTCCCGACCCCCGGCGGGGTCGCACCCCCTTCCGGCGGGTACCTGCCGCCTCCGGCCCAGCCCTACGTGGCAGCGGCGTCCTCCGGCACCCGGCAGAACGTGTGGGCGATCGTCTCGCTGGTGCTCGGGGTCGTCTCGATCGTCGTGCTGGTGTGCTGCTGGCCGCTGGGCGTCGCCTCGGGAGTCGCTGCGCTGGTCACCGGCTACGTGGGGCTCCGGAGGACCGACGAGTTCGCCGGCTCCGGCCGGGGAGTGGCCATCGCCGGCATGGTCACGGGCGGCATCGGCGTGGCGCTGTCGGTGCTGCTCGTCGTCGTCCTC